>NZ_JAKNJD010000007.1:0-313009 GCF_022132345.1 Butyricimonas sp. DFI.6.44 | reverse complement strand
CCTCTTGCTAAAGAGGAATTTATCATGCAACCATTACGGACGCACTCATGGCGATATATACCGAGATTGCACCCACGATGGCCACAACGCCGGCAATGGCGTAGCACAATTTCACCATAATAGGCACATACTTGGCAATCTCCTCCGCGACAGTGGATAATGCGCTCGTACCGGCGGAATAGTCGCCTGCGGAGTTCTGCGCTTTCGCCACCATGCCGGACAGCAGCATGAAGGAGAACATCATTACTTTGGTAGGGATTCCGTTGACGAATCCGAATGCCTTGCGGCACAGTTGTTTGGTTTTCTGAAACATACGTTTACTTTTTTAGTGAATACTTTATTTGTCTGCGACCTGATACAAGTAAGGTTATATGCGGTAGCCGAAGAAAACCGGGAAAACATAGAATGCCCCGATCAGGAACAGGCACGCACCTACAAGCGTCATTATCGACTTGGTGATGCCGTCCTCGCCCGTGTTCATCTTGATGTATATCTGACAGACGGACACGATGACGTAAACTCCGGCGATAGCGCAACAGATATACTGGACATAGAGCATCATCGTCACCACGAAGTCGTGCATCGTGGCCAACGCATCCGCTCCCCAGCTATAGTTCACGCTGCCGCTTTTGGCAAAAGTCGTGTAGGGGAACGGGAGGCACAGCGCACATAGAATCTTTTTAGCTTTCGACATCTCACAACCGGTCTTGAATTGGGTTCCACTTTATTTCCGGTCGGTTGTCTAACCGTCCCTTGGAAATCATAGCCTTGTACATCTCCTCCGACGTGCGTGCGTCCGACAGGTAAGGCGTGGTCTCTTCCATCTGTTCCTCCGCCTCGGCCTTCAGCCGTTCCAGTTTCTCCTGCGCCGTTCCCGGTTTGTCCTTGACATCCTCAAGGGATGTTTCGGAAGAGGTAGCCGTACTTTCCGTCTCGTAGTTCTCGCTACCGATACTGAAGCCGGTCTCGCTTTCCGTGACAGCCACACTCTCTTCCTCTTCCGGTGCGCCGAGGTCGAAAACTTCCTCGTTCGGTTTGTCCGTCCCCTTTTTCCCGTAGATGTCATGCGCTATGATGACGGCGTAGTAAATGATGTAGGCAACCGTCAGGACGATGGCAAAAATGAAATATGAGTTCATGTATTTAGTATGAATATTAAAATTTGTATTAGTATGATTTTGCAAAGAAACGCACGAAATATAAAACCATAAAATAATTGAGCATTAAACATCTATTTCGTTAATGAGATTTATGTAATTTCCAAAAATCGAACTATTAAATCGTACTATATTGCAGTCTCTATGGAGGGAAATGGAGAAATCGGGGCATAAAAAAAGCTCTCGTGGTGGAGAGCTTTAGGTGGCAAAGGAGAACACTGAATATCAGCGTTTCTTTCCGCGCAGGTAATCGTTCAGGTCTTTGTATTCCGCATAGTGGCAGGATTCATCGCTGACACGTCCATCATACATCCCGGCAATGGTCTCTGTGGTTCTCTGCCCGGCAAGGTCATTGTCGAGATAACAGTGGATGACCGAATATTCCTGTAAACGTGCCAGCGTCTTTTTCAAGTTGTTTACCGAGTTCATCACGAGGTAGTCGCATGGCATGGCAAGACAGACCGTTCGGTCGCCTGCCAGTTTCAGTGTCATATAGGAAAGGAAATCCATGAAGCCCTCGAAAACACAGACATTTTCCTGTGTCTCTTCTGTCAGATGTCTTATCAATGAGATGTCCTTGTTGTTCAGGCATCCCTTGTAATAGGCGTTGCGCACCTCGTAACCACCGGAGGTATTGCCGAATGCGAGAGCGAAATAATGACGGCCTCGCAGTTCATAATGCACCTCCTTGCAATACATACGGCCGATGTCCGCGTCGATAAGCCGGGATTGGAGGTAAGAGAACAGGGCGTGATGGCGGAGTGGAATCACGATCACGTCTTTCATTTCAGCCTCCACCGGTCGGGGTGGAGCGGTCGGCATACGGGTTCTCGGTAGTGATGCGCCATTCACAAGCCTCTCGATATACGCCAGTGCCTCGCTCACGCAGTCCGTCCGGCAAATGTATTTTGCCAGTTCCACCAGGTCGCCGCCGGTCGCCTCGCCGAAATCGTACCATTCATTGATTCGGTCATTCACCTTGAACGACGGGGTACGCTCGTTCCGTAACGGTGAGAAGTACCAGTATTGTTCCGATTTTATATGCTGTGCATGGTGGCCGAGCTGTGCCAGAAAATCCACGATGCGTACTTGTTTTGCTTCTGCTATGGTCATCTATTTTTCTTTCACTTGATTTCAAAAAAAGGTTTAGTTTAGTTTTTCCCCTATATATATAAATACTAAAGTAAACTAAATGATATAAGCCCGCGCACGACTTCATTCTTCATCAAAAAGCATGGCCTCGGTAGGCGTCATGTCGTAATAGAACAACTTGTCCCGTTTGATGATGAGCTTGAGGTTGTCTATCAGGTATTGCATCAGTTTTATCATGACACTCCGGCCGCGTTTGAACCCGATTGCCTCGTAGGAGACCATCAGGCTCTGCAGCAGGTTGTCGAATCCCCGGATGGGCTTTTCCCCGAATGCGGCAGAGAGAGCTTCGCGGTGCTGTTCGATGCTCAGTTCCGTAAACCCCGTTCTTGCCTTGGGCTTCGGGGGCTCGCCAAACGAGTGTACTTCCGCAATGACGGGCAGTCCTGTTTCATTGATGGTAAATGCAAACGGCTTGAACTCTTTTTCCCGGATATGGAGCGCATGGACTTCGCTGATGCCGGGATTCTCGTTACTCTTGCTGATGACCAGCACGGTCTCCGCCTTGTTGCTCATCTCCGTTCCGATATGTCCGCGCACGTTGTTGTCCCCTTTGTTCAAATGAAGCACACAGTGGATGTGCAGGTCGTATCTCGAAGACCATTCCATCATCCGGTTGATGACTTCCACCGATTCACCGGCATTATTGATGTCGAGCATCAGGTCGCGAATGCCGTCGATGATGACCAGTCCGTAGCCTTTCTGTTGGCGCAGCGCATAGTCGATGACCTCGATACGCACCGACGGCGAATATTCACGCAGGCAGAAAAAATCGAGATTCTCCGGATCGGTCGTCGTGGGCAACCCGGCCAGCCGCAATATACGCTCCAATACCGAGCGGCAATGGAAACGGCTCTGTTCCGTATCGACGTACAGAATACGCTGTTTGCCTTCGGGCAGATGTGCACGGTAGTTCAATACTTGTTTCCCCGCCAATGATGCGGCGACAAGCGCAGAGACGTTGAACGTCTTTTTCGATTTCGCCTTGCCAGTCGATGCACTGAAATTGCCGAGCGTGGCAATCGTTGAGTTATCTATCCAGATGATTTGCGGAGGGGTCTCATAAATGTCCGTCGCCTTGATTTGCGAGGCATGGAGGATGTCCGACAGGCGGTGTTCATCCATCCCCATGCTGGTTGTGCGGTCAATCCTTCTTTCGTTTTCCATAGCGTCTCTTGTTAAGGAACGGTTCTGTGGCGGCGGCTTCCGTCACCCTGCGCACTGCCTCGTTCATGGTAGGTTCATAATTCTGCAACAGCCATTCGTCCAATTCCTCCTTGGCGAAATAAACCATTTTACCGCGCGGTTTGTAGTGCGGTATCTCCTTGCTCGATGTGAGCTTGTACAGCATACTTTCAGAAACCCCGATATACATGCAGGCTTCCTGAAATGTGAAAACTCTCTTGGTCGTGAAGATGGTATTTTCCAGCAGCGTAATACGCTCCAAGAGACTTTCGACCGGTTCCAATTTCTTCAGTACCGATTCGATGGCGGCGAGCCGTCCGCTCATCCGCTCCATGAATGTCATTCTATTCGGCATAATAACACAGTTTGATTTTTGACAATGGAGATGAAACCTCCGTTATGCAGCGCGCTAACGGAGGTCAAAGGTATGTCCTGTAAACGAAGATGCCGTGATTTGGGGAATGATACTATGCACGTGTCATTGTAACTCTCATGCTTTTACCTTTCACATACTTCGCTTCTTGTCACTTTCTGTCATTCTTTCAGCCGATCAATGACCTTTCGGATGCTGTATGCGACCGATGTCATGTTGTTCTTGATGGATGACAGCGCGGAAGACAGGGTTGACACCGAAACGGAGCGTGTCCCGTCCTTGGACTGCAGGAATGCGCCCTTGCCGAGAACATTCTGCCACCGAGATTGGATGAACGAGTTTTCAAGAAGCGCATCGAACAGGATTACCACACGGCGGATATTGTTCACGCGGATGGAAAAGCCCTTCTTGCAGGCGAAGAGAGCCTCCATGTCTTCAATGCGTACAGAAACACAGAACAGATGATAAGTATTGGCGCAAGCCACTATACTTTTCATCTGTTCCGGGGTAAAATTACAACCAAAAGAAAGAGAGAGAGCCGCAGGTCGGTTGATACGGGGCGGACCAAGCGGAGACAACGATTCCGAGGTGTCATACATCCGTTTCAACTTCATGCACTCATTAAACGTGAAATCCGGTGCGGCAAAGCAGGGCTGGACGGAACTGGCGCACTCGGTCAGCAGCCCCTTGACAATGTGGATGTTCATTTCGTGGCAGTTCCGGCAGGCCGCATGGTCACAGTCTATGTACCGGTGTCCGTTTACGAAATCGTCCACATAGCGGTGGTACTGTTTACCACCCAACACAACATCGTGGAGATAAACTGTTTTTGCTTCGGTAAGCAGGGCGAAAAGTTCATTCGCCACATCCTTGTCCGCAGCGAAGTGCTGCAGGTGTTGGCTCCCTCCAAAAAGAGAGAAGGCCGTCTTCAGGTCTTTTCATGTCGATTTACCTTTTTGAGTTTATAATATGTGATGGAAGCATTAACTTCGGTTGCATTTACAACCGGAGAAATGCCGTAAATATATGTTTGTAAATTAGACATGGACCACAGAATGCCTTCAATTAGTGAAACAAACCGTTTACAAGATTCACAGCCTCGTCCTTTTTCTTATTGATAATCTTGGCATACACCTGTGTCATTTTCACATCGGCATGGCCGAGCAGCTTCGAGACAGTATATAAGTCCGCTCCGAGCGTCAGCATCATGGTGGCAAACGTATGGCGACTGGTGTGGTAGGAGAACCGCTTGGAGATTCCGGCTGCTTTCGCCCAAGGTTTGAGCTGCATTCTGATTGTATTGGCGGACGGCAGGTCGAACACATTATCTTCTGATGATTTGCCCCCACGTTCCGGCATCCACTTCAACGCTTCAGGAGAGAGGGGCAGGTAAATAGGCTCTTTGGTCTTTTTCATGGACACGGCCAAACGGTACTGTCCCCTGTCAACGAACACGTCATTCCATTTCAGCTTGATTATATCGCTGATGCGTAATCCGCAAAAGCAGGAGAACAGATATGCGCATTTTACAATCTCGTATTCCTCGTGGGGCATAGGAGTGTCAATCAACGCCTGTACCTCTTCGATGGTCATGTACGACCGCATACTCTCCGGCTTGCGGATTTTCTCCGACTTCTCAAGTTCGTTGAAAGGGTTGGCCTTCATCTTTTTCTTCCTGACGGCAGAGTTCAACGCACCGTTCAACGCACGGTAATAATTGTGAAGCGTGTAGTTCGATATGTCCTTGCCTTTCGGATGATATTCCGTCAGCAGATAAGTGATGTAGCCACGACAAAAGTCCCCGTCAATCTGATCCAGTGTGACCATTTCTCCGGCATAGTCTTTCAGTATGCGCATGGCAATCTTGATTTGACTGCCATCTTTCTTACCGGCACTCTCTTGAGCCTCCATATAAACCTGCATCCAATCCAGCAGGAAAGTCTTGTCCTTACGGAATACAATCCCGGCCTCATTACTGGTCAGTTCGATAATACGCTTCGACTTGATGGCATTGGCGGCGTCCATTGTCGTCTGATTCTGCCTGCGGGAGTTGCTATCCGTTTCCGGGATAATATACATCTTGAGGTATTCATATGTCCGCTTTCCGTCGCGGTATATATCCAGATACAGGCTCTTGCTGCCATTGCTCAGCGACTTCATCCGAAGACGAATTGGCTCTTTGACTTTTGTATGATTCTTAACTCGTGCCATAGGGATTCCTTTCTCATTTTTTCTACTGCAAATATACGAATAAGTATCGAATTTGAGAAACAAATGAGAAACAAAATTGCACCAAACAAGAGCCAATCTACTGAAAGTACTGAAAACAACCGAAAATAAAAATAAGATTATAAAACTTTGATTTACAGGATATTTGTTATCAATTTATTGGATGTTGTTTTCATTCTATACATATAATGCGTAAATCTGGAAAATTAACATTGGAAGGAACTATTGCGTGATTGCTTATGCTATGCCTTGGTATAGCGTGCATTCACCTATTCCTTTCAAGGGCATTCCAGAGCCTCCATTAGAGATAGCGTGTATTGCACGCTTCTTTTTTACGTCTTCCGGTTGAAAAAACAATGGAAGCTATGGCAAGGATTCAAGTTGTGACGGCAATAACATTGGACGGTTTCCTTCCGGAACCGGCCGGAGCACTTGTGTCCTGGGTAAGAAACGACAGGCGGGGTTTCCCCTTTTGGCGTGAACGCTGCTCGGCCCTTATATTGCCCCATTCCATCCTTGATTTGCTTTGCGAGAAAGACAACAGGGACGATTCATTCACTTACCTTGCTGAAATCATAGAACAGGAATCGGTGGAGCTGCTTCGCGGGCTTTTCCTCTATGATCTTGTTGATGAACTTGTGGTTTACCAGCTGCCGTTTTCTGCCGGACAAGGGATTTCCGTGTTGAATACATTCCGACCACAACATTGGGAACTGCATAAAACCACTTCTTTTTCCAACGGCATCTGCCGTCTGATCTACCGCAAATCTTGCAAGATGTAACTTGCATTTTGCGAAAAAACTTGCATTTTGCAAGAACATTTTCATCTCCACTTTTATACTAAAAAATTTTATTCCGCTGTATTTCAATGGAATGCCAATGTCATTCAGTGAAATACATGGTCATTGGTACGCCATTAGCCCTATATGTAGTATAACCTGTTGCGCGACAAGGTGTAAGCAAAACTATTATTTACACTAAAGACAGAATGCATTATGCTACAGATAAACAGCGAAAGTGTCCAAATAATGCTCATGCAAATCATGGAACGGTTTGATAGGATCGACCGTACCCTGGAGCGGATGAACAAGTTGAAAGAGTGTCTGGAAGGCGACACACTTCTGGATAACTATGACCTTTGCCAATTGCTCGGCATCACCAAACGCACGCTGGCACGTTACCGCCAGAAGAAGTATGTCACCTATTACATGATTGACGGACGGACTTACTACAAGGCCTCCGAAGTGGAAGCGTTCCTCAACCAAAAAGGGAAGGTGTTGCCCCCGAAACTGAAAAACCGGATGGATGTTCAACTCAAAAAATGACTGGTATGGAAATAGTATGTATCGACAAACAGACGTTCGATGAACTTCGGGTACGTTTCGGCAAACTGGAGGAAAAGGTAATGGGTATGTGCCGTCCGGTGGAAGACCTCGGCTTAAAAAAGTGGCTTGACAACCAGGAGGTGTGCGAGATATTGCGCATATCCAAAAAGACGCTTCAGGTGTACCGTGACAAGGGTATCCTGCCTTACTCACGCATCAAGCACAAGATTTTCTTCAAAACCGAAGACGTACACAAACTATTGGAATCGAATTACTACCACTTAAAACGAGAACTATGAGCTATCATTTTTTAGAACGGAAAGACCCGCGTGTCGATGTCCTGTTTCAGGGACTTGACAATATGGAGCGGTTAATCGCAGCGATGGAGGACACCCCTAAATCCGTATTCCACGGCGAACGTTTCCTGACGGACGAGGAACTATCCAAAATTCTGAGGGTCAGCAGACGGACATTGCAGGATTACCGCACACTTGGTGTTGTCCCTTACTATCTGGTACAGGGCAAGGCTCTCTACAAGGAATCGGACATCCTTAAAATATTGGAAGATTCCTACAAGCGGTGCAAGGAAGATATGCGGTGGGTGTGACATGACAAAACGGAGAAACGGCCCGTTCATAGGGACATGCGTTTCTCCGTTCTTGATTTTCAGATAGCGCGGGGTGTCCTTTTTCTGCCTTTCCGAGCGATGAAATCCTCCTCGCAAAGTTCAGTCGTGCCGCTGAAACCGCTTGCTTTCAAAGCCTTCATGTCCTCGTCCACTTTCTTGTCCGTCACCTGCGCGTAAAGTTGCGTTGTAGAAATCGACATGTGTCCCATCATGCGGCTAACCGTCTCTATCGGGACTCCGAGTGAGAGTGTGACATGGGTTCCGAAATTATGCCGGGCCTGGTGGAAGGTCAAATCGAAACCGTACACCTTTCCCAGTTCCCGCGTCAGCAGGATAAAATAGCCGCGGCGGTAAACATTGAACACATTATCCCCTTGTCGCTGGTTCCGGTATTTTTCAATGATTCGTAAGGGAATATCCAACAGGCGGACGGATGAAAGCGTGTCTGTCTTTTGACGGCGTATGTGAATCCACCATGCGCCGTCTTCGGACTGTGTGATGTCACTTGTCTTCAACCTTTTCAAGTCCGCGTAAGCCAGTCCGGTAAAGGTCGAAAACAGGAACATGTCCCTCACGAATTGCAGTTGAGGTTTCTCCACGGGAGTCTCCATAAGTTTCTTGAGGTCTTCCAGCTTCATGTGGCGGCTCTTCCGTCGTGGCAACGCAGGGTGGAGACGGCAGTACGGGTCACGGCGGAGCGTTCCCTGGCTGACTGCCAGTTTGGTCATCTTTTTCAGGCGGTACAGATGCTCATGCACGGTCTTGGGCATCATATGGCAGTTCTTGCAAAGGAACAGTTCAAAATCATCATAGAAATTCTTGTCGAGGCTACGCAGCGTGACATCTTCCACGCCTTTCTTATCCTTGATGAAAGCGGAAAGGTGCTTGTACGATCTCAAGTAAGAATCAAGCGTTTCCTTGATGCGGTCCAATCCGACCCGCTTGCTGAAATCCTCGTTATGTTCCCTGAACAGGGCCAGCAAGGTAAGCGGTTTCTGGCCGACACCCATGACAGCGTTCTTTACCAGTTCTGCTGTAATGAAGCCGAGATTATGTTTGATTGTGTTGTAATGTCCGGTAATCTCTTCCGTCAATTCATCTATGGCACGGTTCACCGTCACGGCATTCGCACTGCGTCCGTTGGCACGGCCTTTTTCCGGATTCCAGATGTCGGGATTGACGGATACCTTCGTGCCAATCTGTTCCCATTCGGCATCAATGCTCACCTTGCACAATAACTGGCACGTTCCGTCCTTGCGCATTTTGGTACGGTTGATATAAAACAATATCGCGAACGTGCTGCGATGCTTGATGGTATTGTCTGTATGTTCTGATTTCTTTTTCATGTCGTTGGCTTTTTATCGTTTGTCAAATAACCACGGAGAAATGTTCCGCTATCCTCTCATTCAGCACACGGGTGTCGGCATTTATCTTGTCATCAGTCACTTTGGCGTAGATTTGGGTCGTCTCAATCCGGGCGTGTCCCAACATCTTGCTGACCGTTTCAAGTGGAACCCCATGTCCGAGCGTGATTTCGGTCGCATAGGTATGGCGACCGGCATGAAAAACCAGCGGACAGTCTATGTCACAGAGTTTTGCGATACGTTTTAAGTTAAGGTTCATCGTGCTGTTGGAATACATGGGTAGCAGTTTCCCGTCCGGCGCTGTGTCCCTGTATTTCTCCATGATATGTAACGGCAGGTCTAGCAGGGGGATTTCAAACTCGACTCCGGTTTTCCGGCGCGAGCTTCTGATCCACCATGTGCCGTCATCGGCAAGTGACAGATGCTCTTTCGACAGAAGCCGCATATCACTGTACGGGATGCCGGTGTAGCATGAGAAGAGGAACAAATCCCGTGTGAGATAAAGGTTCGGTCTGTGAAGAGGCATGGTCATAAGCCGTTGCAGTTCCTCGGATGTGAGATACCTCCGTTTCTGTTTCGGGCGTACGGGTTCATAGCCGGTAAACGGGTAGGTGGTGATGATGCCGTCCGCTACGGCTTCACCAACGATGATTTTCAACTGCACGGTCAGGTTGATAATCGTTCCCGGAGAGAGGCGACAATCCGTCCGAAGGTGCGAATCGTAATCCAGTATGAAGGAGAGGGTCAATGCCGAAAACGGGATATCCGACAAGTTGTACTTTTCCCGCATGAACCTTTCCACATGGTTGTAGGCGTTCCGATAGCTTCTCAAACTGCCTTCGGTCCGGTTTACACCCACGCGCTTCGCGAAGTTCTCAATAAACGTGCGGAAGTAGCTCAATAACGTTGTCTGTTCACCGGCCATACCCAGCAGCAGACTTTTGACATCATCCGCAGTCACACTGTCACGAACAGCTGACAGTTCAGCATAGATTCCCAATGCCATCGCACGGATTTCATCCAGCCGGTTGTTGATTTCCTTCGCCTTCACACTTTTGCCTGAAGTACGCCCCGAACTCCATATTGCCTGCGGCACACGGAGTTTCACGCTGAAAGCCGCTTCAGAATACTTGCCGATGTTCAGCCTTGCCATTACAGGACACATACCATCGGCATCCGCCTCGCTCTTTTTGAGGTAGAACGACACCTTTACATTCGCTTGTTCCATAACCTTTTACTTTGTTTGCAAAATTACCGGATATCGAGCAAATGAACGGCATGACGAATATAGCGGAATATGGAAAGAAGCTCCATGCGTAACATCCAGAACCTATATTTTCTCCCTTTAGCGAAAAAAGTATTAACTTTGTACTCGCAAAATATGAGTGAAACAGCGTTCTTTACGGTGATGTCAGAGGATAATACAAAGACCTTTTTCCAATATTGTTTTCGACCTTGAACAGGCAACGGATAAGTAGCAATTTATTTTCCTAACTCCTCCAAAACGGGGCAAAACCATATAATGGACGAATATAGGTAAAACCTACATATCTCCCTTTTATTCCAATAGTTTGCATTATTCCTGCGAAATCCATCCGTATGTGAGCGAGTTTGTATTATCTTTGTTGTCGAGTTAATATGTGGATATTGTCGGGTAATCAAATAAATTGAATGAGCATGTTAGATGTGAAACGACCGGAGGTATTTGAGGAGATATTCCATGAATATTATGCTTCGTTATGTTATTTCGCAAACAAGTTCGTGCAAGACGAGGATGCGGCTAAAGATATCGTGCAGGAAGTGTTTGTTCATTTCTGGGAGTCTAAGGGGCGTTTCGAGAACCGGGTGGCATTGAAATCTTTTTTATACAGTTGTGTACAAAACGGGGCATTGAACTATTTAAATAAGTTGCGTACCCGCGATAAAGTCGGGAAGCAATTGGAATTGCCCGTTACGGATCCGGATGATATATTTTGTTTTGAAGTGGAAGCGGATGTTTTCGAGGAGATTTTTGTTGCCATAGAAGAATTGCCCGATGAATGCAGACGTGTTTTTAAAATGAGTTATATTGAATTTTTGGATATAAAGACTATCTGCGAGCGATTAAGCGTGGCGGAATCGACCGTGAAGACCCAGCGGCAGCGGGCAAAAAAATACTTGAAAGAACGTTTGCAACACCTTCGTCCTCTGGTGGAGTTTATTTTTTTCTAAAGAAATTTTCTTTTCTTGTCATCCTTTTTCATGTTCGTTTGTTTTATATTCGAAACATCGGATACGTTACGTGTTTTTCACGGCGGATGTGATTGTTTGATGTATAAAATGGAGAAAACAATGAAAGTAATGAAAAATAAGTTGGCCGGACGTGACCGGGGAAAAATTGTCCGTTCATTGCTGGGGTATTTTGTAAAAGAAGAAAATGCCGGGCAACGGGAAGTCTTGGAGGAGTGGTTGAGTAGCGGGGAGAAAAATAAGGCTTTGTTCGACCGATTGAATGACAAGGGATATGTTCAGAAAGGAATGAAGGAGTTTCAAGGATACGATTCACGGGAAGGGTGGGAAAAAGTAAAAGGCAAGATTAGTGCCCGACACCGGAGATTACTTTCGAGGTGGAGTTACGCGGCATCTGTTATTATTTTACTTGGAGTCGGGATAGCCGTTTGGAACGTGTTCCCGGGAGAGGGAAACGAGTCTTTGGTAATACATGCCGCGTTGCAGGAAGATATAGCTCCCGGATGTTCGCGGGCTGTACTGGTACTGGAATCGGGCGAAACGATATTTCTGGGACAGGGGCAGGATTCGTTGACTCGGGGTGTCGTGGGTGAAAATTTCATGAATGACGGGGAACGATTGGTGTATTCTGATGCGGTAGAAGAAAAGGCAAAGATTCACACGTTACAAGTCCCGCGGGGAGGGGAATACACGCTGTGTTTGTCGGACGGTACCATGATCACGTTGAATGCCAACTCTAAAATACAATATCCGGATCGTTTTTCCGGCGGGGAACGTTGGGTGGAGCTTGAGGGGGAGGCTTATTTTGAAGTGGCCAAAGACAGCAAACATCCGTTCGTCGTGAGGTCACTGGGAACTGAAGTCCGGGTGTTGGGAACCTCCTTTAACATGAAGTCATACCGGGACGAGGTGCAGCAGACCACGTTGGTCGAAGGGGCTGTGGAGGTGACGGGTGAGCGGCAAAAAGTGAGGCTTGTACCGGGAGAACAAGTTGTCCGGGAAGGGAACAATCTCCGGGTGAGAGAGGTGAATACGGCTTCCTACACGGCATGGACGAAGCAGCGTCTGGTATTTGATAATGAGCCGTTGGATGTGGTAATGAAGATGTTACAGCGTTGGTATGATGTCGAGATACGTATCGAGGATGCATCGTTGAAAGAGATGCGTTTTACTGCCGATTTGCCAAGGTACGAGCATATTAAAAAGATATTGGATTTGTTGGAGATGACAACAAGCGTGAAATTCGAGTTAAATGAAAATGTTTTGAGAGTGAAGAAAGAATGATATAAAACAGCAGGGAAATGTTACTAGCATTCCCCTGCGGTATCAAGTAACGTCATATTACTAGTATGACATTATTCATTAATTATAATATTTAGTGCAAATCTATGGAAAAAAAACGAGATTATGACATCGGGAGGGTATCTTATGTCATAAAAAAAATGATTAGGGTTATGAAACTTTTTGGTCTTTTGTTATGTTTGTCGTTATCTTCGGTTGCGGCCAATTCATTGGGACAGGTTCGCTTGAGCTTGGAAATGAAGGATGTTGCCTTGGAAGAGGTATTTAACGAGATTGTACGTTTGACGGATTACAAATTCATTTATAGTAATAATGAATTTGAGTCTGTCGGGAAAATAAGCGTGAGCGTGAAGGATAAGGATTTAGAGGAGGTTATCCGGATATGTTTGGCTGGTACGAAGTTGGGTTTCCGTATTGAGGATAAATTGGTGTTGATTTCTCCTAAGTTATTCGTGGAGGATAAAAAGGAGAGTAAAAAACCGGTTGTAGCCAAGGGGATAGTCGTGGATGGAGATAAATCGCCTCTTCCCGGTGTTACGGTGATATTAAAGGGGACAAAGACGGGGGTTGTTACGAATGTGGAGGGTGAATTTTCTATTCTGATACCGGATACCACGAACGCTGAGTTACTTTTTACTTTCGTGGGAATGGTTCCGGTGACGGTGAAGTATCAGGATCGTCCGAAAAAAGGCGTGTGGACAATCAAGATGGAAGAGGATCTGGTCGCCATGGATGAGGTAACCGTGGTAAGCACCGGGTATGGCGATGTAGACCGCCGCCGGTTAACCAGTGCGGTAACTTCTTTGAATATGGATGATATTATGGTACCCGGCTTTAGTTCCGTGGATCAGATGTTGGAAGGGCGTATACCGGGTATGATTTTTATGCAAAATTCCGGACAGGTGGGAGCGGCACCGCGGGTACGTATCCGGGGAAACTCGACGGTGATCGGTAATCAGGAACCCTTGTGGGTAGTGGATGGTATCGTGCAGAGCGATCCGGTGAACGTGAATCCGGCACAGTTGAATGACTTGGATTTCGTGAACTTGCTGGGGAATGCCATTGCCGGATTGAACCCGGAAGATATTGAACGGATAGACGTGTTGAAAGATGCGGCAGCCACGGCTATTTACGGGACTCGGGCAGCCAACGGGGTGATTGTGATCACGACGAAAAAAGGAAAAATCGGTAAGCCGACAGTTTCTTACGCTTTCACGGGGACTTTTTCCCGTCGTCCTTATTACTCGGACAAAACGGTGAATTTGATGAACTCGAAGGAGCGCGTGGAGGCTTCCCGGGAGTTGTTCGAGCGTCAGATCGGTTATGATAACGTGACAAACTTTGTAGGCTACGAAAAAGCTTATTTGGATTATCAAGCCGGTTTAATCGATTTTACCGAGTTTAATCGCTTGACGGATTATTACGAGACGTTGAACACGGATTGGTTTGACGTGTTGTTACAAAATTCGTTCTCGCACAAGCACACGCTGAGTTTGAGCGGGGGAAGCGAGAATATCCGTTATTACGCGTCCGTGGGGTATAATGACCAACAGGGTGTGATCAGGAAGGAGAAGAATGATCAATTCACGGTGAATATGAAATTGAACGGGACGTACGATAAATTGCAGTTCCAGTTTAACATGAATTTCAATAATTCGAAAAAGCATTACACGCCGAGTGTAGATGGGGTTAGCGTGACACAATATGCTTACCAGACGAATCGGGCTTTGCCGGCTTATAATCCCGACGGCTCACGTGCTTTCTACCAGTTTAGCGAGGTGAAACAATATAACGACGTGTTATTCAATATGGAGAACGAGATGGACAAGACTTATCAGGATATTGAGAGTAATGCGGTTAATTTGACGGGAATGGTGAAATACACGTTCTGGAACGTGTTGACAGTGGAGGGGACGGCTTCTTGTTCTTCTAGCGTGACGAACCAAGATGAGATATACGAGGAGGGATCGTATTATGTCGCTAAATTGAGAAATGGTGGAGAGGCAGCTCAGAACGAGTGTCCCGTGGGAGGCGAGTGGAATAATACGCTCACGCGTCAAAATTCGTGGTTGGCTCGTTTGCAGTTAAATTACTCCCAGCAATTTGGGAACTTGCATTTCTTGACAGGTTCTTTGGGAGGGGAGCTTTCATCCAAGAAGTATAACACGACCAAGATGACTCAGCGGGGATATTATCCTGACCGGGGATTGAGTTTCGGAACATTGGAAGACGAAGATTTGGTAAATAATGATTATTATAAATCATATACCGCTTACCGAAAATGGTTGGCGAAGAATGTTCCCTCGTTGTCGCGGATGGAAACAAATTTGGGTTCATTGTACTTTTCTGCCAGTTACACGTATAATGATTTGTACACGATTAACTTCAATACCCGTATGGATATTTCGAATCAGTTCGGTAGCCGCAGTCGGGAGAAATTGTTGCCTATATGGTCTGTATCCGGACGTTGGAATATTGCCCGCCAGTTTTGGCCGGAAAACGGGAACGTGAACGAGTTGGCGTTGAAATTGTCTTACGGTCATCAGGGAAACATGATTGACGGGCAAACTTCTAAGATGATTATCAATAAGGGATCGACTGATTCGTATTTGGGAGGATTTGTTTCCACGGTGAATGCTTTCCCGAATCCGGATTTGAAATGGGAAACCACGGCGTCGTATAATGCGGAATTGGTATTCTCGTTATTGAAAAACAAAATTTCGGGTTCCGTGGGCTATTTTTACAAGAAAACGACGGATGCTTTCTTGACGAAGACAATTTCCGGTATCAATGGTCGCGAGAGTTACACGGTGAACGAGGGAAGTTTGGAAAATCAAGGTGTGGAGGTGACGTTGAGTTTCACGCCGATTAATCAAGCGTTGACTGCTGACGGGAAACGCGGTTTCGTGTGGCGTTTTGACCCGCAAATCGGGCAAGTGGTGAATAATCTGGTGAATAAGGCGATTAATAACCAGAATAATATTTTGCGAGATGACGTGACTTACAATGATTTCCTTAACGGTAACGTGGAAGTGGCAGGCGAACCGTTGGAAACCTTCTTCTCGTATCGTTTCAAAGGGTTGAGTCCCGTGGATGGTAGTCCCATGTATTATGGCATGGAAGCTGAGAATGCTGATGAATTGACTCTCAAATATAATGGAATGAATAATGAAGATGTTATTTTGGCGGTGATGGAACCGAGCGGTACCCGGGTGCCGGTATTGCAGGGAGGATTCTCTAACTATTTGGGATACCGTCAATTCAGTTTGTCATTTAATTTCACGTATAGTTTGGGTAATAAAATCCGGATGTTGAAATTGAGCGAGGACTTTAATGTGCGCCCTTATCCGCAGAAGAATATGCGTCGGGAATTCGTGAACCGTTGGCGTCGTCCGGGTGACGAACAGAAAACGAATATTCCGGGATTGGTGGCAAGTGATAGAATTAATACTCCGTGGTGGGGTGATAGATGGGATACAGAGTTCGAGTTTGCGGGTAGCGGTGATACGTTCTATTCCATGTACGATTATTCGGATATCCGTGTCGTGAAAGGGGATTACTTGAAATTACAATCGTTGTCGTTGCGTTACAACGTGGAGGGTAAAATTTGCAAGAAATTAGGTATGAAGTCTGCTTACGTTAGTTTGTCGGGAACGAACCTCTTTACTTGGCAGAGTAAAAAAGCAAAAGGTATGGACGTATCGTCGCAATCGGGAAGTTCATCGACAATTAATTTGTCCGTGCGTCCAACCTATTCTTTGTCTTTAAACGTAACTTTCTAATTCGGGAATTATGAATACATTGAGAATATTAGTTTTTGCAATTGTTTTCGGGGGCACGCTGGGTGCTTGCTCTGATTTTTTCGAGGAAGAGTCCCAAAATCAAGCTTATGTGGCGCATGTAGAGGATCTGGATGAATTGCTGAAAGGAGAAGCGTATATAAATGAAGAGGGTTTTTCCCAAAGTATGTATTATGCGGGTAGCACTAATAGAGTTATGAGTCAGACAAACCGCTATTTTCCATGGGTTCACGTGTTGGATGATGATGTGACGGAATTTGCAGAGGGATATTATGGAACGAGAGATAATTGGATACGTGCGAATGCAGCTTCGGCTTACGGTTGGCAATCAAATCCTTTCACCAATAAGAATGGGGTGGTGTATGCCGCTGACGATTGGGATAAGTCGTATAAACGTATAGCCGTGTTGAATTCGGTGCTTTACACGATTGGTGATTTCCGGAAGGGTGAACAAGATACTTTAGCAAACCGGGTGGAGGGAGAAGCAGCATTTTTGCGGGCTTACTATTACTATTGGTTAGTGAATATTTATGCGCAACCCTATTCCGTTGAAACTGCCGGAACGGAACCGGGAGTGCCTTTAAAGATCTCGGAAGTGGTGGAAGATAAGTATTTTTCCCGGAATTCGGTGAAGGAAGTCTACGAGCAGATACGTGCGGATTTGCGTCGCAGTATCGCTGCCTTTAAAAATACTCAAGAATCCATTCGCCCGAACAAGGCGAATTACACAGCCGCTTGTATCTTGATGAGCCGGGTGAGTCTTTACATGGAGGAGTATGAGGATGCTATCGCTTATGCCGATTCGGCTATTACCCGTGGCAAACACTCGATTTTAGATGTTAACGGTTTGAAACCGGGTGATAGCTTCACGTACGAAAGATCGCCGGAAACGGTCTTTACCATGGGCGGGTATATCATGAATCAGATTCATCAACCCGATAGCTTGAGTAGCTGGGGACCTAAAAACTCGATTGTTTCTGCTTATAAATCATCGGATGAATTGTTGCGGTGTTATGGCACAAATGATTTACGGCGGAGTATTTTCTTCAAGAGTGCACATTGGATGAAAACGGCATACCATTGTTGGAAAAATCGGGAAATGACGGGAAGGATCGGTGATTACATGTTGTTCCGTATTCCAGAGGCTTACTTGAACAAAGCAGAGGCTCAGGCAATTTTGGGCGACGAGGCGGGTGCTAAGCAGACCTTAAACGTGTTGCGGGAGAAACGCTTCGTGATAGGAGAAATGCCGTCAATCGAGAGCGAAATGGTTGCTAGTGGGGAGAATCTGGTGAATTTCGTCCGGAGCGAACGTCGCCGGGAGCTTTGCTATGAGGGACATAGGTGGTTCGATTTGCGCCGTTATGCGGTGAACACGAAATACCCATTCACGAAAACCATCCGTCACGAGGTGCGGGAATGGCAAGGAGCCGCTTCTGCCGCAGGATATTACACGACGGTAGGTTATTACGAAATCGACACACAAAAGGATAAGGTGGTGTTTGCTTTCCCGTTGCCACAGGATGAGATTATTTTTAACAAAGGCGAACTGGTGCAGAATGCAGCCCGTCCGAAAAGGGAAATGATACGGTATTAATCAATAAAACGTTGGTATAATGAAAAAATGGTATTATATAGGAATGTTTTTTATGTTTCTTGCGGCTTGGGCATGTGATCAAGAAGATGATTTGACCCCTTCCGGGCACGAGAAAGAGTGGATGATTATTAAAGATTCGGACGATCCGTTAGATAAATTGCGTTACGAGATCTTCCGGGATTACGGGGTGCCCACGTATTATAACGATACGATCGGGAGCGAGGAACGGGTGGATATGTCGGGAAACATGTACACGTATTACGAATGCTTGAAGATCTTTTATTATCCCGGAGGGGCGACTTCCACGAATTATTCTGAAAATCATATTATTGATTACGTGGAGGAGGATGAGAGGGAAGCCACGTTAATACCGGTGTTGAATGAGTTTAGAGATCAGATATTCTCGCGATTCAAGGTGAATACCCGTTTGCCCGCTTTTTTCTTCGCGGATTCTATCGGGTTTACTAATGTTAGAGAGGAATATTTTAGGATAGAATCTTATTACGGGTATAACACGTTTGCCGTGAATCTAGATTCGTTGCCGTTCTTGGGAGTTGAGAAGTTTACACGTAAGACGTTAGAGAAGTATTTTAGCGGATTGTTGGCTTCTTCTGTTAATGCGAGTTGGAAAGAGGCGTTCTTGCAAGTGACTAGGGGATTGAAAGAGCGGTTTGAATATTCTACAGATATGGGGTGGGGCGCAATTTCACTTGCAGATGCTTTGGCGGGAACGAGTTTCACGAAGAAAGAGGAGTTAGGATTTATGGTTTCATTCCTAGATACGAATTACGGGAATGAATCGATTCCAACGGAAAGCATGGATATATCCTCTTATGTAGATGCGGTGTTGACTCGTACGGAAGCGGATTTTGCTGTGGAGTACGGGGAATATAAGTCGGTGATGGAAAAATTCCGAATGATGAGGAGCAAATTGGTCGAGTTGGGATATTTATTTACGAATTAATCATTAATGCAATAAAAACAGTATAAGCATGATGGATATCGTCATGCTTATACTTACAATGTAAATCACTAAAAATTAAAATCATGAGAAAAAGTATTGTATTGTTGTTGGTGGCATTATTTTTCATGCCACTTGGGGACACTTTGTATGCCGCTTCACGGAAGAAAAAGAAAGACAAGGACAAAACGGAGGAAGTAGCTCCGGAAAAGAAAGAAAGTAAATACGACAAGTTGTTGAAAAAGCCGGGAGTGAAAACTGTGAAAGGAGATTTTATCACTTTGCACCGTATCGGGAATAAAGTGTATTTCGAGTATCCGTTGAAATATATGGGACGCGAATTGCTGATTGCTTCCACGATTTCTGAAACGAGTAATCCGAATTTCTGCACGGTAGGATATAAACCTGCTGATCCTATGCACGTGAGATTCGATTTGCAAGACAGTACTATTTTCTTGCGTAAGGTGAATGCCATCGTGGAATATAATGAAAAGGAAGCGAATTTGAAGGAAGCGGTTGAAAAGAATTATATTGACCCTTATATGCAAAAGTACACGCTTGAAGCGTATAATGCAGATAGTTCTGCGATAGTTTTCGACGTGTCGTCTCTGTTTGTGGTGAATGTACCCGAGTTGACACCGGTTCCGAATATGTCTGCCGGAATGATCTCCATCAGTTCTTCTCCCAAGGCAGAATTGTTTTCTTTGGCCGGGATGAAGGCTTTTGAAGATAATGTTTCTATCGCCACGAACATGACTCATTCGGTGAGCGCTTCTCTTTTTATTTTTACAATCAACTTGGGTGAAATATCCAATAAGGTGACTCGTACCGTGTTATTGTTACCGGAAGACAAAGACCGGATGAAACCGAGAATTTCGGATTCCCGCGTAGGTATCTTCTTGACTGGGAAACAACGTATTTCTACCGAAGAGGATGGAATACAACAATACACGTTTGCCAATCGCTGGCGTTTGGAACCGAAAGACATGCGTGCGTGGGAACGGGGCGAACTGGTAGAGCCGGTGAAACCTATCGTGTGGTATGTTGACAATACTTTCCCGGAAGGGTGGAAAGAGCCGATCCGCAAGGGTATTTTGAGATGGAACCAAGCTTTCGAAAAGATCGGTTTTAAAAATGTCGTTCAAGTGCGCGATTTCCCGACAGCGGACGAAGATCCTGATTTCGACCCGGATAACTTGAAATATTCTTGTATTCGTTACTCCCCCGTGACAACTATGAATGCCATGGGACCATCTTGGGTAGACCCGAAAACGGGAGAGATTTTGAATGCTTCTGTGTTGATTTACAACGATGTGGTAAAATTGAATAATATGTGGCGTTTCACGCAGACGGCTCAAATTGATCCTCGCGTGCGTGCAAAAAAAATGCCGAAAGAGGTGATGGACGAGTCTTTGGAATATGTGGTGGCTCACGAGATTGGTCACACGTTGGGTATGATGCACAATATGTCTGCTTCCGCCGCTTTCCCCGTGGATTCATTGCGTAGTGCGTCGTTCACGCGGAAATACGGAACGACTCCTTCTATCATGGATTATGCTCGTTTCAACTATGTGGCTCAACCCGGGGACAAGGGATTGAAATTGACTCCTCCTATGCTCGGTTGCTACGACGAGTTTGCTATCAAATGGTTGTACTCTCCGATTGCCGGAAACTTGGATGTATTCGGTGAGGCTAAAGTAGTAGAGTCTTGGGTCGATGAGAAAGCCGGAGATCCGCTTTACCGTTACGGGAAACAACAAATCTACTCTCGTTACGATCCGAGTGCCATCGAAGAGGATCTGGGTGACGATCCGATGAAGGCCAGCGAGTATGGTATCAAGAACTTGAAATATATCATGGAACACTTGAACGAGTGGATCGATGATGACGCTTCTACCGCTCATCGCCAATTCCTGTATGAAGGTATTGTGACTCAATATTATCGTTATTTGGTGAACGTGTTGTATAACGTGGGTGGTATTTACTTGACGGAAGTGAAGGATGGTACTCCGGGAGAACGTTACCAAGCTGTGGATGCGAAGCGCCAGAGTGCTTCTTTGAAATGGGTTGTGAAACAATTGCTTGATAGCGAGTGGTTGGAGAATGAAGATGTGGTTTCTAAATTCGGTTTATCTGCTACCACGGCGAACAGCAAAGTGTACGCCGGATTGATGGCCAAATTATTGGAGGCAAACTTGAATGTACTCGTTTCCTCGCACGTTGCCGGGGGGGATTACACGCAAGCGAATTATTACAACGATTTGTACAACTCTATTTTTGCTAAAACGATTAGTGGTAAAAAATTGAACCGTTTGGATAAGGCTGTTCAACGTGGTGTTTTGCAGACATTTGTAAAACAGATGCAAACTTTGACGGGTGCTAAAAAATTGACGAACGTGGCAGCATTCACGCCTTCTATTGACGAGGTATTCGCCTATGGATTGGATGAGATCGGAATTCTTGCTGCTTTCAAAGACCAATTGCAAGCTGTTGAACAAGAGAATGGTTGCGGTACCGTGATGAATGAATTAAGATTGCACCAATTTGGCGACACTTATGGCTATGGATTCCAGAAAGTAGTTGACATGAAATTGTATGACGAATCTTTGGCTCATTACACGACGATGTACGTGAAATTATTGAACTTGATGAAATCCAAAGCGCTTACTGCGCACAAAGATGACCGTGCACACTACCAATCTATGGTGGTTGCTTTGGAATTGTTGAAAAAATAATATTTTCATACGATTATTTTATAGACATCAATGCAGAGGGAGCCGTGAGTGATCATGGCTCCTTTTTGTAGATAGATATTTTTCTGTGTTTATTTAGAAAAAATAAAAATAAAGTAATACCTTTGCTACGCGAAACCAGAAAGATGCAAATATGTTATTGTCAGAATTGAAGACCGGCGAGAGCGCCGTGATAACGAAAGTGAAAGGATACGGGGCTTTCCGTAAGCGTCTGAATGAAATGGGATTTATACGGGGTAAGGTAGTCAAAGCCGTGAAAAACGCTCCTTTGAATGATCCTATAGAATACTCGATCATGGGGTACGAGATATCCTTGCGGCGACAAGAAGCCGCGTTTATCGAGATTGTTTCACTGGAAGAAGCCAGCAATATCGTCGGGATTTCAGCATCCGCGAGAGATGCGGAGGAGGCCTTTGCCAAGCATTGGGAAGGGCGGGACAAGCATATTCATGTTGCCTTGGTCGGCAACCCGAACGCCGGGAAAACCACCCTGTTCAATTACATGAGCGGATCGCAGGAACATGTCGGGAATTACGGCGGGGTGACCGTGGACGCGAAGAAAGCGACTTTCCGTTTCAGCGGGTACGAGTTTAACGTGGTCGACCTGCCGGGTACTTACTCCATTTCAGCCTACTCGAACGAAGAAAAATACGTGCGGGAATATATCACGAATCACGCTCCCGACGTGGTCATCAACGTGGTGGATGCGTCCAATCTGGAACGCAACCTGTACCTGTCTACCCAGTTGATAGACATGGACGTGAAAGGCGTGATTGCCTTGAACATGTACGACGAACTGGAACGTTCCGGTGCAACATTCGATTACCGGAAAATGGGTAAGATGATCGGGATGCCTATGGTGCCGACGATTGGCTCGAAAGGAAAAGGAGTCAAGCAACTCTTGGAAGAGATTATCGAGGTGTACGAGGGAAGAAGCGAAACCGTACGGCATATTCATATTAATTACGGGCAGGAGATCGAGGACGGTATCGTTGCCATTCGTTCGGAATTGGCGGATGAGAAAGAATTGACCTGCAATATGTCGCCTCGTTTCATGGCACTGATGTTACTCGAGGGAGATAAGGAAATCACGCGTTTCGCGGAGAAGGATAAGCTGCGGGAAAAACTGATGAATACCGTTCAGGAGAATGTGTGTAAAATCGAATCCACGTTCGGGGAGAGCGTGGAAGCGGTGGTCACTGACACGAAGTACGGTTTCATCTCCGGGGCGCTGAAAGAAACTTACCGGGAAAGTCCCGTCAACCGGCGGCGTAAAACAGAATATATCGACGCTATCGTGACGCATAAATTATTCGGGTTCCCGATCTTCCTGTTATTCTTGTTCACGACCTTTTTTGCCACTTTCAGTCTGGGCAGTTATCCCATGGAGTGGATCGAAACGGGAGTTGCCGCCTTGAGTACATTCGTGGAAAACAATATGAGCGCGGGACCGTTGAAGGATTTGTTGGTAAGCGGGATTATCGGCGGTGTCGGTAGTGTGATCGTGTTTTTGCCGAACATCTTGATCCTGTTCCTGTTTATCTCGTTCATGGAAGACACGGGGTATATGGCGCGTGCGGCGTTTATCATGGATAAAATCATGCATAAACTCGGGCTTCACGGGAAGAGTTTTATCCCGATGATCATGGGATTCGGGTGTAACGTGCCGGCAATCATGTCCACGCGTATGCTGGAGAATCGCAGTGACCGGATATTGACGATACTGATCAATCCTTTCATGTCTTGTAGTGCCCGTCTTCCGGTATATATACTGTTAGTCGGGGCTTTCTTCAAGGAGTATGCGGCATTGGTGTTGTTCGGTATCTACTTGATAGGTATTTTAGCGGCAATCGTGATGGCGAAATTATTCAAACGGGTACTTTTCCACAAACAGGAAGTGCCTTTCGTGATGGAGTTGCCGCCTTACCGTATGCCTACATTACGTACCACGATTCGCCACATGTGGAGTAAAGGCGAGCAATACCTGAAAAAGATGGGAGGTATCATCATGCTTGCTTCCATCGTGATTTGGGCTCTCGGTTATTTCCCCGTGGACAAGGAATTGGCGGCGGAATACGACAAGCAGAAGGCGGAAGTCGCGGCAGCGTACGAGGTGGAAATAGCCTCGGGAACCGGTAACGCCGAGATGTTGAAGGCAGAGCGGGAAGCCAAGCTGGAAAGTTTGCACCGGGAAGAAGTGATCAAACGTCAGGAAAGTTCGTATATCAGTCGTATCGGTCGGGCGATGGAACCCATCTGGGCGCCTCTCGGTTTCGAGTGGAAAGCCGGGGTGAGCTTGTTGACGGGTGTTGCTGCCAAGGAAATCGTGGTGAGCACGATGGCTGTGCTCTATCAAGGCGAGGATATCGACGAGGACGATGAGGCGGCAAGTTCGGCACTGGTGACGCGGCTGAAAGAACATGGTTTTACGCCCGTTATCGCTATCGTGTTTATTGTTTTCGTGTTACTCTATTCTCCCTGTTTCGCGGCATTGATCGCGATAGGGAAAGAGATCGGGGCAAAATGGGCGTTCTTCGTCATGGGATACACGACCGTGCTGGCATGGGTTGTTTGTTTCGTGTTGAAACAGGTATTGGACTTGTTGATATAAATCAATGAGTCAATCTAAAATCTAAAATTAAAGGAGTGATGCAGCTCATACTTACATATATAATTGTTGCCGTGGCGCTTTTCTTCGTGGGAAGGGGCATTTATCGGTTATTCCGTTCCGGTCGTAAGAACGGGGGATGCGGTGATTGCTGCGGTTGCGGCTCGCGGACAAACAGAAAAAAAACGTATGTATTCGGGAATAGCCCGGTGAAATCGGCGATAGAGCAGGAAAAGAACGGGAAATAACTACCTTGTTTCACGGACATTCTCCTTGTTTGAGCCATGGCTTGGCTACCCCTTGTCTATACCATGAACATAGCATGAACGTAGCATCTTCGAAGCATGAACGCTCACGTGTGTATATGCTGCGTCAGGCAAGTGAAGAGGATGTAATCATAGTGGAGGGGAAGGGTAAGGAATATATCTTGTTACCTTGGAGAGGGGATGGCTAAAATAAAAAAAAAGCTGCTGATAAGCAGCTTTTTATATTATTGTTTGTGTCTGCGCTCGTCAGAAACACTCAATTTTTTTCTTCCTTTAGCTCTTCTTCTGGCTAAAACTGCTCTACCGTTAGCTGTAGACATTCTTTCTCTGAAACCATGTTTGTTTCTTCTCTTTCTGTTGGATGGTTGAAATGTACGTTTCATTGTGATATTATCTTATGTTATTATTTTCTCACTTCGGACTGCAAAAGTAGGTATTTTTTTGATTGTGCCAAAGAAAATTGCAAAATTATCTTCGGTTAATTTGAAGTTTGTCACAACAAAGTTAGAATCTTGTCGTATACTTTTGCAGGAGGGACATGAAAAAATATGCTCTGATATTTGTTTTATTGAAATAGATTATTAACTTTAAGCCAATTTACTAAAGAGACCTATGAGACAGTTAAAAATCAGCAAGCAAATCACTGGCAGGGATTCCTTTTCAATCGAAAAGTACTTGCAGGAGATTGGGAAGATCGACGTGTTGTCGCCGGACGAGGAGGTTGCGCTAGCCAAGAAAATACGAGCCGGAGATCTAGCCGCACGAGAGCTTCTGGTGAAGAGTAATCTTCGTTTCGTGGTTTCCGTGGCCAAGCAATACCAGAACAACGGTATGAGTCTGGGTGATTTGATCAACGAAGGGAATCTGGGTTTGATCAAAGCGGCAGAGTGCTTTGATGAGACGAAAGGGTTCAAATTCATTTCTTACGCCGTGTGGTGGATTCGCCAGTCTATTTTGCAGGCAATTGCCGAGAACTCGCGTTTGGTTCGTTTACCCTTGAATAAAATCAGTAGCATAAACAAGGTGAACAAATTTTTCTTCCGTCTGGAACAGGAATTTCAGCGGGAGCCGACAGCCGAGGAGATTGCCCGGGAGATGGACGTTCCGGAAAAAGAAGTGAAAGACAGTATGCGGATTGCCAGTCGTCCCTTGTCAATGGATGCCCCGTTGACGAGTGACGAGGATGCGTCTAATTTATACGACGTGATGATCACCGGCGAGAACTCGATACCGGAGGCGGAGAGAGAGTTGAATGCTGATTCATTGCGGACGGAGATAGATCGTTATTTATCCACTTTAGATGAGCGGGATGCCACGATCTTGCGTATGTATTACGGGCTGGGAGGTTATTTGCCAATGTCTTTGGAAGAGATTGGGGATCGGGTAGGACTTACCAGCGAAAGAGTACGTCAGATCAAATCAAAAGCCATCAAAAAGTTGAAAAACACGTATCGCACGAAGCGGTTGAAGACTTATTTGTAACCGGATATTTTAGGTTGTAAGTTATGAACCGAGAGTTGTTGTAAATTGTAACTAATTAGATTATAATTTGTAACAATCCTGAAGATGTATTTGTCCGAAAAAGTCCCTCAAAAAACTTTTCTTTTCATCTAAAATTGTATATTTGTTCCCCGTTTTGGAAAAGGTTTTAAAAACGGGAGAAAACGTTTGCGGAAGCATTCTTTTCTTTGTTAAGAAACTTATTTTCAATTGTTTATTTATAGTTTTAATATTCTAAAGAAGAACCTTATGGGAAAATATGAATTGAACAAAAATTTGGCGCAGATGCTTAAAGGTGGGGTTATCATGGACGTAACCAATGTTGAACAGGCGAAGATTGCAGAGGCTGCCGGGGCATGTGCTGTTATGGCACTGGAAAGAGTGCCGTCGGATATTCGTAAAGATGGCGGTGTTGCCAGAATGTCAGATCCGCAAATGATTAAGGCGATCAAGAACGCCGTATCTATTCCTGTAATGGCTAAAGTGAGAATCGGTCACTTTGTTGAGGCTCAAATATTGGAAGCCATCGGCATTGATTATATCGACGAGAGCGAGGTATTGACTCCCGCGGATGATCTGTATCACGTGGACAAGACTAAATTCCAAGTACCGTTTGTTTGCGGTTGCCGCAACTTGGGCGAGGCTTTAAGACGCATCGGCGAAGGTGCTTCCATGATCCGTACCAAGGGAGAAGCCGGAACCGGAAACGTGGTTGAGGCTGTAAGACATATGCGTCAGTTGAACAATGATATTCATCAGGTACAATCTGCCCCGGTAGAAGCTTTGATGACGCTCGCTAAAGAAATGGGTGCTCCTTTCGACCTCGTGAAATACGTGCACGAGAACGGTAAATTGCCGGTTGTAAACTTTGCTGCCGGTGGAATCGCCACTCCCGCCGATGCCGCTTTGATGATGCAATTGGGCTGCGAGGGTGTATTCGTTGGCTCCGGTATCTTCAAGTCGGGAGATCCTGCCAAGAGAGCGAGAGCTATCGTGTTGGCAACTACTTATTACAACGATCCGGTTAAATTGGCCGAATTGTCAGAGAACTTGGGCGAGCCGATGTCCGGGTTGGAAATATCCAAATTGGAAAATAAATACGCCGAGAGAGGGTGGTAAAATAATGAAAAAGATAGGCATTTTAGGGTTTCAGGGGGCTGTCGTCGAGCATGAGCGTCAGATTCAAGCATTGGGACATGAACCCGTGATCGTGAAATACCCGGAACAATTGGACGTTATTGACGCTATCATTTTGCCGGGAGGGGAGAGTACCACCATGGGTAAGATTCTCAATCGCACGGGGTTAATGGCCCCCCTGCGGGAGAAGATTGTCGGGGGACTTCCCGTGTGGGGAACTTGTGCCGGAATGATCTTGTTGGCAAAAGATCTGGTGAACGATTCGGTGACTCACTTGGGAGTTATGGATATCTCCGTGCGCCGCAATGCTTACGGTAGCCAGATTGATAGTTTCTCCACGAAACAGGTAATCCCCGCCGTTGACTCGAAAGAGATCGAGCTGGTGTTTATCCGCGCACCTTATATAACAAAGGTGGAAGACGGGGTGAAAGTATTGTGTGAACTGGACGGTCACGTGGTTGCCGCTGAAGAAAGAAATATGCTGGTGACCTCTTTTCATCCGGAACTTACGGATGATGTGACTTTCTTGAAATACTTTGTTTCTAAAATCAAATAGTTCATAGAGTTTTTAAGGTTTATAAAGTTCGTAAGGTTTATTACTTTATGAACTTTATAAACCTTATGAACTTTATAACTCTTTTCTTTCTACATCGCTTTTCTCAACTCTTCTGCCGTCAGCGTGGCGGTTCCGATCTTCTGTACCACGATTCCTGCCGCGATATTGGCGATGCGGATAGATTCCTTGATATCTTTACCTGCGGTCAGTGCTAACGCTAAGGCTGCCACCACGGTATCTCCGGCTCCGCTCACGTCGAACACTTCTTGCGAGTGTGTCGGGATATGCACGGTTTCTTGTCCAGAGATCAGGCTCATGCCTTTCTCGCTTCGAGTCACGAGCAAGGCTTTCAACCCGTACTTCCGGATGATTTCCTTTGCCGAAGCCTCGATTCCGGTGTCCTCGTTACTGATAGGATGCCCGATGATGTCCCCGAGTTCCTTCACGTTTGGCGTGATTAAATCCGCCCCGGCGTATTTTGCCCAGTTTTGTCCCTTGGGGTCCACGATGACATGCGTCCCGTGCTGTTTGGCGATCGAGATCAGAAAAGTGCAAATTTCGTCGGAAATCATGCCCTTCCCGTAATCGGAGATCACGAGAGTCGGGTTTTCACGGATGAGTTCTTCCAGATGAACTTTAAAATCTTCTTTTGTTTTCTCGGGTACTTCCAGTCGTTGCTCGTAGTCAAGGCGCACGATTTGTTGGCGTCCGCCGATAATGCGGGCTTTCGTGATCGTGGGTTGCTCTGTTTTGATGAACTCCGTGCGGATTCCCTTGCGGTGCGCCATTCGCTCGATCTCTTTCCCGAAAAAGTCGTATCCCACGGCTCCGCACAAGGTGGCTTGCCCGCCCAGACTGCTGATGTTGTTTGCCACGTTCGAGGCTCCGCCCAACCGGGATTCTTCCGTCACGATATTCACGATCGGCACGGGAGCCTCCGGCGAAATGCGTTCCACTTTCCCGAAATAATATTTGTCGAGCATCACGTCCCCGACGATTAATATTTTGCAATTACTGAAATCCATAATGAAAATTTAGAATTTATAGATTCTGTGATTTCGTGATTCTCGATTCTGTGATTTTTAATCACTAAATCATTGAATCGCTAAATCACAGAATCAGTATGTTATTCTTCCCCGCCGCCGAACATCATCAAGTAAGCCTTGATAAAATCGTTGATTTCACCGTCCATCACGGCTTGTACGTTTGATGTCTGGTAGTTGGTGCGGTGGTCTTTCACCCGTCGGTCGTCGAACACGTAGCTGCGGATTTGTGACCCCCATTCGATTTTCTTTTTTGTTCCCTCGATCTTGTCCATTTCTTCCTGACGTTTCCGAAGTTCCAGTTCGTACAACTGGGCTTTCAGCAATCGCATGGCGTTCTCCCGGTTCTGCAATTGCGAACGGGATTCCGTGTTCTCGATCATGATGCCTGTCGGGGCATGGCGCAGGCGTACTCCGGTTTCCACTTTGTTCACGTTCTGTCCCCCGGCACCTCCGCTTCGGAAAGTGTCCCAACTGATGTCGGCAGGGTTGATCGTGACCTCGATGGTGTCGTCCACGGCGGGATAGACAAATACCGAGGCGAAGGAGGTCATGCGCTTGTTCGACGCGTTGTAGGGGGACAGACGCACGAGACGATGCACGCCGTTTTCCGACTTCAGGTAGCCGTAAGCGTAATCGCCCTCGAATTCGAGCGTGGCGGATTTAATACCCGCTTCTTCACCTTCTTGGTAATCCACGTGTTTTACCTTGTAACCGTTCAGTTCACCCCAACGGATATACATCCGGTAGAGCATGCTTGCCCAGTCCATACTCTCCGTACCCCCGGCTCCGGAATTGATTTTCATGATAGCACCGAAATGGTCTTCCTCTTTACGCAGCATGTTGCGCATCTCGATATCCTCTACTACCCGTACGGTTTCCTCGTATTGGGCGTCTACTTCTTCTTCGGTGGCTTCTCCTTCCTTGGCGAAATCGAAAAGTACCTGTAAATCGCCCACGGCAGAAGTTACTTGTTCGTATCCTTCTATCCATGATTTTAATTCGCGTACCTTTCTCATCAAGACTTCCGCCTCTTTCGGGTTATCCCACAAGGAGGGATTTTGCGTTCTTAATTCTTCTTCAGCGAGTTGTACCTTTTTACCATCTATGTCAAAGATACCTCCTCAATGCTTCACCTCTCTCTGCCAGCTCTTTAATATGGTCGATCGTGATCATTGTATTTTTAGTTTATAAAGTTAATAAAGTTCGTAAGGTCTGTAAGGTCCATAAAGTCGAAAGTCCATGGCTCCTGCGGGCGCTTTACTATAACGGCAATTTTATTGCCGTTGATATAGTCCGAAGGACACCCGTGACCTTATAGACCTTATGGACTTTATAGACTTTTGACTGATAAAAAGGGGAATTTTTCCCTTTTTATTGTTTATTCATTTTACTGTCTATCGGGAAGTTTTTATTCACCCGGTTACTGGTGATCGGTTTCCCGGTCAGCGTGTTCTCCACCATGGTTTGTACTTCCTGTGCGAAATCTTCCTCGCCGCTGCTTCTTGCCCATCCGATCAACATTTGCAGTATCTGCATGCTGTTCCGTTCGTCCCGGTTAAGCATTTGCCTGCGGTTGGCGGATAGAGATTGGATATATCTTAACGTTTGAGCGTTATCCAGTGCCAAAGCCCATGCCAGATCGTTTGCTTTCTCGTTTTCTCCCGCTGTGTAATAGATCGGGATATAATAGATCAAGAAATAATCTGCCGGAACTTGGTAAAGCGGAATTTCTTCCAGTGATTTATCCAGTACTTTGACGGCTTCCTGCATCTTCGAGGAGTCTACGATTTCACTTATCGTGGAGTCGCCGAGTACCGTACTTTCGTTTACGGCTTCTTCCACCAGTTTCTGGGCAAGACGCAAGAAAGTATTCCGGTATTTCATCACGGCAATGGTATTGTCGTGGAAATGGTCGATATTTACTTTCGGGTCATTGATATTTCCCCAGACAAACTTATTCATCAAATTGTCATACAACACGTTCGAGTTGATGCGACCGAACTCGTAATATGCATCCTTGTTTTCCGTCTTGATCGGTACCACGCGGTAGCCGGCACCTTCCAGCTGGAAGTATTTGTCAAAGCCCATGTAGCTGTCCTGTCCCATGCCGATACCGAAATATACAGGCCGTTCCCAGTTATTGGCAGCCAGAATGTCGAGTACCATAAGTTGGGATTTATTCAGTGAGTTGCCTGTCAGCTTGATTTCCACCCTGTCCACGATCTCGTCTGCATCTTCCGGTTGCACGGTTCCGTTGGCGAGAACTTTCTCTTTGTCCACGGGGAGATACAGGCTCCGGGTAGGGATATAATTCAACGGTTCGCCTTGATAGCGGTTCGTCTTGTATTCCGCACCGTCCTGACCGACGAAATTCATTACTTCGGAGATGCTGAACGGCTTGTCGGTTCTCTCTTCGATAGCCACGAAGTCGCGTACTCCGTAATGATATTGGTCTTTCGTGAAAGAGATTGGTACCCCCGGTGATTCGTAGGCTTTTCGTTTCATCTGGTCGATATACCAGTCCCCGGCAAGCAAACTCAAATTCACGATGCGCACGTCCCGGCGGAAGCCTTCCACCTCTTGGGCGTACCACAACGGGAAGGTGTCATTGTCCCCGTAAGTGAACAGTATGGCGTTCGGGGCGCAGGTGCTCAAGTAGTTTTTGGCATGCGCGATCACCGCGTAACGTCCGCTGCGGTCATGGTCGTCCCAGTTTTGCGCCGCCATGTTCACCGGTACGGCGAACAGGCAAACTGCCGTTACTGCGATGGCAGCTTTGCGGGAATCCATTCTCTTTTGGAGAAGTTCCCAAAGGTAGAGTACCCCGAATCCTACCCAGATGGCAAACGCGTAGAATGATCCGGCGTAAGCGTAATCCCGTTCACGCGGTTGATAAGGATATTGGTTCAAGTAAAGCACGATGGCGATACCCGTGAGGAAGAAGAGCAGCATAACCACCCAGAAGTCTTTTTTTCCCTGTTTTCCCCGCTGGTATTGGTAGAACATACCCAGTAACCCGAGGATAAAAGGAAGCATGTAATATTTGTTGTTTGCCTTGTCGTGCTTCAACGTGTCGGGCATCATGCTTTGATCGCCGACCAGCATATTGTCGACGAAAGGAATGCCCGTGATCCAGTTCCCGTAACGGAAATCACCGTGTCCTTGAATATCATTTTGTCTTCCGGAGAAGTTCCACATGAAATACCTCAGGTACATGTGCCCGAGCTGATAACGGAACATGAATTTCAAATTTTGCCCGAAAGTCGGTTTTTGACGGTTTTGTCCGTCTACCGAGTACGTGGGGCCGGCGGGTAATCCCACCCATTCGATGTAAGACTGCGGGTCACGCGCGGTACTGTACATACGCGGCAGGATGGTACAAAAATGAGGATCGTATTTCACCTCGGTCTTGTGTCCCACGACATCGTATTTCCCGGTTTTCTCGTTCTGGTAATAGATCGGACCGCCTTCTTCCACGGCAATGACCGGGGCGTTGTAATAAGGTCCGTAGATCAACGGTTCCTGCCCATACTGGTCGCGGCTTATATAAGAAAGGAGCGCGAACACGTTATCCGGGCTGTTCTCGTCGATGGGAGGGTTGCTGACCGACCGGATAACCACCATGGCGTAGGAGGAGTAGCCGATCAACATGACCACGAAACAGGTCAGGATCGTGTTGACGATCGTGTGATTGTGTTTCAACGTGTAATATATACCGTAAGCAAGTCCGCTAATTAGAAGGATAGCGTAGACAACTACTCCCGTGTTGAAAGGTAGCCCCATGCTGTTGACGAACAGTAGTTCGAACCATCCGCCGATAATGATCACGTACGGGATCACACCCCACAGGATAGTCCCGAGGATCACGCAGGATAAAGCGGCAGCTTTGATCACACCCCATTTAGTCGTTTCGTATTTCTTGAAATAGTAGATAAACACGATGGCGGGAATTACCAGCAAGTTCAACAAGTGAACCCCGATGGAAAGCCCGATCATGTAAGCGATGAATACAAGCCAGCGATTGGCGTACGGTTGGAACGCCACGTTCTCCCATTTCAGGATCGCCCAGAACACGACAGCCGTGAACAGGGACGACATGGCATATACCTCGCCTTCCACGGCGGAGAACCAGAACGTGTCCGAGAACGTGTAGCATAGCGCACCGATCAGACCCGCACCCATGATAGCGTACAATTGTCCCATGGTACATTCTTCATCTTTTTTAATCACAACTTTCTTGGCCAGATGCGTGATTGTCCAGAACAGGAACAGTATCGTGAAGCCCGAACATAACGCCGACATGATATTAATCATGTAAGCCTGTGTTTCCGGGGACGGGGCAAAAATGGCGAACAGTCGCGAAACAATCATAAAGAAAGGTGCCCCGGGAGGGTGTCCTACCTGTAATCCGACTGACGTTGTGATGAACTCGCCGCAGTCCCATAAACTGGCTGTCGGTTCTACCGTGAGAATGTAAGTGATACTGGCTATCACGAACGCCACCCATCCGGTGACATTATTGATCAACCTGTAACTTAACGTGGGGTGATTTTTAATGTTGCACATGCTTCTCCTTCTTTGAATTTATATTTCTTATTAGTAATCAAGGATATCCTAAATTTGTTCCTTTTCAACCGCACGAAAATAGCAATTTTCTTTTAATTTTTCCGCATTTTGTTTTGGTGAAATGAAAAATTGCTATACATTTGCAGCGTCAAAAAACAAAATACTTGTTGAATTGACATGACGATTGTCCCATTGTGTAATGGTAGCACAGCAGATTTTGGTTCTGTCAGTCAAGGTTCGAATCCTTGTGGGACAACAAAAAAGAGAAGCCTTGCAGCAGGGAGTTGCAAGGTTTTTTGTCCGAAGTTCTTAGATACAATGCCCAGGTGGTGGAATCGGTAGACACGCTAGTTTCAGGGACTAGTGGCCGTACGGCTGTGCAAGTTCGAGTCTTGTTCTGGGTACAGAAAAACGCTTGATGGTGATAAACTGTCAAGCGTTTTGTTTTACCCGTGGTGAAATTGACGAGTTCCACCCACTCGAAGGGGTAGTCTTCATCCTCCTCGTCGCCGTACAGGAGGTTGTTGCGTTCGTTGCACATGTAGGCGTATTCCTGCAACATTCCGGTGATCAGTGCGTAGCTGCTGTCGAGAGTTTGCTCGTGCGTGTAACCGAGGGCTTCTTTCACGTTTACCAGAAACATGAAGCTACTCACGGGTTTATCCTGCTTTCCATGTTTTTTCGGGCGGCTATGATCTCCGCCTCGGTCATCGGGCTCATGTTCTTTATCGTCATGATAGATTTGTAGAAATAGACACTAGAATCCGTCTAAAAGAGAAAGTTACTGATCAGGATACGACGAAGGTAAAGTTGACTACCGGTGAAAAAAGAGGTCTGGAGCAAAATACAAGTGTCGATGAGGTCAAAAAGAGTGGAGTTGGGAGTTGGGTGTGGATCGTGTGGGGTGGCGTGGTAATTGCTGTCGTGTTGGTCGTGGTTGTGTATCGTGTACGTCTAATGGTTTGAATAAAAATACTTTGTCGCGATAAATATAAAATGAGAAATATGTCGTACATTTGTATCGAAGTATGACTAAATAGGATTGATTATGAATTTTAGAATGGTGTTTGTTTGGGGAATTATTGCCTCGTTGTTTTTATTGGCGGGATGCGTTGATAAGGATTTGTCGAAAAAAGAGGCTCCTGAAGGTTCCGGTGATTATTTTGATTTCCGTACGGCAAATAAATTGACGGCAGAGGTGAAGTATGATGTACCGAAAGGGTACGAGGTGTTTTTTGAGGCCTACGCGGAGTATCCCGTGGATACGATAAATGGGAGGACGGTGAAAAAAGAAAATCTGAAACCGTTATTCAGAGGGTTCACGGATGAAAATGGCGAGTATTCGGAGACGGTTCAAGTACCGACTTACGTGAATGAGATTTATTTATATTCGGCGAGTATAGCCGTGCCTATGGTGAAGACGTTGGAGGTTTCAAGAGGAAGAAGTATGGTATCCCGGGCAGGAGAGGACGGGTACGTGCATTCGACTTATCCGGTAGGCATGAAGGTGATAGATGGTATGACTTGGAATGATAAAGGTGTTCCTTCCAATCTGGGCGGAAAAAAAGATATTTCGGTAGACGGTTTAATCATGTTGAATGCGACGTTGAAGATGGATGATTCAAACGTGAGTGATTATATCGTGAAAAATAGTGAGGCGAACTTGAACGTGATAAAGGATGGGGCAACGGTGGATGTCGTGGTTATCAATAATTCCGGGAATACCCGTACGAATACGGTCGGATATTATTATTACTCGACAAACAACCCGCCACAGACAGCGGAAGAAGTGCAGAGAATTATCCTTTTCCCGAATGCAACATTCCCCGAAAAAGGTGGTTTGCAGTTGGGAGATAACGTGCGGCTTAAATATTGGGATGAGGTAAAGCAGGAGTGGAGTGAAACTTTCCCGGCGGGAGTGACAATCGGGTGGTTTATTCTGGCGGGAGGATACGACGCTAATAATCATACGGTAGTGGATGTTGCACGCGGACGTTCTATCGGGTTCTCGAATACAAGTTTGAATACAGAACAACGCAGCCACACGATTATCGTGCGTGATCCCAATACAAAAGTGCGTTACGTGGGACTTGAGGATCAGAATTTTAATTCATCACCCGTGTATCGTGATTTTATTTTTTCCATTGATGCGGATGATGACCACGTGGAATATAATGACGGAAGTATGCCGGACGGTAAGGATATGACGGATACTGACGGGGATGGAGTCCCGGATGTGGATGATGAATTCCCGAATGACGGGAGCGTGGCATATTCCATGACTTACGAGGGTACTTTGGCTTATGAAGATATTTGGCCGTATCAAGGCGATTATGATATGAATGATATGGTGGTTGAATATCATATAAAGCATTTTTTGAATAAAGGTAATTTGTTGGTTCGGGTAGAGGACTCGTGGACAGTGAAAAATGTCGGGGCACAATTGCAGAGTGGTTTCGGGTATCAGTACGGGTTTAGAAAGTATAAAGTTGGTAGTATGAGTGTTGAAACCACTTACCCGGGGCAATCTCGTTTCGCTAAGGACGCGAAAGGACTTGAGTATGCGCAACCGAATGATGCCACGATTATTTTATTTGACAGTGCTTTGGATGTGATAAATGCCCCGGAGGAGCAGAGAACGTTCACGGTAAAGATGACATTGAATGTGCCCACGAAGACGAATGAACTGGAGTTACCTCCTTATAATCCTTTTATTATCGTGAATACGAACGAGGGACGGGGGCACGAAGTGCATTTGCCGAATTACAAACCGACCGATTTGATGGACACGAAATTGTTGCATTACGGGCATGATTTGTCTGATCCGGAGAAAGGAATTTATTTTGTTTCGGATAATAATTTCCCTTTCGCGATACATATTATTAACGAATCGTTAGATTTGAAGAGTAAAGACGAGGGAAAGAGAATTGATGTGACTTACCCGCAATTTTCGAAATGGGCGTCATCGTTCGGGGAAGAAAATAAAGAGTGGTACAAACATAAAAAATGATTGTTTTGAGTATATCGAGGGAGTCGACTGTTTTTACAGTCGGCTTCTTTGTTATATCACTTTAATGCTTTGTCCGAGGGCGGTGATGATTTCGCCTTTCGTTATTTTTGCCCGTTTACGGGATTCCGGTTCTCCGTTGCGAGTGACTTCTCCGTTTTCGACAAGAATCTTTGCCATCGCGCCGCTTTCGGCTACGCGGGTGGCTTTCAGTAATTTTATTAATTCAATGTATTCGGTGTCTATTTCAAAGGTTATCATGGCATATAGATTTTGGGTACAAAGGTAACCAATTTTTATTGCATACCGTAAAGTAGAAACAACTTGAGGAGGCGAATGTTATTTTTGTGCCTTTAATTTTAAAAATAACTATCTTTTATTTTATAGAAGAATAGTAGAGTAATAATGTAAAGTAGATTGTATGAAGAAATTAGTCGTATTGGTAATGACTTGTATGTTGAGCCTGTCGGTTTTTGCCGAGGGATATCAAGTAAATTTGTTGAGCACGAAACAGACCGGAATGGGACACGTGGGCGTCGGGATGAAGTTGGGGGCAGAGAGTATGCATTTTAATCCGGCAGGGTTGGTGTTCTTGAAAACAAATATGGATTTTTCACTTGGAATTTCAGCCGTGATGGCGAAAGCGAAATATAGTAACGCGGGATATTCCGCTAAAACGGATAACCCGGTGAGTACGCCATTATACGCTTACGCGGGATTTAAGATATATGATAATCTGGCAGCGGGTATCAGTTTGACGACTCCTTACGGGAGTTCCTTGAAATGGCCGAAGCATTGGGAAGGTGCGTCGTTGATTCAGGATATTAGTTTAAAATCCTATGTAATACAACCCACGCTTTCATATAAGATCACGGATAAGTTGAGTATCGGTGTCGGTTTGCAATTGGCTTGGGGTAACGTGAATCTTTCCCGCGGATTGATGGGGGCAAAGGATTTTCAAGGGATAGGAACGGCATTGGAAAATTATTTGCCTTTATTGGCAGGACTTCCCTTGACTGATGCGGAAAAGCAAGGATTGCAGGATATGGTAACTCTGATGAAAAGCACAACGGTTCCGCCTGCTTACGCTCGTTTAGAGGGAAATGCTCATATGAGAGTAGGATTTAACGTGGGTATTATGTATGATGTTTGTGATAAAGTTACCGTGGGATTATCGTATCGTTCAAAGATAAAGATGCGTGTAAAGGAAGGGGATGCCGAATTGACTTATTCCAATCGGAATATTGAGAATATGTTCGGACAGATGGAATTGTTATTGGCTAAGTACGGAAGTTATTTGCCTGCAAATTTTCCGAATCTCTCTATCCCGAAATATGATCAAGGATCTTTCCACGCGGAATTGCCTTTGCCTTCCAACACGACGTTGGGAGTAAGCTATCGCCCTACGGATCGTTGGGAACTGGCGTTGGATTTGCAATACGTGGGTTGGAGTGCTTATGATTCATTAAACGTGTATTTCAACGAGGCCGAGTTAGGCATAGCCCCGATCAAGGCGGAGAAGAATTATAAAAATGCGATGACTTACCGTATCGGTGCGAGCTATAAGGCCACGGAGCGTTTGGATGTTCGTGCGGGAGTATATTTTGACCAATCACCGATCCGGAAGAACTTGTATAATCCGGAAACTCCGGGAATGAACAAATTAGGTATCTCTGCCGGATTAACATTCGAGCCTTACAAGAATTTGCAGATAGATGTCGCTTTCCTGTATATTCAAGGATTTGACCGAGATGGCAAATATCCCTATAAAAACGTGGTGACGGGTCAAGATGAGTCGTTTGGTGGAAAGTATAAATCCACGGCATTTACTCCTTCCATTGGATTGGCTTACCGGTTTTAATAAGTTATAAAGTTCATAAGGTTTATAAATCTTATGAACTTTATAAACCAAAATATAACGCAACGTTTCTTCGCATCTATTCGTACAACTGTGAAAATAAGTTGTAATTATGGATGCAATTAGTAATATCCCGGATCAGGGAACAAAGAAACGGGTTGTGATCGTGGGTGGAGGTTTCGGAGGGTTGAAATTAGCTCGTAAATTGAATGATCGTGATTTTCAAGTGGTGTTGTTGGATAAAAACAATTATCATCTTTTTCAGCCTTTATTGTACCAAGTGGCTACTTCGGGGATAGAGCCCAGTGCGATTTCTTTTCCTTTCCGGAAGATATTCAAGTATCGTCATGATTTCCACATTCGGATGTGCACGGTAGAGAAAGTGGTTTCGGAAAAGAATTGTATAGAAACATCAATAGGTAAGATTTCTTATGATTATCTGGTGATAGCCACGGGTGCAGGTACAAATTTCTTTGGTGACTCTACTTTGGCGGATCGGACGATGCAGTTGAAAACAACGTCGGATGCTTTGTTCAATCGTAACCGGGTGATCGAGAGTTTCGAGAAAGCATTGAATAGCGCGGATGATGATACTCGTAAACGGTGGTTGACATTCGTTATTGTCGGGGGTGGGGCTACCGGTATCGAGCTTGCCGGGGCGTTGGCGGAGATGAAAAAGTTTATGCTCCCGAAAGACTACCCGGAATTGGATTGGGATGAGATGAGGATTCTTTTGGTAGATGGGGGTGAGCGTTTGTTGAACGCTTTTTCGGAAAAGTCCTCGTTGGAGGTTGCCCGTAGTCTGTCAAGTATGCACGTGGAGATTTTGTTGAAAAAGTTGGTAAAGGAGTATGACGGGGAGAAGTTGACCTTTGTTGACGGGCAGCAGATCGTGACAAATAATGTCTTTTGGGTAGCCGGGGTAAAGGCGAATAGTTTGCCGGGACTGCCGCGAGAAGCTTACGGGCGGGGAAATCGATTGCTCGTGGATGAGTTTAACCGGGTAAAGGGAATGGCTGATGTGTTCGCGTTGGGCGATACGGCATTGATGATTACCACGGATTATCCCAACGGGCACCCTCAAGTGGTGCAACCCTCGATACAGCAAGCCGGTTTACTGGCAAATAATTTACGAAGTATGATCAAGGGCAAACCCCTTCGTCCTTTTAAATACAAGAATAAAGGTTCTATGGCTACAATCGGGAGAAACGATGCCGTGGCGGAATTATCCAAGGTGCGTTTCCGGGGATTCTTCGCTTGGCTGTTGTGGTTGTTGGTTCACTTGATGAGTATCGTCGGGGTGAAGAACCGTCTTTTTATTCTGATCAACTGGATGTGGAGTTACGTTACTTACGATCAGTCTTTGAGGATTCTGGTAAAACCGAAAATAAAGAAAAGCGACCCGTTCTGAGTCGCTTTTTCTTGTAAGTTATTCTCCCTTGGGAGCAGTCCCAGTGGCCACACTTTTACTGCGTTCAACGGATTGTAAAGCCAAATAGTTAGCCCCGAATTTCTCAAGGTTGTCCAATTCTGTTTCGTATTGGTCTTGATGAACTTCTTCCTCGGCTACCAAAGCTTCAAATAATTTCTTTGATACGGCATCAGCGTTTTCAGCGCATTCTTTTGCCCAAGCGTTATAATCGTTCACGCTGCCGACTTCCATGGCGGTAGCGAGTTCCAGCATCTCTTTGGGTTCGTGAATTTTCTTCACGTCGCCGGAAACTTTCATTTCAACTTCCCCTTTCAAGAACAGGATACGCTCGGCAAGTTGCTCCACGTGCATCATTTCTTGAATGGCGGTACGTTTGAAAAGACCGGATAATAAGTCATACCCCATATCATCGCAACGGAAATGGAAATACATGTACTGGTGTACAGCAAGCAATTCATCGCCTACCGCCCTGTTTAGTAGTTCGATACTTTTTTCTTTTTTACTCATGATAGTCAAAATTGTTAGTTATTTTTATTGTTTGCCAAATTATAAAAAAAATGTGATACATCCTAAATTTTGGCTTAGAATAAAAAAAGCGTACATTTGTTTAAGTATAAAATGATGATTATGAATAATTCTTCCCCGGTGTTGTTAGTGACACCTCCGTTCACGCAATTGAACACGCCATATCCCTCGATGATGTACTTGAAAGGTTTCCTGAACACGAGGGGAATCCCGACCGCACAGGTTGATTTGAGTCTGGAGGTTATTTTGGGTATATTTTCTTCCCGGGGATTGACGGAACTTTTCGAGAAGGCGGGGGAACAGTCTTTATCAAACAATGGAAAGCGGATTTATGCTTTGAGGAAAGAGTATACCCGCACGATTGATGCGGTGATTGCTTTTTTACAAGGGAAGAACCGCACGTTGGCTTATTCGATATGTGAAGAAAGTTTTTTGCCGAGAGCGGGGAGATTCGGGCAGACGGAGGATATGGAATGGGCATTCGGGATGATGGGGATGGAAGATAAAGCCCGCTATCTGGCGACGCTATATCTGGAAGACTTGTCGGATTTCTTGAAAGAATCCGTGGACGGAAATTTCGGATTCAGCCGTTATGCCGAGCATTTGGGACGTTCGGCTTCATCGTTTGATGAGTTGGCTGCCGAGCTGGCAAAGCCGTTGAGTTTCACGGATAGATATCTCACGGGATTGCTGACCGAGAAAATGGAGGCTTATCACCCGGATATCGTGGCGGTGACTATTCCTTTTCCGGGGAATTTGTACAGTGCTTTGCGATGCGGGGAATGGATTAAAAAGCATTATCCCGGGGTGACGGTTGCCATGGGAGGCGGTTTTGCCAACACGGAATTGCGTTCGCTGACAGATGCCCGTTTCTTTGCGTATACCGATTATTTATTGTTGGATGACGGGGAGTTGCCGATTTCACGTTTGATTGAACACGTGCGGGGAGGGTTGGACGAGAGCGGGTTGGTGCGTACGTTTATGTTACAAGACGGGAGAGTGGTGTATCACGACGATGTTGCGGCGGCGATTATTCCTCAAAGGGAAGTCGGGATTCCCGATTATTCGGGGTTGTTCCTCGATCGGTATATTTCCGTGATCGAGATAATTAACCCGATGCATAAGTTATGGAGTGACGGGAGATGGAATAAATTGACATTGGCTCACGGGTGTTATTGGGGAAAGTGTAGCTTTTGCGACGGTACGTTGGACTATATCCGACGCTACGAACCGAACGAGGTGAAAACTATCGTGGACAGGATGGAGAGAATGACGGAACAGACGGGGGAGGGCGGTTTTCATTTCGTGGACGAGGCGGCACCTCCTATGTTGTTGCGGGAAATGGCATTGGAGATATTGAGGCGGCGTTTGACTGTCGTGTGGTGGGGGAATATCCGTTTCGAGCGGGCTTTCACGGCGGATTTATGCAGGTTATTGAAGGCATCGGGCTGTATCGCCGTGTCGGGCGGGGTTGAAGTGGCATCCGAACGGGTGTTGGCATTGATCAATAAAGGTGTGACATTGCCTCAATTGATACGGACGACGGATCATTTTACACGAGCCGGAATTATGGTGCATACTTATTTGATGTACGGTTTCCCCTCGGAGACCGCAAGAGAAACGGTCGATTCGCTGGAAGTCGTGCGGCAGATGTTTGAGCGTGGGTTGATTCAATCCGGTTTCTGGCATCGTTTTGCCATGACGGCGCATAGCCCGGTCGGACAGGCACCGGGGCTTTTCGGTACACGGGTGACGGAACCGCCTTTCGGTGGGTTTGCCCGCAATGATGTGGCTTTCGAGGATTTGGAGGGAGGTGATCATGAACGGTTGGGTGACGGTTTGAGTCGTTCTTTATATAATTATATGCGAGGCGTGGGGTTTGATTTACCCTTGCAGAAATGGTTTGATTTTAAAATTCCTGTTTCAAGTGTATCGCCTCGTTTCGTGGAACAGCAAATGGAGGCGAGCGAATCTGTGGAGAATTTATATCCTCGGCGTTTGTATTGGATCGGGGGAGAGGTCGAGTTCGGTGCGGAGATCGTGAAAAAGGGGAAAATCGTGTTGACGCTCCATGATACTACGCGGGATATTCATTTGAAGATAAAAAAAGAAACTGCCGTTTTTCTGCATGATATCTTTTCCCGGATAAGCGCGGATGTTGGAGAGCCTTATTTGCTGAAAGATTTTTGTTGGGATTACGAAACGGCTATTCACGAGGATTTCCTGCCGTTTTGGTATGGTAAGGAAATGCAAGTGCTTCGGGAATACGGGTTGCTTTTGCTTTAAAACGGACAACTACCGCCATGTAGGGATAGTGCCGGTAAAATTTAGCTATTTATAGGGATTTCACGGGGGAGTGGAAGGGGTTATCTTTGTCATGAACAAAAAAGAAAGATAAAGATGAAAACGATAGGAATATTTTATGGCTCCACGACCGGGGCAACAGAAGGAGTCGCGGAAGCGATTGCTTCCCGCTTGGGTACAACAAACGTGTTTAACGTGGGTAACACGAAAGTGGACGAAGTGGATAAATATGATGTTTTGTTGTTGGGTAGTTCAACTTGGGGAATCGGTGAGTTGCAGGATGATTGGGGTGTTTTTCTCGATAAGTTGAAAGGTAAGAATTTGTCCGGCAAGATGGTTGCGATATTCGGTTGCGGGGACGGTATGTCGTTTGGTGGTTCTTTCTGTGATGCAATCGGTATTATTTACAATGAACTTCAAGGGACAGGATGTGAGTTTATCGGTAGCGTGGATGCTGACGGGTATAGTTATGATGATTCTGTCGCGTGCGTGGACGGTCGTTTCGTGGGATTACCGTTGGACGAGGCGAACGAGTCCGAGTTGACAGATAAAAGAATAGATACTTGGGTTAGTAATTTAAAACAAGTGATTTGTTGAGTCTAGTTGTTGTTGTTGAATTAGAGGGCTGATTTCCACGGCCCTCTTTTTGTTTGGAATTATTGAAGTTGGGGTGTCAATTTATAGATTGATTATTTTCCCTCTCTCCCCGATATATTCATACAATGCTTTGTAGAAAGCGTGGCGGGTGAGGGTTGGGGCATCGCCGAGTATGATAAGTTTCATGCGGGCCCGGGTGATAGCGACATTCATGCGACGCAGGTCATTGAGAAACCCGATGTTGCCGTCTTCGTTGGCACGGACGAGGCTGATGAGAATGACATCTCGTTCTTGACCTTGGAAACCGTCGACGGTGTGAATGGTAATAAGGCGTTTCAAGGGATGAAAGAAGCGGTTGTGCTTGATGAGTTGGCGGATGTATTGCACTTGCACCCGGTATGGAGAGATTAGTCCGAAGTCAATTCTTTCGTCTAAAACTCGTTCTATCCCGATTTTCTCGATATACTCTTGTAATTGTTGTACCAATAATTCTGCCTCCAGCTTGTTGATGCGCCCGAAGGTTTCGTTTACGCGGTCTTCCGAAAGTTCGAGTCGTGCCGTGTCGAACCACTCGACGGGGGTGTCGAACTCGAGGATATTGCGGTGGCTCACCTCGGGAGCGGCTTGCAGGCGTCCCCGGTAGAACCATTTTGACGGGAAATGCATGATGTCCTCGTGCATCCGGTATTGGATTTCGAGCATGGAAACAGTTTCCGGTTTCCGTCGGGAAATTTTTTGTATCAAAGTCCGGTCTAATCCGCCTCGTGCCGCCTCGATACATTTGATCGTGGGCGGGAGTTGGTAATGATCTCCGGCAAATACGACCCGGTTGGCTTTGGTGATAGCTATCCAGCAAGCGGCTTCGAGGGCTTGTGCCGCCTCGTCGATAAAAAGGGTGGAAAATGTTTTCCCGTTCAATATCTTGTTTGCGGAACCTACTAGAGTGCAGGCTATCACGCGGGCTTCCCCGAAGAGTTGGGCGTCGATTCTGATTTCCAGTTCAATGGCTTGGTCACGCAGGCGATTTAAGCGGGAGCGTTCCGATTCTTTTTTGTTTCCTTTCAAGCGTTTGACTCGAGCTATTGCTTCCCGTATGGCACTTCGGACGGAGCGTAACGTCGGGTAGGAGGGGTGTGATTCGAACCGGCGTTCGTACGTGAATGCGAGCATTTTGTCGTTTACCCGTGTCGGGTTACCGATTCGCATGACGTTTACCCCCCGGTCTACTAACTTCTCGGCTATCCAGTCTACTGCCGTGTTGCTTTGGGCGCATACCAGTACTTGGTTTTCCCGACGCAGTGTTTCGTACACGGCTTCTACTAGGGTTGTCGTTTTGCCCGTTCCGGGGGGACCGTGTACGACGGCAACTTCCTTGGCACGGAGTACCCGATTGACCGCTTTTTCCTGCGAAGGGTTCAGCCACATGAGGCGTGTCGGGAGAATTTCTCGTTGTTGCGGGGTGATACCGCCGAGAAGTACTTCCCGCAAGTGTGCCAAACGGTTGTTCTTTGCTTCCATGACTTCGGTCAACGCGGCAAACATGGTCTTGTATGAAGTACCGTCGAAATACAATTGAACGCCCAATTCGCGGGCGTTTTGTACGTCCAGCAAGGCATCGGGATGAGGCAACGCGACCAGCATCGTGTTCTCGTGCACGTAGCTGATAGTTGCCGAGAAATTGAAATAGCGTAATTGCCCGGCATCGTCAAACTTGAAAAAGCAAACCGGACGACCGTATTCGAAATTGTGTTCCGTTTCGTCATTCTCGTCACGATTGATCTCAACGACCAACTGGTTTAACGAGTTGTAGTAGCTTCGTCTGGGGGCTACCGGGTACCAACACACGCCTTGCCGGATACGTTTCGGTATTCCGGCTCGTTGGGTTTGTTGATAAAACATCTCCTTCTCGCATTCGTATTCCTGTTGCAATAACTTGTATTGCCGGAGTAAGTCGACGAGCGGGGAGTCTATCTGTTCGGAAGCCATGTGTAGGAGCTTACCATGTTAATATTTCTATTCCCGTTTCGGTGATCAAGACGGTATTTTCCCATTGGGCGGACGGTTGTTCGTCTTCGGTAATGACTGTCCAATCGTTCTCCTCGTCTATGAATATATCCGCTTTTCCCATGTTAATCATGGGTTCAATGGTAAAAATCATGCCGGGTACGAGGAGCATTCCCGTGCCTTTGCGTCCCACGTGTTCCACTTCGGGTATCTCGTGGAATTTCAGTCCTACCCCGTGCCCGCAAAATTCCCGTACCACGGTATAACCGTTGTTTTCGGCGTGGGCTTGGATGACGGCACCGATGTCACCGAGGAATCCCCATGGTTTGGTAGCCTCGATTCCTCTTTCAAGACATTCTTTCGTGACTTGCACTAGGCGCTGTTTGGCTTCCGAAACGTTGCCAATCATGAACATACGGGAGGCGTCGGAAAAGTAACCGTTATAGATGGTGGAAACATCGACGTTGATAATATCCCCGTCGCGCAGAATTACGTCTTTGCTCGGGATGCCGTGGCAAACTTCCTCGTTGATCGAGGTGCACACGCTTTTGGGAAATCCCTCGTAATTCAACGGTGCCGGGATAGCCCCGTGTGCCACGGTGAAATCGTAGACCAGCGTGTTGATGTCTTCGGTGGACATTCCCTCGTGGATATGTGCCGCCACGTGGTCAAGCACGGCGGTATTGATCTTGGCACTCTCCCGGATACCTTCTATCTGTTCTGCATTTTTAATGATTTTCCGGGGAGGAACGACGTGTCCCTGACGACGATAGTATTTCAGTTTTTCCTCGATTTCCGGGGAAAGTTTTTGTTCGTTCTTGTTAAATAGCATATTGCTTTCTCCTTTTTGTAATTGCACGCTAAGGTAGTGATTTTAAGGATAGGTTATTCTATTTCGCGAATAGATAATTACCAAGGCGGTCGACGGAAACATTCAATTCTTTTAAGTCTTTGATAAACAGATCGTGTCCGGAACGCAGATTGTCCCAGAAGTCAAGCAAGTCGGGATACGCTTTGTAGGTTTCCCTGTATCGCACCACGTTCTTGTCCGAGAATTTGAAAGGGAATATATAGACGGGGATATTCTTTTGCCCGTTCTGACGTGCCTGCACGGCGTACAGGTATATCTCTTTAATATGATTATCGGTCATCGGGAGACATCCGATCGTGACACAATTGCCGTGAATGCAAATACTTCCCCCGAGGTTTGATGCTTTGCTCTTCAGTCTGTCCGACCGGTTCGGGTAGTTTATCATCAGTGAAAGGTGGTAATTGCTGGCAGGGTTGAAATGGCTGATGTGATAGAAGCCTTCCGGTACTTGGAGATCACCTTGGCGGCGTTTAGGGCCTAAGCGACCGGAGCGGGCGCAGATGCGATAGGTCGTGATTTTCTTGTACACGGAGTCTTTAGGTGCTTTAGCGTAGACCGTCAAGCTCTCTTCCTGTTTATAAGCCGTGATAAGGATATGTATATTGTCAAACGATAACCCTGCATCTTGTAATCGTTGTCTTAACAAAGTTTCTTTTTCTTGGTAAGCATTCCGCACGCGGGGATATTTTTTTTGTTGCTTCACGAAATCCGGTTCGTTTTCCATAAACAAGCATAATGAGATGAGAAGGAGCATTTTCATAGTCTTTTCTTTTCGTGTCGTGTACAAAGTTCTGAAAAAATACGAGAAGATGCAAATAAAAAAAGATGCCCCGGAGAATCCGGAGCACCTTGCCTGTGTGTGTTGTGTGTATATGAGTGTGTGAATTTGAAGTTACTCGTTAATCATCACTACCAAGTATTTGGTTTGTTTCCAGAATGCACTCGGGTTGCTGATTTTCAAGGTTTGCATACCGTCGTTTCCCTCTTCCACGGCGTATGAATCGCTTGGGTGAACGGAAAGGATTTTTGCTTTCTTGGAGTTCAACGCTATCGTGGTCAACTCGCGCATATCACCGTCCACGAATGCAGCGTTTTGTGCTTGGGTGGATACGATTGGCGGGCAAAAGATTCCTTGCCGTGTGATCACGTTGGCATCTCTCAGGTTTTTTCTGGAACCTAACAAGTAGTGAACGGTGTTCATCGTTTGATCCTGTTGAGAGATCGTTTCTTTTTGTGAGGTTGATTCTTGTTGCAGGTTCTCCACGTTTTGATTCAATTCTGCAATTTGTTTCGTTTTGATACCCAGTTCTTTCTCTCTTGCGGCGAGAACTTGGTTGAGTTCGTTGAGTTTTTGGTCGCGGATAGCCAATTCTTCGTTCAGTCCGGCGATCAATTTCTTGAATTGTGCCGATTGGCTTTTGTTGGATTTTTCCAACTTGGCTATTTGAGTCTTGTAACCTTCAATAGCGTCCGCCAAGGCTTGCACGTCGTTCTTTAAAGCGGTGATTTGTGCTTTGCTCTTGTTACTCTTGCTGTCGCTTTGTGCTTCAACAGCAAGAATATGTTCCGCTTCCCGGATAGATTGCATTCCGGCTGAAATGTCATTTAGATCGGTCAGTAATTTCTCCATTTCATCGCCTTGAGTGTTGCTGATGGCTTGTAGTGAATCAATTTTCGCTAACGCTGATTTATATTTTTGTGAACTTTCCACGCAACTGCCCAGAAAAGCGATAGAAAACAGACTAATCGTTAAAAAGATAAACGTTCTCATAGTTTTTTTGTTTTTGATGTTTTATTCTATGTCTTAAATAAAACAACTGGTATGCCATGGTATTTTATTATATTTAAATGACTGATATACAGCGAATGTGTCGATTCGTGATATTGTGGAATATGGGGAATTAATTGCCTCACGTGTGGAATTTCTCCCCAGTATTGGCGTGGAATCATGTGGATAGTCCGGATTTTTTTGTGTAGATTTGTTTTTGGAGAAACCGATATATAGACCAACCGATGTATAAAGAATATCAGCCTCATGAAATATTGGCACCCTATATAGATAAGTATTGGGTGATGGAGGGTACGTTAGAGCCGGAGGAGCGCATTAAAATTTTGCCGGACGGGTGTACTGATTTTATATTTAATCTGGATGAGTCGGCTAACTTGGCAGATCAAAACGGGATGAAGATAGGAGGTATGCAGGCTTATTTTGTCGGTCCCATGCGGGCGTATTCCGAATTGCAGGTTTGTTCCGAGATGATACACTTGATCGGGGTGAGGTTTACTCCCTGTGGGTTGACCGTTTTCACGAAGATTCCCATGAGTGAGTTTACCGATCAGCGGGTGTTTCTACCGGATTTGGATGTTTTGTTTAACGCTGGTTTTGCTGCAATTTTGAGGGAGAAGAACACCTTGAAGGAACGTTTGCTGATAATCGAGAGATATTTGTTGTTTTGTTTACGTTATTCCGGGGAGGTGGATAAGCAGGTGGCGCGGGCGGTCGGGTTGATGCATCAAGCGGATGGAAAAATTCCCGTGCGGGAACTCATGGAGCAAGTTTGTTTGTGTCAACGGCATTTTGAACGTCGTTTTAAGCACGCGACCGGGTATACCCCGAAAGAATATACCCGTATCGTGAGATTTCGCCGCACCATGGATGTGTTGCGTCAAGTAACTCGTGACAATCTTTTCTCCGTGGCGATAGATTGTGGTTATTATGATCAGTCGCATCTGGTAAAAGAATTCAAGCGATTGTCCGGAAGTCCGCCTTCCGTGTTTGCCTCTTTGCCGAAAGGTATTCCGATTACATATTTAGACGGGTAAAAGTCGATTTTTTACAAGAGCTTAGAGTGTTCCCTCTCTTATATTTGCAAGTATAATTTTTAAATGTATTGAAAATGGAAGAATTTAAACGTAAGGCGGAATTATTGTTGGAACAGTGTGATAGCGTGGTGCTGGCATCCGTGGACGAGAATGGTTATCCCCGTCCGGTACCCATGTCCAAGGTGAAAAACGAGGGAATTACCACGATCTGGTTCTCGACGGGAACCTATTCCGAGAAAACAAAACATTTTGAGGTGAACCCGAAAGCGGGAGTGTGTTTCCAGAAGGAAATCAATAGTGTCGTGCTGACCGGAGATATCGAGGTTGTTACCGACAAGGCAGAGCAAGACGCGTTATGGCAGGATTGGTTTATCCAGCATTTCCCCGGCGGAAAGGATGACCCCACTTATTGCGTGTTGAAGTTTACGGCAAAGCGGGCTACTTATTGGCTTGATTTTAAGTTCGAACACGCTGAACTGTAGACAAACTAAACGAATTGGAGGGTAAAAGGCATCATTTCCCACGGGTGCCTTTTATTTATAAAAGGTATAAAATACATTTGATTGAGAATAGAATTTTTGGAAAATCTGTTTATAATCAATGCTTTGACTATGCTGATAGGAGTTTTATGAAAGTGTGATGGGTGTATGATAGAAGTATCACCCAACCAACTTCTTGTATGAGTGAAAGTTCCTTTTAGCTTGTAGTATGAATGGTGAGGGTTTTCCTATTTATTTCTAAAGAATCCGGCTATCGTTTGTAATTTAGCAATCCGGGAAAAGTCCGTCTTGTTTTTGGTGGTTATTTTCGCGTTGAAATACAAAAAACTATGGAACAAAAGTTATCGACAAAGGAGGAATACGTGAAACGAATCAACGTGATCGTGGAGTATATCAACAATCATTTGGGTGAGAATATCGACTTGGGAATCTTGTCTGAGATGTCCGGTTTTTCACCTTGGCATTTCCACCGGATCGTGCGGGCTTTTTTGGGTGAACCGATCGGGGCTTTCATCACGAGGATGCGTGTCGAGACTGCAGCTCGATTATTGCGCTATTCCGAATTACCCGTACAGGATATTGCTTTCCGGGTGGGGTATGACGTTCCCTCGTCGTTATCAAAGAGTTTCAGACTGTTTTATGGTATTTCACCGAATCAATACCGTAAAAATAAAAATTACACGATTATGAAACCTATTGAATTAAGACCGGATTTACCGTTGGAAATAGAGGAAAAAGTACTGGCACCCCAGCAAGTGATTTACGTGCGACTGGCGGGAGCGTATGTTAATCTGGATTATAGCGCCGCGTGGCAACGTTTGTGGAATCACGTGCGGGAGGAGAATCTTTTCGCACCGGAAGTCGGGCATCTTTGTATATATCACGATGATCCGAAAGTGACGGAACCGGATAAGTTACGTACGGATGTATGCTTGGCGTTGCCTCGTGTCGGGAAACCGAAAGGAGAAGTCGGGGTGAAAGAGGTCGCCGGTGGAAAGTATGCCATATTCCGTTACCGGGGACCGTACTTGAATCTTCATGCTGTTTATGACACTATCTATCTGAAATGGATACCCGAAAGGGGATACAAACTGGGGAATACTCCCGGTTTCGAGAAGTATTTGAATCATCCGGATCACGTGAAACCGGAGGATTTGGTGACAGAGGTTTATATCCCGGTGGAATAAGGGTGCGTTGATGAATTTAGAACAGCTGATATCTGTCAATGTCAGCTGTTTTCTCTAGCTTTTCGATGTTGAATAGAATAACAATCAGGAATATGATCTTTTTCATGGTACCATTTTTAGTTGAATAGTGTAAAGGTTTGAGAAAAATGGTACAAAATCAATTTTTTAGTCGTGAATTTATTCATAAGGAGTGATTTTTGTGAGAGGGAATGTGTATTTTCGTGAAATGATTATGACATGATGAAAGTAAAAAAGAGTGAAATCCCAGCCGATAGTCTTACCGTGAAATATTTTCCGGCGGATTATAAAGACTCGTTTCGTGTGATATCGAGTGAAAACATTTCAATTGCACCCGATGATTTGATGGTTCGTTTTTGGACGGATATGCCGGGGTGGGTGAATGTTCTTTTCAAGTTGCGTAATTTCCTCGTGAGATTTGTCGGGTTGAAAGGGGCGGAAGGAGATAGTCTTGAAGAGTTCAAACATTGTATACGTAATGGCGGAAAGTATCATTTTATTGAAATGTTGGCAAAGGATGAACGGGAAACCGTGATGTTGATGAAAGATAAGCATCTGGACGCGTATATCTCGGTTCGAATAGATGGCAGCAAGAGTGTTTACGTGAATACTCTCGTGAAGTATAATAACCGGTTGGGGAAAGTCTATTTCTTTGTGATTCGTCCTTTTCACGGACTCGTCGTCCGGTCTTCGTTGAAAAGGGCTATTAAAAGTGCTCACGTGAAAAATTAGGTGGACCTCGTGTTCTTCGTGTTTTGAATTTCATTCTTTTCATGCAAAAATCTTTCCAATAAATGCCAAAAGATATCGTGTGGTGATTGGTATTGGTTCGTATTAAGTTACCCGAAAAGTTTAATGAATGTTTAATCGCAATAAAAAAGAGAGGTCTTTTAAACCTCTCTAATTGCCTGATGCTCAGTAGTCGGGATGACAGGACTCTATTTTCTTTGCATTTATCATTTCTTAATGTGTTATCTCGTTTATGTTCAATCATTTTTAAATTTCGTGTTTTTTACGATTGTCCCGATTCTGTCCCGGGAGCATTCTTGTAACGTTCTCTTTTGTAGGCAATTCTTAAGCTGTCTTTTTATTTTTACTATCATTTGACTGTTCTTTTTGTTCAAGTTTGTCACGTAGAAGTGCGTTTTCTCTTTTTAACGTGTCAGCTAATTCTTTGTACACCTCAAATTTTTCTTCGGTATTATTGTCGTTATTTTCATCAATGAACATCTTTCCTTCGCCGGAAATGAACCAATTCAAATTGAGACGTGGTTCATATTGTTTTAGGCGAAAAATAAAGTCAAATGAAGGTAAATTCCGTTGATTAACCACGTTGCCCACGACAGAATTCTTGTAATTAAGTTCAAGAGCTAGACGGTTTTTGTTTATACCTAATGTTTTGATTATCTGTGATAATCTTTCCGATATAATTTCCTTCATAAATTATTTTTAAAAATACACATCCAAATGTTTGTATTTTGCAGTCATTTGTATGTATATTTGCATTAAACAAATATGTAATATAACAACACAAATGTATTGTATTATGAAACAAAAAACAATACCTAAAAAGGGGTACTCTTTTAGAATTGCGTATGATAATCTGTCAAGAGCTGACCAACGGGTTTTACGTAAAAACATAATGAAACGACTTCAGATCGAACGTTGTACTTTTTACCATCGAATGAAGGGGGTTGAGCCAACTCATATAGAGTATCAAATTATAAAGGAGGAATTTCAAAAGTTAGGAATTGAAGTAGTTTTTGAATATGAAAGAGAGCCTAACTGACCGTGAACGTGAGATTGCGGAATTAATAACTTGGGGGGCTTCCTATAAAGAGGTCGCTTGTATTCTAAACCTATCTGTTGAAACCGTGAAAGAGCATATAAAGCATATAAAGATGAAACTTGGTATAAATAAAGCAACAGAAATTGGTGCATATATCTTTTGTACGGAATATGATGTTCCTGTGCATAGAGATAAATTGGGACGAATTAGGAATATTGTGGCTGCAATTACTTGTGTATTAGCTTTTATTCTTGTTGAATATCAACAATTGAATGTTATTCGTACCACAACGACTCGTAATGTTCGGATCTCTGCAAAATCTCGACAAGCCAGACGTGGAAAAAATGATTATTATTTTGCTTATGAATACGATTGATGGCATATTGAATATTGATGTTATAAAATTATGCGACCGTTGTAGAGGAAATGGATTCCTGACAGTAAAGGATTTTGATACTCTTGAACCTAAGCGGGAAGTGTGTACAAAATGTTCTGGAAGCGGACGTTTACGAGTTAGTGGTGTGTTGAAAGTGACACCATTTGAGCCGAAAAATATTGAAAAATGATATTTAGATCGAATGACATGAGCAAAAAAATAAAAGCATACTTCGGTCGAGGTGTGAATAAGATTGAAATCGAATTAACCGAGGAGCAAGTAGCGAAGGTAAAGCGGCTACAAAAACACATTCGCTTGAAAAGAGAAGAGGAAGAATTGGCAAAAAAAGAGGGTAGCCCCCCCCGGTCAATACCATATTAATAGAAAACGATTTGAAGTATGAAATACAAAGATTTCATTCAAAAAATAGGAATTGTAGTGGAGGAATCGAAGTTATTATTGAGAGTATCGGGTGATATTATCTCTATTGACGGTAAATTTTTTTACGAATCTACAATTAATCGCATCCAACGGCTTTTACAACTTTATGGAGAATGTGAATGGTGGGTATTGCCGTCTGATACATTATCGGATGGTGTAATGTATAGAATAAAAATTTTCAGTTATAAATAACGATTTGAACCATGATACACGCCTCTCTTTGCACCGGGATAGGTGCTTGCGAACTCGCTGCTACATGGATGGAGTGGGAGAATGCCTTCTCGTGTGAGGTGGACGAGTTCTGTAACACAGTATTAAAATATTATTATCCTAATAGTAAGCATTATGGAAACATATTCGAACAAGACTTTAAAAAATGGAGAGGACGAATTGACATACTTACGGCGGGCTTCCCGTGTCAGCCATTTTCAATTGCTGGAGCAAGAGGAGGCTCGGAAGATGACCGCTACCTCTGGCCAGAGGTGCTTCGTGTCATCAACGAGATTAGACCGTCTTGGTTTGTTGGTGAAAATGTTAGTGGAATCACCTCTATGGTTTTCCCCGGCGAGGAGGTTACGGTGGGTCGCTACACGGATGTGTTCGGAGAAAGTTACAAGGAAACGGAAATGCGTGAGCAATTTATTATTGACCAAATCTGTAATGACCTTGAAAGTATCAATTATTCCGTCCAACCGATTATTATACCGGCTTGTGCCGTCGGAGCGCCCCACAGGAGGGATAGAGTCTGGTTTATTGCCAACCGTGCAGACACAGGGGTTGAAGGTTTGCAACGAGAAGGGAAAGACTGTATTTATGCCATTAGATATCCTACCCACGCCACAGAGGCGGGATTACAAGAGCGGCTCGACGATGGAAAGCAGGAGGATACAGAGGAAATCGGAGCAGGGCAGGACGATAGACTTGAACGACATGGCGGCAAGCGGACTATTACCGACCCCAATGGCGAGCGATGCAACTACGGGAGCGATAATCGGGAAGAACGACGTGTTCGTGGAGAACGGGAGCGGGATGTTACGGAAGATAAACCAAAATGGGACGAACGGGAGCGTGGGGTTGGCGAGGATGGTACAGTTATTACCAACACCGACAGCAAGGGATTATCAACCATCAGTTTCCCCCACGGCGTTGAAAAGAAAGAACGGGGCAATGAGGACGGATGCCCTGTGCAACATACCTGCAATCATAGGGAAACACACGAAACAAACAGGTGGCAAAACTTCCCAACTCAATCCCCTGTTTGTGGAAGAGATGCAAGGCTTCCCTTTGATGTACACCACCTTGCCATTCCTTACGGACGATGGAGAGAATGGTCTATAAAATCGTATGGGAATACTATGGTTCCGCAAGTAGTCTACGAGATATTCCGGGCGATAGAACAAGTAGAAAAAATGTTTAATGAAAACAATTTGTTTCAATTCGATAGTAAATAACTGATTATGCAAAAACATTGGGATAAACTTTGGGAGAAGATTGTCGAAACAGATAAGCAATTTGATGATTATCTGCAGAATTCCGGTTTGAGTGCTTCAGGAATGAAGAAGACTAAAGTTCTTGTGAAGGCTTGGAATGACCTGAAAAAATTAGCAGAGGAATTCGATCAGTTTGTTACTCCCGTGGAACCTGTTACGAATATTCTTCCGTGGGAGACATCTCAGTTTGCGGGGAAGTGGAAGTTTTGGAAGGAATATTTGCAGGAGCAACACGGGCAGGTTATGCGTTCTCGTTCTGAAAAGATGGCACTTGAATACTTGGCGATGTTAGCGGAGGACAGCGAAGAAAAAGCCTGCAAGATTATAGATTTCTCTTGTTACTTACGGGCGAAGTCTTTTATTCTACCTCCACAGAAAAAAGAAGATAATAATAAGTTGGTAAATAACACGGAAGATGGAACTTGGTAACATTATTCAAGGCATGGAACGGGACTGTGCCAAGGAAAGAAAAAAGTTAGAGGATGAATTGTTTACACATAAGTGTATGTACTCGCTTTCTTACGAGGAGTTTTGTTGGGCTCTGACAACTAACGCTAATAATATTTTGTTGAAACGAGGGTTTATGCATCATTTTGAGATTGATGCATCGAATCAAGAAGTTATCCGGCAGTTATTCTTGTATTTTGCAGGGGATTCGGCTTGCAAGTGGAATATTCATGCCGGTATTATTTTTGCCGGTAAGGTCGGTTGTGGAAAGACGTTGTTGCTGACAGCTTATATTCTTCTTGCTAATACAATGGCTCGTAAGCAGATAACAATGTATCACGCCAACGAGTTGTGTGAGTTTATTCGGGAACAAGGTATAAAGGAAATTGATCGTAAGCCCCTGTTTATTGATGAACTTGGTCGGGAACCTAACGAGGTTGTTGATTTCGGGAACGTGAAAAAGCCTATCGTGGATTTGTTGGCGAAACGTTACGAGCGGGGGGCAAGAACTTACGCGACCACGAATTTTAAACTCCAGAGTCTTGAGGAAAAGTACGGGCAATATATTGTTTCCCGGCTTCGGGAAATGTGTAATTATATACTCCTTCCCGGTGACTCAAGACGATTAATAAATCAAATTTAATTTTATTATCATGAAAACAGAAGTTATTGAGATTGAAAGCGGGATGATTGAATGTCCTGTGATGAATGACCAACGTTACGTGGCTATAAAGCCAGTGTGTGAAATGCTGGGTATCGCTTTTCTGACGCAAACTGAAGTGGTGAAATCTCATCCATTATTTGCAGACAATATTAGGTTGATCCGGTGTATGGCTAGAGATGGGAAGCTACGTGAAATGCTTTGTTTACCGTTGAAACGATTCTTCCTTTGGCTTGGAGGGATTCATCCTAATAAAGTGAAAGAAGAATCGAAAGAAGCTGTTTTAAGAAATCAAATATTAATCTGTGACTCTCTCTATGAGAAGTTTATAGGAGTATATGAATCTACACCTCTGAATAAGTAAACTCTATTTTAATAATTGTAAAAGGAAAATTATGGAACAGAAATTTGAATTTAAAGGAAATTTGGTCAGAATGAAAACCGATGAAAATGAGCAGTATTGGTTTGCGGGTATTGATGTTTGCAATATTTTAGGATATGCAGATTCCCATCAAAAGATTAAAAGTTTGGATGGAGATGAATATAGGCTTGACCGTATTGTAGACAGTCAAGGTAAGCTGAAAGAGACCTTGACCGTGAATGAATTTGGTTTGTATTCTTTAATCTTGACAAGCACTAAGCCGGAAGCGAAAGAATTTAAGCGGTGGATCACTCACGAGGTTCTGCCCGCGATTCGGAAGGCTGGACGTTACACGACAGAAGAAGAACGAGCGAGGGAGGATGAATTACAGAAAATCGCTTCTGAAATTCAGGTTCTTACTTCGGAAAAAGATGATTTGCAGAAGCGTTTGAACGAAAAGAAAAAATTAATCGAGAAGAAATCTTTGGGGATGCTTCAGATCATTCAAGCAGATTTCCGCCAACTACATCTTCCTTTCTCTAAATAAAAAGACTAATCCATGATCGCAGTTATAAAAAATATTCGTATGTTTGTGGTGAACTCCATACTAAGAGGCGGGCAGACCCGTCAAATATCAGCGGGTATTTTTTATACCTGTGCTGATCATATATACGGTTTCGTACCCCCGTGTAGAGTCTTAATGGACCTACTGCCTCTTAGGTGGAGTTCAACGGGAAAGGCGGAACCGTTTTTTTATTATAATTTCCGTCAGCTTAGAACAAATATATCTGTAATGAACTCCACAGAGAAAACTTGTTCCGGGGTGAAGTATAGTACCCTCGTATCAACGGATGACGCACGACAAGCGTTTCAAGAGAGATTTCCGTTAGTCAGGAAATTGAAAGTAAAGCATCGTAAGTATTATTATTTCGCTCACGCCGTGTATGGTGAGCGGAAATTGTTTTGTCATGCCTACAAAAGTTGGGAGGCTTTGTTCGTTAGGTTTGCCGCAGAGTACGCGGATAAAGTGTTATCGGTAGATGTACCATGAGAATGAACTTTCGGGATAAAACCAAAGATGGAAAATTGTAGTGCATAAAATTTGATATATGGCTAGAACATTAAAAACAACGAAAACTCCCAGTATTGGAACCACGGACAAGGTAACGCTTGTCCGTGAATTCTTGGAAGAGAACTACGAGATCCGGATTAACGAGTTTGACACGTCGAAATCTTATATCGTGTCTAAAATAAAACAATACGATCACTCTATTTCTTTTAACGATATATACTTGCATCTTTTGGAGGAAGGCATTTCCGTGGGAACGAATGTGCTAAAGATGATTCTTACTTCCCCGAATTACAGCAAGACCTGTAACCCGGTTGTTGATTATTTCGAGAATATAAAAGGAAAGTACCGGGGAGAGAGTCAGATTGACATCTTGTGTTCGCACATAAAGGCTCGGGAGTTTGAAGATCAGCCCGAGGGGTATTACCAGCAGCGGGCGACCTATATAATAAAAAAGTGGTTGGTGTCAGCCGTCGCCTGTGCCTTGGGAATACGACCGAATGATGTTGCTCTTGGGCTTGTTTCGGCTCACGAGGGGATCGGGAAAACATGGTTTTTCGAGTTCCTTGTTCCGGATGAGTTGAAGGAATATTACAAGGCTTCAGACAAGGATCCGGATATCTTCGATATGACGAAAGACTTCACCCGGAATTTCATGGTCAATTTTGATGAACTGGTTGGGATAACGAAAGCTAGGGCGGATATGTTCAAGAAGGTGATGTCGGCCAAAAAGCTATCAATAAAACGCCCGAGAGAAGAGTTTTCACAGCTTGTTAATAGAATAGCCTCGGCAGCGTTTACCTCGAACAGAACGCCGGAAATGGGCGGATTTTTACAAATGGAAATGGGATTGAGAAGATTCGGGATTATCGAGATAGACGGGATAGATATAAGCTATTCTCAAAAGGTCGACGTGGATCAGCTTTGGGCTGAAGCGACCATGTTGCTCGAGCAGGATTTTGATTACGTGTTCAACACGGATGATTATAATGCCTTCAAAGAATTTAATGTACGATATTTGGTTCAATCATCTTCTGCAATATTGGTAAACTTGCATTATGAACGACCGGAGTCCGAATCCGATGGAACATGGATGATGGCTTCCGAAATACTCAAGGAGTTGAAACAGCACAAAAAGATTCTCATGAGTATGGGCTTGATTAACGAGATCACTATCGGGATGGCACTTACTGCTCAAGGTTTCTTGAAAAAAGGAATTAAAGAGAAAGAAATTGGTACCAGATACAAGTATTTAGTCAAATCAAAGTTATAAATCACTATTTACGTGCCTTGTTACGTATGTATATAATTATTTTTCAAATAATTATCTTATTCCTTATAAGGAATATATATTTATGTCCCGTGAGCAATCAAAAAACAAAGTTAGCTTACAACCCTACAACCTTACAACCTTTTGCTTGTAAAGCCTTACGGGACGGGAGTTGTAGAGGTTGTAACTCTTGTAAAACTATAAAAAATGCAGGGTTACAACCACCTACAACCATGACAAAAAATGATGTAAAAAATCAACCCAACAACCGTGTAATGTATTGTTGATGAGAAAAATAATACCTGATTGTTGGTTGTAGGCATATATATGATTATATTTACAGTTAAATGACTTATTCGATATGGAAGTGACAACGAAAATTAAATTGAAGCCTTACTTGAGGGAATTCTTGATCGCTAAATTTGGGGAAGAGCCTATCCGCTTTCCGGAGAACTCCGATTTGCTTGCATTGATACACGTTTTAAGGATAAAGCCTCCGAAACGTGATATTGTTCAAGATGACGTGAACACGGAGATAGTGATTCCTTATCAACGTTTGGGACGGGATCCACGAACCTATAATTATCTCGGGAAAAGGGCTCAGATGGAATTTCAGAAACGAGTGCATACGTTGTTTTGCATCACGTTGAATGACTACGTGGCACATAAAGTTCACGTGGAGCAATTCGAGTGGCAGGCGGCGATCGAGTTGTTTGCCGAGGAATACCACATCGAGTCGATCACGACAGACGGGTTAAAGCAAAAGAATTATCGGGATCGGAACGGGAAGCGATTTAAACGAGAAAACAGGTTTAAACATTAAACTAAGTTAAAATAATACTTTTTTCTTACGACATTGGTGATGGAAAATTTATATAAATGTCACTTGTATGTCATTTGACTGTATGCATTTGGGTGCATTTTTTGTGTAATATTTTAATTATCAGATATATGAATAAAATTTTGTGTAACAGACTAGAATTTTGCTTTCTGCATGAAGTTGACGTTACTTATCCCGGTACGTGTAAATTGAAAAATGGATATAAATTTCATTACCTGCCAACGGATGAAGTTGAATTGACGATTTCAAACAAGCTATCGGATCCGGGAGCGTTGAAAACGGAAACGGTGAAAATAAAGACTGGGGCGGATTGTGCGCTTCTTACCCGAATTCCTACAGCTCGAGTTATTCTTGTTTTAACTACTTCAGAAAATGAGAAATACATAGTCGGCTCAACTCAATACCCGGCAACTTATACTTACCAAGAAAAGATTCCGGTGACGGAAATAACATTCACGGCGAATTCTTGAATTTAGACCACCGCCAAAGGTGGTCTATACATTATAGTCCTTTCTTTTCGCCTTTATTCCAAATAATATTGTGTAACAAAATAAGTTACACATGAACGAATCTCTTCTGATTGAATTATGCTCATCCGATTGGGCGATCTCGGAAACGGCTGCCGCTGTTTTGGAGCGGACAGTTATTCGAATGCTAAATGATTCTACGTATAAAATAGACCCGGTAGACGTACCCATTCGGGCAAACATGAATGCCCTAGTGAATATGGATGGTGATTCGGGAAATCCTTTTGATAGTTTGGAGCAAGATAGCGTGGCTATTATTCCACTTATCGGGATTATGACAAAATATTCTTCATGGTACCGTTACGGTTGTGACGAATTGGCGAATATTATTCGATTGGCAAACGCGAGTGATAAAATTTCCGGGGTAGTGTTGTACGCTAACTGCCCGGGGGGTGATATCCAAGCCGTCTTCCAGTTACAGGATGCGATCACTAACATGACAAAACCGATCGTGACATTAACTGATGGCTATTTGTGTTCTGCCGGGTTATGGGTTGCATCATACACGGATCATATTTTTGCTTTAAATGCAATGAACGTGATCGGGAGTATCGGGGTGATGTACACGATTTACGATTATTCCGCTCAAGATGAAAAATACGGGATTAAATCAACCACGGTTTATCCCCCGGAAAGTAAATGGAAGAACCTGCCCGAACGCGATATGACGAAAACAGAGCCGGACGATACGCTTTTAATCAGGGAACGCTTATCCCCTCTTGCCGTGCAATTCCAGAATGTAATCAAAGAAAATATTCCGGATTTGGATTTAAGTGTAGAGGGTATAATTGAAGGTCGGGATTTTTACGCTAAAGATGCACTTCAATATCATTTTATCGATGGTATCATGAATTTGGCGAGTGTAGTGGAATTCGTGAAGAACGAAGCCCGAAAACGAGAGTCTATTTTATCAACGTTTTAATTTATTATATATGAAAGAAAGAGTTAAACAACGGGTGCAGGCAGTGCTGGCTGCTCTTGGTTTTATTACGAAAGTGAAGGAAAAAACAATGACCAATGATGATTGGAGTCAGTTTTATGCCAATTATAAAGCACAATTTGGCATCACCTTGGAGGAAGATAATGCCATTGCCGATGAACCTCCGGCTGCTCCGGAAGCTACAACAATTAGTAGCGAGTTACAACAAGAGGTTGCGACGTTTATCGAGGGGTTGTCTGGGAGTCAGGGAGAACAGCATGATGAACCGTTGACAATGGAAAGCATGATCCGGGCAATGATGGGTGCGATTACCACGATGCAAAAACAACCGGAAAGTTCTGCTCCCGTGACCGTGGTTAAGGCAGATGCAAAGGTGTTACCTGTTGTTTTGGGAACTTGCGCTCATTCTGACACTCATCTGTTCGGGATAGAGCATCCTATTTTTGCTAAATCTGCTTGGTATAATCAGGTTATGGCAAATCGCAAGCTGCATGATTCCGCTTTAACGACAGAGGAAGTGAATGCTTTTTCTGAATCTTTCCGCGACTATACGCGTAGTATCACGGCTCGTGTTCAAGAATTACATATAAGTAACCAACTTGGATTGTTGGACTATAAAACAATGGCGGCAGGACAGTTCGCGATTGACTACGGCGAATTGAAGATCGAGTTCGGGAAAGAATATCTCACTCGACGTCAAGATATGATTATCGCGTACTTGCGTACACTCAAAACGGTAGACCATATTTTCCCGTGGCGTTCGGGCATTCAAGATGGCGAAATAATCCCGACGGCATTCTTCGGGGAGTTCTCCCAAAGGTATCAAGCCGGAGAGGTCTTCAAAGGATCCGCTAAAATATCTCAAGAGATTGCTCGGGTGTCAGACGTGATGATCAAGTACAAGTTCGAAGATCTGATCGCTCTTGAGAAGCAATACATCGGGTACTTGAATAAGGAAGGATCCGATGTGATGAAGTGGACGTTTATTGAATGGTTGCTTGTTTATATCTACAAAGCTATGTTCAACGAGCAGGTTCGTCGACGTGTGGTCGGGGTGTTGGTCCCGGTTCAAGAAGGTGTTGATAACCCGGCGATGTTTGCCGCGGATGGCGTGTTGCGTGCGATTGAACGGGTGGAGGAAGGTATGAAGGTTTTGCCTTACAAGAACCTGAAAACGTACACGCAGGCGACGATCGTGGATTACGTGGAGACGTTCTTCGAGGAAGTGAACAAAATTCTGCCCTCGTTGGATGGCATGAAGTTGTACATAAACGAGAAGCATGTACCTTGGTACCGTCAGGGGTTCCGGAGTAAATATGGTACGGACACTGATTATGCCGGACCGAAAATGCAGGCGATTGATTACTCTCTGGAACAATTTGTCCCGGTTCCGAACATGGACTACAATGACTACAAGATGTGGATCACTCTTCCCGGTAATATAGAGTCACTTCAACACCTGCCGGGAGAAATGTATAACATTTACTTCGAGCGTCGTTTGGAGGCTCTGTTGGCAATGGGACGATGGAAAGAGGGCGCTGCCGTGAACATGGCAGGGTTGCAGTGCGAGTCTGAAACGGAGTTGGCAAAGACGAAACGTAAATTGCAGTGGATCTTCACGAACTTCCCCGTGACGGAGCTTGTGGCAGATGCGACAGAAGTCGATGGAAACTTGAACACGCAGTTCATTACCGGGAAGAACACGAAAGCCACCGCGATTACAGCGATAAACGATGCTCCGGCAGACCGGGTGGTAAAGATCATTTGTGGTGATACGGCGAACGCAACCACTATTGCGAAAAGTGGAAAGTTCGAGAAGATCTCGGCTGCATGGTCACCGACAGCAGTAGGTGATTACATTAAACTTTATCAAGAGTTACATGTGGTAACGAAGACTATCGGAGGCAAGCAGATCAAGGTCACGGAACCGACCGGAAATTGGCTTGAACTTGAGCGTAAAGTTACGGCGTAGTATATAATGAGGGCTTTTTGCCCTCTTTTATAACATTTAATTTGAAAAGAATATGGCGATAAATGTAAATAACCTGCAGGCGAGTACTTCTCAAGATAAAATTCCTGCAATCAAGTACCGGATTTACTGTGCTAAAAAAATGGATATCGATTGGGATAAGTGGGATAAAGCGACGGATGGAGTCATAAAAAAATTGCCTATTTTAGCGGGTAAGTGTTGTTCGTATATTGATTGCCAAGCGAATTCCGTAAAACCTAATGCGGCAACTGTTGGAGAGGTTGCCCCTCAAGGACAACTTACAATAAATTGCAGTTACGAGGGAATAACTCCCGAGGCGCTTCAATTTATCTACAATAATAATGGAGAAGAGTTTGTCGTGATCTGGGAGAACTGTCTAACCGGTAAGAAATTCATCGCCGGTTCCCCGTGTAGCTGTTTGAGGCTAAGTTACGAGTCCCTTGGCGTTATTGATGATTGGCAGGGTGCCAACTTGAAGTTCGTGGGTGCAGCTTGTCCTGATCCGTTTTGGTTTTTCGAGGGGGATATTCCGCTTGAGCCAGTTGCAGAACCGGGAGTATGATAAATCAAAGGTGTCGTTTCCGGCACCTTTTTTAAAATAAAATACTATGTACACATTTGAAGAGAAAAATAGAATTATAATCCAGAATGCCTCTGCAGGGCATTTCGAGAAAGATAAAGCTTTGTTTTTCAAACATTGCTCAAACCCTAAACTCGAGAGGGATATTCAGCGTGCGAATGCTTTTACTTATGCGAAGGTCGATGGACAGATTTTAAGCGAGCTATTAAATAAGTTGACTTTAGAGGAAATACTCGCTAATCGAGTGGGAGAGGTTAAAAGTCCAAGCAAGAAAAAACAATCGACTTTATCTAAGAAAGGTAGTGGTTCAAAGGGGAGTAAGCGACCTCGGGAGAATAAATCTAAGTCGGAAAACAAGACCGTTGCTCCTGTTGAAAGCGATAAAAAAAAAGAACCAAACGAGAAGAGTTCCCCGGAATAGCGTGGGATAACAATTCGGATCCGAACGTGCAAACGTGTATTATCCTGTATGACGAACGTATAAACCGATACCGACGTATGCAGGATATTTCTATTTTATTAGACACGGAACCGACACCGGAGCTTTGTGTTGAGATGGTGGAGTGTGATATATTACAAAAACAAGCGCATGAGGAGTTATGTGCCTATGATAAACACAAGAAATTTTTATACAAACATCCGCTTGTGGTTCATCAACAAAAAATGAGTGTTTACCTTGCTAAAATTGAAGAGATTCGCAAGAATCGTCCTCAAGTTCTTTTATGTGAAGTTACAAATTTGATTCAAAATATCCGGCGTATCAAGAGCAATATTCGTAATAAAAAATCCAAAGATATTAATACATTAAAGAAATGGGAATTGAACCTTGAAATAGCTAAAACTAAATATGATATAATAACCTCTATGTTCTCTTCTTGAAGAATATGTTTGATGTTTTTATTGCTCACACTTGCTTGTTGTATCATTTAACAATACATTTGTACTCTTTACTGAAAACATATTGAAGTTTCTTCTTGATATATAAAATGATAATATGCGAGGATTGATTAATGATCGGGGATATTTATTCAATGTTGGTAATATTGATGGAAAAAAGACGATAATTAATAATATTGGAATTAAAGTGTTTGATTTGTCAATGCAGAAGGTTGGAACGGAAGAGATGGAGCACATTAACAAGACTTTGAATAATGAGTTGAATCAGTCTAATAAGAAAATTAGATTTATTGTAATAAAGTTGACAGAATGGTCTCTATTGAACTGTATTCTTTATAGTAAAGTTTCTGTTTTTAAAGATTTCTTTTTGTTATTAAATAAATATCCACATAAGATTTATATTCAAGAAGATATATATAATAAAAAATATTTCTTTTCGGATATATTGGAACGACTTGAATTATCAAAAATTCATCTTCTTGATTATATAATTTATTCAAAATGTTATATAGGTTGTTATAATCATTGTTTAGCAGACGAATATTATTTGATCGGTAGAGACAAGCGTCGCCAGTATAATCCTAATTTTTGGAAAGAATTAGATTTTCATGCAAGTAAAAAAATGTATGTTAATTCTGATTTCGTGAAAGACCTTTTGGTTCCAGAAGATTTTTTAACGATAGACGAAATAAAGAAGAAACTTGGGGACTACATTGATTTTTTGAATACGTTAAATCTAGAAATTGTAATCTATCAAACAAATGAAGAATTTACTTTTGAGGTATTAGAATTTTTGACACAAATAAAAGAAAATACATTTTTTGAGTTGTATGTAAATGATAATGATTTTCTTGCTAAAGAGTTTGATCGTTTTATTGATTTGTTTCATTATTATTTAACTAAAATAAAAAATATTGATTTAGAGTTGAGTAAAGTTTCATCATCAGTTTCTGTTAGATATAAATTTCAAAGTAAAGATTTGGGTGTGGATAATTTCCAACGAATGATGGAAGACTTTAAAATGTTTTTGGAATTATCTGAATTTGGAAATCAAAGTGGTATAGAGTATCTAGATGAAGAGAGGTTATCTAATGATTTGAATTATAAGAGAGCAATAGATGAAGTTATTAAGGAATGGAAACGACTTAAAATTGATATTCAAATGGCTAAAGAAAGACGAATGTTAGATTTTAAAGAGTTTTACCTTAATAAAATGATCAATATCGAAGATTCAGGTTGTATGTCGGTTGATGATAAATCTCCCTTAGAGCAAATCACGGCAATGTCTGGTTTCAAAGTTGATAATATTGTTGTGTATGATAATCGACAGCAAATTGAAAATCTGTTTAACGGGTGTCACATTAATTACAATCAAAATGACGAGAAATTGTTGAAGTATTTCTCTGATTATTGTGACAAGGAAGTAGCAAAAAAATATAGAGAATATTTGAATGAATTAAAAGAGATGCGTACAGAACCATCTAGAAAGAAATCATTGAAGGTTAAGCTTAGAACTTTTTTAATTAAAAATGCTCAAAAAATAGGAGATAAAAGTTTGGAATTGTTATTGGATTATTTGGCATCATTAGTGATAGGTTAAGTTTACAAGAAATTACTTGAGTTATATGGTCGATTATTGATTAAATAAAAAAGTTTTTTAAATTATTTACTGTGATCTATCAGCCTCTTTTCAGAGGCTTTTTTTTGTTGGAATTATAGCGGAAAAGTATAGAAACAGGGAAAAAAGTATCCGATTTTAAGGAGTTGATATTTTATTGATAATCATGTGTTTGATTGTTAGTAATGTACGATTTCCACGAAAAGGAATAAATACAATGAATGTAAGTTCATCCCAAACCGCTGAGGGTGGGCGGATGTAATGCAAAATCTCAAAAAGGGGGTAATATGATTTCGTGTTGATAATAAGGAATTTGATGCTTTTAGTGTAATCTATTGAAAATTGTTTGTTCCGGGATAGAATTGTTGAATAAAGTGTTCGATTTGAAATCGTCCTTTCTGATGGGGTGGTGACATACTACCTTGCTTTAAAATCTCAAGCAGCATGGAAAAACTATATTGGATAACAGAGCAACGTCGGGTGCGAGAACTTATTCCACTCGACTTTAATCCCCGGAAGGTAAATGAAGATAAGCAACGTAAACTCATCGAGAGTATTGGGACGTTTAATTTGGTGGAGATACCGGTAATCAATAAGGACAATCGAATTATCGCGGGGCAACGTAGGTACGAGGCTCTTTGGTTCGCGGGCAAGCAGGATGAATTTATTGACGTGCGAGTACCTAACCGGATGTTGACCGAAGATGAAGTTAAACGTTACAACTTGATATCTAACACTCATGCCGGGGAGTGGGACTTGGAGAAGTTGGAAGAGTTCTTTGCCGATATCGATTATAAGGACATTATCTGCGAACTGCCGGAGATATCCGCAGAACTTCCTTCCACGGATATGGTAACAGCCAAGCCAGAAGAAACCAAAGAGATTCTTGAAGATGAATTTGACGAGGGGCCAGTTGCGGATCCGGTAACAAAGCCCGGGGATTTGTACGAGCTTAATGAACATCGGCTACTTTGTGCAGATAGTACTGATATGCACGCCGTGGAAAGACTCATGGATGGTAAGTTAGCGCAAATGGTGTTCACGGATCCTCCATATAACGTGAAAGTAGCTGATATCGTCGGTTTGGGGAAAATCAAACATGATGAATTTAAGATGGCCTCGGGGGAAATGAATAAATCACGTTTTACCCGATTCTTGGAAGACGTTATCATGAATCTCATCAAGTATAGTAAAAATGGCTCTATTCATTACATTTGTATGGATTGGAAGCACGTGAACGAGTTGTCCACTGCTGGCAAATTGTACCAAGAATTTAAGCAGCTTATTATTTGGGTAAAAGATAACGGGGGGATGGGAACGTTTTACCGTTCTCAGCATGAACTGATTTTTGTCTACAAAAACGGTAAGGGGAAACATATAAATAACTTCGAGTTGGGACAAAATGGACGATATCGCACGAATGTTTGGCAGTTTGCCGGGATGAACTCTGTGGGTAACAGGGAAAGGGATGCCTTGGAAGATCATCCTACTGTTAAACCCGTGAAACTCGTGGCGGATGCGATGTATGACTGTAGTAAGGAGGGAAATATTATACTTGATCTTTTTTTAGGATCCGGAACTACGATTGTTGCGGCAGAACAAACGGGGCGGGTATGTTTCGGGCAGGAAATGGATGAGAAGTACTGTGACACGATAATTCGCCGTTATTTACGATTTATGAAGCAATATGGACACCCGGTTACGATAAAACGGAATGGTGTGGTCTTGGAGTCTGCCGAACTCGCTAAATTCTTGTAATATGTACGATGAGTCTTTCCTGAATAAAATTAGCAGCTTCGGGGTTCTTGGATATTCCGTGGAGAAAATAATTTCCCTCGTGGATCCGGAGGATTCTGAAGTCCTAAAGCGGGATATCGAAACACCGGGGACTGATGTTTACAAGGCGTATTGGAAGGGAAAAACCACGGGCGAATACACGATGGATAAAGTGCTTTTTGATAAGGGGACGAAAGACCGGGATACGGATGCGAACGAAAGAATGAGGATTCGTATGCAGGTAGATAAAATAAACGACAAAATAAGTGAGAGCTTCGGGTTATGAGTTTGCAGCAATTACAGAAACTTCCACTTGCTGTTGTACAGCGTTTCCTTGATGTCCGTGATGCCAAGGCAGTAGGAATAGGTACGGCTTTGGCAGAATACATTTTGCAAGTAAACTTTGCTTCTAATCTGCATAAAAAATACGCTTCTATTACGGAATGTGCTAAAAAAATGCAGCAAGAATATAAAGAGCTTTCGGTGCATACCTGTCGACAGCGGATTTACGATGCAATAAATTACTTTAACTGCGATTGTAACGTTACCTCGGAAGCATGGAATAATTATTTCGCCGATCAGATGATGGCGCTGCGGGATGTAAACTTGGTGGCACACAATTTTAAGGAAGCCCGTTTGTGTATGCAGGAGGCTCGCAAGTACCGGATAGAGGCATCAAGCAACATAATTGATCCTCGCCTAAAAGAGTTTAAGCAACAACTTGTTTCTCCGGATCTCGAGATAGAGCGTATGGGGGTGAAAAAACAAGGGCTGTTGAAGGCTTACGAGAAAGCGAAGGAGATTATTAATGCCCGGGATATTCCGGATCACGAGAAGAAACGACTTATCGAGGAAGTTGAGCGGGAACTAGATATTCAAGACACGGAGTATGAAGAAATGTAAGACAGAATCCGACATTTTTAACCAGAACTACCTTTCGGTGGTTCAAATCCTGATGAAACTCGCGGATCCCACTTTTTTGTTCGGGGAAGTCGGGCGTGGATCCGGTAAGACCACGCATATGCTTTCCCCTCGAGTGGATCGTGTACAAAACTCTATGCCGGGGGCGGTTCTCGTGCTTGGAGCGTCAACTTACAAATCAATTTTCGATAATATCCTTGCCGGACTGATCGGGTATTTTCAAGAGAATTATATCCGGGGTATCTATTACGAGGTTGGGAAAGAGCCTCCACGACACTTTAAACCGTGTACCACTTTTATAGATGATTGGCGACACACCGTGAGTTTTCATACCGGGACGGTGATCCAGTTCGTGAGTTGCGATCGGCCGGAAAGTATGCTCGGGAAAAATGCCGCACACCTTTTCATTGACGAGATGCTCCGGATCCCGGAAGATAAATTCACCGAGCGCATTATTCCGGCGCTGCGAGCTGATCGGTCAAAATTTGGACACTCGCATTATTTTATGGGGATCACGGGTTTTTCTTCAACCCCGAACTTCGAAACGGATGAAGATTGGTGGACGAAGTATGAAAAAGACGTGGACTGGGATTTGATTGCCTGTATCCAAGAAATGGCATACGAGTTGGATATCCGTTTGGCCGAACTTGAGATTGCCAAGAAAGAATTTAACGAAGATGCAATAAAACAGCTCACGAGATTTGTAGAAAGGTGGGGTTCTCGAATTAATTCTTTTCGGAAGGGAGAAACCTATTATCTTCGAGCATCTTCCTTTTCTAACCTTAAAATTCTGGGTATAGATTATATTATCAATCAGGTGAAGTCAATCAAAGACGAGGACAAACTTAATACATCCATATTCTCCGTGCGGAAGCAGAAGGTGAAGGATATGTTTTTCGGGAAGTTTGGTAAGGAACATGTTTTTGATGACAGTTACGTGTATAATCTCATTGATACTTTTTCGGCGGATATGCAGCTTGAGGAATCGAGTCGTAATTTGAAATATTGCAATTCCAATATGCCTTTGTATGCGGGCTTTGATCCGGGACCGTTTATGTCGATTGTTTTTGGACAGAGACAGCATGGACGACCTTCTACCTTCCGGGCGATAAAGAACTTTTGGGTGATCCATCCGGAGCAACACGAGGAAGTGGCAGAGAAGATCGATACGTTTTTCAAGTATCATCGGCGAAAGGAAATATTTTTGCACTATGACCGGGCGGCGAATCAGAATGATCCCCATTACCGGAAGTATTATCCTCTAGCGACGGATCTGAACGATACGGATGCAATTCTTCTGCAGAAAGCTCTTGTTAAACGGGGATGGAGCGTAAAGCTAATGTCGCTGAATCAATCAACCATATATCATCACCAACATTATCGCCTCTTGAATATCTTATTCAGTAAGCCGGATGGGCGCAGAGATAATATTTTAATTGATAGAAACGAGTGCGATGCTTTGATAAGTAGTATAAATCATTCCCCGCTCAAACGAACTGATGGACGAGTTCAGTTAGACAAATCTTCAGAGAAGGAATTAGAGTATAAGGATCAGGCGTATTATTCAACTCAAATTGCAACGGCTTTTCTCTATTTGTTATGGGGAGAATATAAACACTTGCTTCCTGAAGATTCCGGAGGAAATATGGGGTATTCTGGTACTTATTCTGGTAGTTGATACCGAAAGATAAATACATTTAAATGGTTGATTATCTGTGTATTATTGTGGCGAATAACTTGCGTGTCCGGGAAAGAAATTGCTACTTTGCTGTACAATAAATGACAGTAAATCAATAAGATATGAACGCACAAATAGAAAACATCCTCGGGCAGCAAACAACTAAAACAAGCAAAATCCAACAATTAATCAGACTTGGATTAACCCGTACTCAAATCGCCCAACTTGTAACAAACGGGAATTACGGTTTTGTTCAAAACGTGTACGCGAAAATGAGAGCGCAAGGATTATTGAACAATCTAAGCACGATAATAACGGTAGCGGCTTTTACACGTAGATTTGGGGTTGAATTTGAAGCCTACAACGTGGATAAATATACATTGAAAAACGCTTTAAAAAATGCGGGGATTAATTGTGAAATGGAAAGATATAATCATACTACTAGAGCGCATTGGAAAATTGTTTCAGACGCTTCTTTATCCGGAAATTATACTTTTGAACTTGTAAGTCCGATTTTACAAGGAGAAGCGGGGTTGATAGAACTTGAGAGGGTTTGTAAAGTATTGGAAGAATGCCATGCGAAAGTAAATAGAAGCTGCGGGACACACGTTCACATGGATGCCACGGGGATGGACTTGAATACATGGAAAAATATTTATAAAAACTATGCTCGCCTTGAAGACGTGATCGACGGTTTTATGCCATTGAGCCGCAGAAATAATATGTACTGCAGGGGATTCAGAGATTTTACTAACTTTGAATCTTCGATTGACGAGGCGGAAACGCTTGAAGATATCGCACGGATATTTTGGGATAGCAGATATTATAAAATTAATCCTCTATCTTATAGCCGCCATAATACTTGCGAATTTAGACAACACAGCGGAACGGTTGAATTTGTAAAGATCGGAACTTGGGTACGGTTCTTGAATAATTTGATTGATTATTCGAAAAACAACTTGGTGGCGGATGCTTCCCTTGAGGGACTTAAAGAATTTAATAGTGATGAGATTGTAACGTATTATAAAAATAGAACTAATAAATTGAGATAATGGAAAAGGAATATAGACTAAAGGATGGAGGCTTAATCAAAGCCTCTTCTCCACAAGAATTTGTAACAAGGTTACGGGAGGGAAGTAAGTTTGATAGTCATTTGACGGATGATGAGTATATGAAAGCCTTTGCAGAGAGGTTTAAAATTCAGACGGGAAAAGTTATCCCGTTAGATACGCCAGAGTATTTTATGATAGCGTTAATTGATTTTGGATATGTGATGATTGTATAATATTGAAATTATATTGATTTACTTAAAGAGGCTTTTATAGCCTCTTTTTTTGTATATTTTGATTAGACATTTGTTTGGAACTAGTAAACGATTATCTTTGTAAAAGATATATAAATACGAAGTTTATGAAAAAAATGTTGTGTGGATTATTGCTGAGTGTTTTGTTGGTAGGATGTATTCCAACGCAAAGGATGACACGTGTGATTACTTTAGATTTGACAAAGTACACCAAGTTGGGATTTTTCATTACTGAAGCAAATTTGGTGAATCAGGAGTATGACCCGATAGGATTAGTGAGTGTTTATTTAGAGTCGGGGAAAGAGGTAAGTGTTACGAAGAAAGAGGGAGGTGATCCTGTCTATGGCCAAGATATTGTTATCAAAAAGGGAAAATTCATTGATGCTTCTTTAGAAGAGGCGTTGGAAATGATGTATAATGAAGCCCACTCAAAAGGAGCAAATGCAATTATTAATTTGAAATATTCCTATGATTCAACACTTGGTAGTTGGGAAGTGACAGGGATGATGGTTAAAATGAAATGATATTGTTGTAATTGTGATTCTATGTATAATATAATTGTATGATTTTAATTGATAAATATAGACAGAGAGTTTTAATAAAAAAGATATTGAAGCGAAAGAGAAAGATTCGACGACGCTTGAAAAGAAAATCGGTTTCCGAGATCGAACATGAAATTAGAGCTCCACGTTTTTTTAAAAGACATGCTTTGAAAAAAGAACGAGTCTTTTTTAAGAAAAATAAGAAGATCTGTTGTTCTGAATATGATAGTGAAGTGCATGCTCCAGAGGTTTTTTCTTTGATAAAAAATCCTGAAGGAGTAATTGCATTTATAAATAAATTGAACTCTAATTTAAAACAAAAGAAAAGTACATTTGTGCATCTGACAAATGTACGAGTAATAGAGCATAATGCAATTGTTCTATTGCTTGCTGTGATGAATTTATTTAAAAATAGAGGGATCGATTTTGAAGGGAATAAACCTTTGGATCGAGAATGTAGGAATAAAATACATTCTTCAGGATTCTTTCATCACTTGTTTCGAGGGGCAAGATTTCCATTTAAACAATCTTCGAATAATTTTATTAGAGAATCAGGCAAGAAAACTAGTGGAGATAAAGCGCAAGAAGTTATCGATTTTGCGACAAAACGAATATGGGGGACAAAAAAGCTTTCAAAAGGAGTGTATAAGATATTAATGGAATTAATGCAAAACACTCATACGCATGCCTCAACAGATCAGGAGGGATATCATCATTGGTGGTTAACAGTGAATTATATCGATAATAAAGCCTGTTTTTCTTTTTTTGATTATGGCGTTGGAATTTTTACTAGCCTAAAGACGAAAAAAGAAGGTGCGAAGTTTTTTAAAGGATTAGATATATTACATGAATTTTTTGGGTATAAAAATAATGCAGAGGATTTACGTTTGATATTGGAAGGCAAATTGCACATGACATCCATGAATACAAGTTATCGAGGTAAAGGACTTCCTGGAATGAAAGAAACATTAGACCGAAACTTAATTTCTAATTTACACGTAATTACAAATGATAGTTTTGCAGATGTAGCAAATAATGATTATAAAACTTTGAATTGTTCTTTAAATGGTACATTTTTGTACTGGGAATTAACAGGAAATAATATAGTGCATGAAAAAAGAGAGTTTAAGCGTTCTTGAGGATTTCAGTTTTAAAACGGGACCAAGATATGTAAGAGAAGGTGAAAATTCTGGAGAAAAATTCAGGAAAGAAATATTATATCCTCGTGTGAAGGATGCCATCGAGCAAAATTTTCAATTAGAGATTATTTTGGATGGAGTTGCAGGGTATGGTACTTCATTTTTGGAAGAAGCATTTGGAGGATTAATTAGGGAAAATGGTTTGACTTATAATCAAATATCTTCCCATGTAAAAATAATATCGGAAGAAGAGGATTATTTGATTGAGGATATTGATCAATATATGAAAGATGCACAAGAAGAAGCAAATAAGAATAAGAAATAGTGATATCATTAATGTTATTATTAATTTTGCATGTATAGTATTGATGGTTTTAGCATTGATCCCATCAATGAAATTTGATTATACTGTGTCAATTTTTGATGTAATTGTTTTATTGTTTTCTTCTTGTTTAACAATATGGTTAGCAATATATGTTGTGCGTAAGGTTGAATGGAATGTAACGAATCGGCGTACAGATAATGAAATAATTGCAAGTATGCTGAAAGAAATTCTTCCCGTGTGTTCAGAATTAAAGGAATTTGCCCATGAGAGAAAGGATATATATGATGATATTCCTCCTTTGTGCAAACAGCTTATGGTAATATTGAGTAATGTAAGAGAATTATCTCAAGCTTTGAAAGGTAAAATCGGAGAAGAGCATGAAAAACTTTTTGCAACAATCAAGAAAACAAGAAATGATATGACATCTATTAGTGGTGATAGGGAATCTCTGAATTTTCTGATTGTTGAAGAGGGGAAAGTAAGATTTGGTAGAAGTAAATTACAACAAATACAAAAGGATATTGAAAATATTCATATTTTAACTCATAAATATTGGGCTGAGATTTATAAGATGTAATTGCTCCCAATAGATTAGATGATACCATTTTTGCGCTATGCATCAATTTTTAGCGTGAAAATGGTATCATTTTTTATAGCAATTGCTATGAATTCAGGGACTTTTCTTATCTTTGCAGTGTCAACAACATTAATTCAAAGTATTCATGGAAAGTATTATCTTAATGATATTGAGGCAGCATATGGGTGTGAGTCCCAAGACTTATCAGCTTTGGTTGATGTTGTTGACGGTGACTGCCTCTTTTTTATTTATCTATAAAACTTTTTGTAATGTCAACAACAAAAGTCGAATTCGCATCTACGGTTGCGGAAATCCCAACTCTTCATGGGATACTGAAACAAGAGGAGAAAGTGAACTACTACAAGGAACTATTCCTGCAAAATTTGGCTTCTAAAAATATCGAAGCCTATCGTAAAACTTGGGCAAAGGCTCGGGCTGAATTATCTCGCATGAAAATGGAATATCACTTTGCCGGAAAGGAGGTGAATCATGTGTAAACCTATCGAAAACGTGAAGGTTGATAATGCTGTAATTACCGCACGTGTTGCGCATTATCTTGGGTGCTTACAAGCGAATAATAATGAAGACTTATGCATGATGCTTGCCAACATTGCCGAGATGAAACGTTTTTTTATTAGCTTACAAGGACGTGATGTTGATGCGAATGAATTATTGGGATACCTTGGTTATGTGCAATACATCGAGGATGCTTTGAAAGAATTAATGTATGACGAAACAGCTGCAAAAAATGGAAACGGAAAAGAATAAGAAAACGGAAGATTCGGTAGAAAAGAGAGAAACTGATCTAAATAAAATGACTCCACTCGAGATTATCACTCGTTGTGGGGAGTTGCGCTACTCGCTTACGCAGATAATCGCTTTATTGCGTCCTCGGCTATCGAATGATGAGATTCTTCGGGTAACTCTTGCGATGCGTACTCCCGGATCCGACGAGTATAACGCTTATGAAACCGGAATGACTACAGCAGATTTCAAGTTGCAGTCTGAATTGCTGGAACGAGCCGGGATGGATAAAGATTCCTACGAGGCATTTACCGCGGAACAACGTCGGCAGGCTATTAATGCCGCACTACAAGATAAATTCGGGATATCCGAATCGTAAACCTGACATTAGATTTTGCACCCGCCATGAAAGTGGCGGGTTTTTTCAAAAATTATGGGATAAAAGTTTGTTTTGGTAACGAAAAATGTTACCTTTGTATTGTTGTTAATCAAATAGAGTTCTATGAAAAGAGTGTTTAAGATTCGGGAGATTATTCGGATTTTAGAATCGCTCGGTTGGTATAAGGCCAGACAAAACGGTACAAGCCATCGGCAATTCAAACACCCGACTATCCGGAAAACGGTAACAGTTGACGGAAAGCTTTCAGATGATGTTTCGGCAGACAATCTGAAAAGCATGGAGAGACAGGCAGGTATAAAATTTAAAGATTACGTGGATTAACCCCCACGTAATCTAAAAAACAAAGGAGATATGAAAACATTACAGGTGATTGTTCAAAAAGCGGGGAAGGGAGTATCAGCCCATTTGCCGGAGGTTGACGGGTATGTGATTTCCCGTCCAACGTTTGAAAAATTGAAAAAAGATATTCGCTCGGGACTTCAATTTCACATTGAGGGGCTATACCCGGAAGAACGTGCCGAGTGGATGGATGGAGATTTTGGATTTGTGTATCAATTTGAAGATATACCATCCTTGTTAGAAAGTTATAACGGACTTATAAATCAGACGGTTCTTGCTCGTATCGCGGGTATAAACGAGAGCCTGATGAGACAGTATGTTCTTGGGATTAAGCGTCCGGGGGCAAAAGTAAAACAACGAATCCTTGATGGGTTAAAAATATACGCGAATGAATTGCTATCGGTAAACTTTGCTCAATGAGCTCTGTTTGATAATCAACAACTATCCCCGGCTTTACAGGTCGGGGATTTTTTTGTCCTTTCCTCTCCCTTTAAGCGGATTTAAATTCGAGCTATGGGAACACGACAAGTCATATCAGGGGCGGAAGCGATACGCCGAATGAGGTTAATCTCGAAGATGAAGGACGAGACCTTCACGCTGATCCACTTCACTTGCAACCGGAAAACTGGTGTTGGAGGGGAACTCCGAAAGGTTGAACATTGTCGGTTACGTCCGGCTATGCCGGAGAAAGTGACGAAGGTGGATCCGGATCACTACTTGACTTACGTGATATCGGATACAGACGAACCCCGGATGTGTTGGAAAAAATTGCTTCGTTTTGTTGCTTTTCCCCCTCGATACGAGTTATTAAAAGTAGATTGGTTTATTGATTAAGGTTATGGATAAATTTGAAATGAACGGTGATTCTGGATTCTACACGTCTAACGGGAATGTAGTGACCTTTGAAGTACAAGGTGCGATCTCTCGGGATGGGATGTCGAATAGTGAGTATCACAACCTATACGCTCGTTATCTGAACGAGAACCGGACAATGCAACTACAAGGGTTTACCGTCCCGATCTGGGGAGAAGGCCATAACTTGTATCCCCAAGAAGTGTATAACACGGTTTCCGACAACAAGCTACTCCCGGAAATACTCCAAAAGCAAGTAGAATTCTTATTTGGTCGAGGACCGTATCTTTACACGACGATCACGGAAGGAGAGGGAAAAAATAAAAAGCAGGTTCGGGTTCCGGTCGAAGACGAAAAGATTATGTCTTGGCTTGAATCTTGGGAAGCTAACGGGTACGGGCATTTCTGGGACTACCTGATAAACTTGATTGAAGATTTTTATCACACCAATTGCTGCATCACTCAATATCATTTCAACGTGTCTCGTCGGGTATCGGGTTCGATACCCGTGCGAGCACTTTCGTATCAATGTAGCGATCGTGCGAGATTCGCGACAAATAAACAGATTCCCGTCAATCGGCAGTTAAGTGATGCCGACTGTCAATACGTGATTCTCGGGGACTGGATGGCTCCGGCTTCGGAGTTTGAGATATACCATCGCTTCGATCCGGCGAATCCTTTTGCATACCCAACCGCAATTAGCTGGGTAAAAGATAAAACGTTCGGGAAATCAATCTATCCCTTTTGCCGATGGTTTAAAGGACTCCAAGAGTGGATCAAGGGATCGAACCTTACTCCCCGGTATATAAATTCATACCTGCGTAACGCATTGAATGCCCATGTGCATGTTATTATTCCCGGTTCTTGGTACCAACACGAGAAAGGCGTTCTTGAAAACATTTGTCGAGATAACATGATAAACGGGACTGCTCGTTCGACTTACTACAAAGGCGTGAAGTTGACAGATGAAAGCGGGAATCCGGTGGAGTTCCACGAGGGGATGATGGAGCAATTGATTAATTACCAACTCCGGCAGATCACGAAATTTCTTTCCGGTGAAGGGGAAAACCAAGGGAAACTATGGGCATCGACTAAATGGGGAGAAGACGGGTGGGAGTTCAAGGATTTTCCCGGCTCGTTTAAAGAGTACATGGAAGCGGTGATTAGTTATGACAAGCGAGCGGATCAGGTGATCCTTGCCGGTAAAGGTATTAATGCCTCGATCACGAACGTGGAAAATGACGGGGTTCTATCGAAGTCCGGTTCCGATGTTTATTATAACTATTTGATCTATGCGAATGCCTTGGTGATAGCGGAATTTTACGTGACACAAGATATCAACAGGGCAATCCGGTATAATTTCCCGTATGCCGTGAAAGAGAATATTCGACTCGGGTTCCGGATTGATATACCGAGCAAGCAGCAAGAAACAACTCCTGCAGACCGTCAGGAAAATGTGGTAGGTAAATAAAAGTCTGGACTATGATACAAATACCATTTTCAAGAGATAATTTTGCAGATGAAGCAAAATCCCGGATATCGGGTATAAACACGACACTAGAGTTTGATAATATCGAGAGTGGGTTGTTGAAAGCAGCTCACTTGGTAGCTGACACTATCGGGGAACAAACCTACTCGAAAATCGTGCAGGCATACCCGGATCCGGATGTCGAGGCTTTAGAATTTTTGCAACGCTCCTTGTTGCATTGGGCTCTCTACGAGCAATTAATTTATTTGATCGTTCGGATCGGTAATGATGGGATCACCACGAAGAAAAATAATGATGAAACCACCATTTACAAGTATCAACAAGACGAACTGGCGAATAACCTGATCAACACGGCTTGGTTCTGGATGGGTAAATTGATCGGTGTGTTGAATCGTGATCCGGAAAATTTTAAAGAGTGGACCGATTCGGGGCAAAAGCAGGAACTGGACGAGTTGCCGATATCGGTGCAAGATTTCAATCGATGGTTGGGAATCAACAATCTTTATTTCATGATCCGAGTACGATGGATTATCCGTGAAGTGTGGATGGATAGCGTGGAACCCCGGTTTGGAGAGGTCGTGGATGAAAGATTGCGAGATAAGGTTTCCCGGGCAGTAGTGTACTCTGTCATGGCGTTGGCCTGTAAACGCCTCGCTTATGCTGATCTCCCGGAGAGTGTCCGGAAAGATATTGATAACGAGCAGAGTAAAACCAACAAGGATAAAGCTGAAACACATATCCGGGAATCCGTGTCCCGGCAATTCGAGGAACAGGCAATCCGGTACTGGAATGATCTGGATTTGGCGATCTCGAACGGCAGGAAATCAGAAAGTAATATATACGATAACCCATTCCCAGTTACCGGGGATGATAAATTTATGGTGGTATGATAGAGATACAAGGGAAACGTAAAAAGATTGTTTTGCCGTCAGCATGGGAAGACTTAAGCACGAAACAATTTATTCTTACTATCGTGAAATTACTTGAATTGCTTGGGCGGAAAATAAAGATTAATGAGTTCAGGTTAGCCTTGTTACTGTTATACACGGGGTACAAACCGGGGTCGGATGCTAGAATACACAGATGGCAGGTATTAAAGTTCCGGCTAAAGTTATGTTGTGTATCCGTAAAATATTTTCTTCTGTTTTTATTTGGCCGTTTTAGATTTCGTGCGATGCTGACATTGCTCGGGGAATGGCGACGTATCCATTTCCCCGACTTGTCGGCAATTGCCGAGCGGCGGGAGATAATTAATTCGAACTTGGTCATACTCTCGGAACAAATTAAATTCCCGTTGCGAGAAGGGCGTGACGGTTGGGAAGTGAATAATTGTTTCAATCGTAACCCGATTCCTTGGATCCGTCCTCGATTACGTAGATATGCCGGAAAACAGTTTGACGTGGGGATTATTATCCGGACGAATATCACGGCACGGGAGTTCTCGGATGCCTTCGATATCGTGAAAGCATTCGCGGAAAGTCATTCGGAAGAATGCTTGAATGCGTTGTGTGCGATTCTTTATCCCCGGTACTCGCTGCATGGCCGCAATATTTCATCACGACACTACAAGCATTTCGAGAGAGTATCTTACCCGGTTCGTTACGCCGTGATGATATGGTTTACCGGGATCGTGCGATACTTCACCGAACACGCTATTTATCGGGTGTTGTTTTCCGGTACCGGGGAGCAAAATGAAAAAATCAACCTTGGTATGACTGAAACGATCATGTCCCTTTCGCTTGTCGGTTTCGGTACGACCGCCGAAATGGAGCGGGTATCGGTTGTTGATTATTTTGATATGCAGGTGAAGGCGTTGAAAAAAATGATCTCGGATGCCCGAGGTGGAGGGGCGACACTGGAGGATATCGCCAAGGCTACAAAATTATCTTACGCTGTAATTGAACAACTGTCATGATAAGTACAACGATAATTCAAGATTTGATTATTTATTTCGCTCGCTTTATCCCGATTCGGGTACGGAAAGAAATGTTGAAGCAGCCTCAAAATGCCCGTTTTGCCGGGTACGAGGAAGTAAAAGCGGATATATTAAACGTTTCGGAAGTACAGGCCCTTTCGGACTTTGATTCGTTCGTGGTTTCCGTGAACAACAAGCTGGTATCGGACCGGGTAAAGAATTCCCGGAACTTCATGCTTTTTATCGAGTATGGAGATATAAAAGTACAGACAGCAAACGGGGTAACACGCAACGAGGTTGGTTTATCCGTTTCGGTAGCTTGCGAATTGAACGAGGCAAACAACGATATGTTGAACGAGGCAATGAAAATGCAGCGGGGACTCGAATTAATGCAGTTGATCCTGACGGATATGCAGGAAGAGAGTAAAAATTGTGGCGTGTTGGAGTTTGCCACGTCGCCAGTACAAGTCATGCCATTGGACCCGTCATTGTTTTTCGGCCATGGCGGTTGGGCGGCTTCATTTGTTCGTAAACAGGCTGTAATATGAAAGAGAAAATTGACGCTTTGAAAGAGACTTTCTTGTTGCTACCGGAATGGGCGGATCGCTATAATTACTTGGTGGAACTGGGAGAATCTTTACCTGCAATGCCCGTGGCATTTCAAGTGCCGGAGAACCGGATTGCTTGCAATTCTATGTTGTATTTCTACGTGTGTTATATCCAAGACGTTTGCTATATATTTGCTTCTGCTAATGCTGCTATACCTGCCGGGTTAGCCGCCATGCTTTTTAATTTCTGCGACGGGGTACCCCGGAAAGATATCCGGGATAATATGCCGTATCTACTTGCTGTCCTGAAAGAACTGGGGTTGATTGATAATCTGACACTGTCGAGGCGTGTGGCTCTATTGACAATGGTTGAAAAAATCTACAATCGAAGTAGCTTGTGAGAAACTAGAATTTAACTGTTTTAGGGCTGAAAATCATGTGCGTTTATATGAATATCTGTGGCATGTTATTTGTTTAGCTATAATAAAAAAAATACTTAAAACCAAACTAAGTGTAAGTTATTTCGTATTAATCACTATATTTGCATCGATAATCAAATAAAGGAGGTAACATTATGAGCATATTAAAAGAAGTAGTAGAGTTCTTTTTGAATGGCATTCGTGTCTTTAGGGCTGCTTCTAGTGGATGCTATAAACAAGACTCTGAGATGATGTCTGAGATTCGCCAAGATGTTTCTGATATGGGGAAAGGTCGGGTGAATGATAAAGGAAGATTAATGGAAGATCGTAGAAATGTTGAGAGTGATGTTCGACGAGCTTTTGATAAAGTAGTTTTTAATGGGTAAGCAGGAGATTAAACAACGTGAAACACAAGTAGCAACGGGTAATGGTGTTGGTAAGCAATTAGAACAGACTTATATTGTTGATGATAATTGTTTGCCTTCTCCTCAAGAATTAGCGGCTTATAAAGAAATTGATCCTCGTATTGTCGATTATTTAATTAATGCTTCGGTGAAAGAACAGGAGCATCGTCACAAGATAGACGAGTGTAAAATTAATCTTGTGCGTAGGGCTAATCGGCAGGAAGGAAGAATGAATTGGTGGGGAATGTTTTTTGCTTTTTTCGCTATAGTTGTGATGGTAGCTCTCACTGCTTATGCGTTGTACTTGGATAAGCCGTGGTTTGCTGGAGTTCTTGGAGCGGGAACGTTAATATCGGTGGCTTCGATTTTTGTAAAATCAAACGAAACAAAAAATAGTCCAGAAAAACGAGGTAAATAAGTCCCGTTTTTGAGGTGTAGTTGTACATGGAGAAGCACGGAAACGGGAGAATGGAATGTACAATCTAAATAATAAGAAGTGGGAATGAGTGAAGAGAAAATATTATTGAATGCGTTACTTGATTTAAGCGGTAACATTAAACGTACAGCTCTGGTTATTGAGCATCTCTGAAACTTCACAATTTTAGAGAAAACCCGCCACGAGAATGGCGGGCTTTTTTGTTCTACCTTATTTTATTGCTTAATTGGAGTATTTTTTCTACAAGCATTTGGAGCATAAACAAAATTGTACTACATTCGTGATGTAGAACCTGCTGGGCTTAATTGTTGCGAAACAATGCCTAAATAGGCAGGTCGTTCTTTTTATTATAGTGTGTATGTCTGAGATATATAAAGGAATAGCTCTCGTCATGGAGCATCTCTGAAACTTTTACAACTTTAGAGGGAAAGCCTACCATTCTTGTGGTGGGCTTTTTTCGTGAAAAATGGAGCAAATTTAGAGGCAGATTGCCATAGATTCCGGTTCTTTTCTTATCTTTGCAGTGCTAACAGTTTTAATATAAGTATTCGTGCAAAGATTTTATTCAAAAATAAAAAGGCGGCATACGGGTGTGAGTCCCGAGACTTTTCAGCTTATGTTGAAACTGTTAGCGGTGACCGCCTTCTTTTTTTATCACAAGATTTTCTATTATGCTAACAGGAAAAGTCAATCCCGCATCTACGGTGGCGGAAGTCCCAACTCTCCATGGGATAAAGAAACAAGAGGAGAAAGTAAATTATTACAAAGAATTATTCTTGCAAAATTTGGCTTCTAAGAATGTCGAAGCCTATCGCAAGGTATGGGCAAAGGCTCGGGCTGAATTGTCACGAATGCAAATGGAATATCACTTTGCCGAAAAGGAGGTGAGTCATGTGTAAGCCTTTTGAAAACGTGAAGGTTGATAATGCCGTGATTACCGCACGTGTTGCCCATTATCTTGGTTGTCTGCAGGCGAATAATAACGAAGACTTGCACATGATGCTGGGCAATATAGCCGAGATGAAGCGTTTTTTTATTAGCTTACAAGGACGTGATGTTGATTCGAATGAATTGTTGGGATACCTCGGTTATGTGCAATATATAGAGGATGCCTTGAAAGAATTGATGTATGACGAAACAGCTACAAGAAATGGAAAAGAATAAAAAGAAAGAAGATTCGGTAGAAAAAAGAGAGACTGATCTAAATAAAATGACTCCACTCGAGATTATCACTCGTTGTGGGGAGTTGCGCTACTCGCTTACGCAGATAATCGCTTTATTGCGTCCCCGGCTATCAAATGACGAGATTCTTCGGGTAACCCTTGCAATGCGTACTCCCGGATCAGACGAGTATAATGCTTATGAAACTGGAATGACTACTGCAGATTTCAAATTGCAGTCCGAGTTACTGGAACGAGCTGGGATGGATAAAGATTCCTACGAGGCATTTACAGCGGAACAACGTCGGCAGGCTATTAATGCTGCACTACAAGATAAATTCGGGATATCCGAATCGTAAACCTAAAATTAGACTTTGTAACCCGCCATGAAAGTGGCGGGCTTTTTTGTCCTTTCTATCCCGTTTTCTTGGAAATACATTAGCTTAAAATGTATAGAAAATGGGAATAAAGAAGTATGTAAAACCGAAATTTGTCGATAAAATTCTTGCGGAGGAAGCCGAGGTAATCAAGGGGTTGCAGATGGAGGCTGCGGATGATTGGGGGTTGAATGATGACTCCGGAGAATTACGTGAAAGTTTGCGGGGACATTTTTCTGTAACCCAACTGGGTGAAGGAACTCGGCTTACCATGCGGTACGTGAAGTACCTGCGTTTTATCGACATGCCTTGGGTGGCAACCCGAAAAAAAGGTTTACATCTTTACAATCGGATCGTGTTCGGTCGGATTTATAATGACACCCATTTGCGCTTGAGACTTGCTTACCGGGAAGCATTCAACGAGCAAGCAATAAACATGATAAAAGAATCGATGGGACTGCTAAATGACAAGTAACATGAAAGATGATAATGTAAACTTACAGGTAAATATTGGGGTATCAGGAGCGGTTGCTAGTATCCAAAAGTTGAATGACGAGAACATGAAACTTGCTTCTTCCACGAAGGCAGCTAAAACCCGCATGGCGGAACTCAAGGCACAAGGAGAGAAAAATTCAGAGGAATATAAACAGCTTGAAGCCACGATAAAAGCTAATACTACTGCCATTAATGAGAATAAGAAAAAGATCGTGGAGCATGAGAAATCTTTATCCTTGAACGAGAAAACGATGGCTCAACTCCGAAAAGAAGCGAAGGAGTTGCAAGCACAATTGGATCGAACGGTTCAGGCTGCCGATCCTAAAGGATATGCCGATCTGCAGAAACAACTTGAGACAGTAAGAGGACGTATGGGGGAATTACGTAGTTCTGGACAATCACTTTCAACCCAGTTGCAAAATATTCCCGGTCCGGCAGGCGCCGTTACCAAGGGCGTGATGGGAATCCATAAGGCATTTCTTACTTTACTTGCGAATCCGATAATTGCGGTCATTGCGGCTGTTGTAGCGATTTTCATGGCTCTTTATAAGGCTATCAGCACGAGCGAGGAGGCCACGAATAAATTAAATGCGATCATGGCGCCACTAGGTGCGGCAATGGATGCAATTTTAAATGTTGTACAAAAAGTTGTGATTGGTCTTCTTGATTTTATTGCAGCTATTCTTGAATTTGTAAGGACTGTATCGGAAAAACTCCCTATCGTGGGTAAATATTTTAAAGAGATAAATGATTATGAACGGGAAGCTATTGCGTTGGAGAAATCGAAACAGGCTCTTGTAAAAAAAGAACGTGAAACTCTCGTGGAGAATGCTGCAGCTGAAGTGAAAATTTCTAAACTTAGAACAGAGGCAAAGAGGAAGGATCTGTTTACTTCAGAACAGCGACTTGCGAAGATTGAGGAAGCGATTAAGTTGGAGCAGGATATGGCTAGTCAAGAATATGCAAACGCTCAAGAGCGATACCGAATAGAAAAAGCAGAAGCTGATAGAGCTGATAATGCGGCAGAAAAAAACCAGAGGCTTGCTGAATTGCAAGTTGCTATGTCGCGTGCGGAAAAAACATATCACGATCATTCTCGTGAGTTGACAGAACAATTGAATACAGTCCGAAATGAGTTTGCAAATGAAGAAAAGCAACGCATAACTGATCTTTTAAATAAGAAGATTGAGGCTGTCGATCGAGCCATTGCCTCCGAGAAAGCCAGTTTGATTCAATCTCGTTTGGATAAAGAGATTGACGAAAAGAACTTCAATAAAAAAATGGAGGAACTTGAGCTTGAGGCATTGAATCGTAAACTCGAAATTCATGGACTAGAGAAGAAAAAGCGGGATGAAATTAATGCTGCTATTTTGGCTGCTAAATTGAAGATGCTGCAGGAAGAAGAGAAAAAATCTAAGGAATTAACAGAAAAACTTCGTGTTGATGCGTTCTCTAAGTCAGAAAAAGAGATAGATGACATTCGGAAAAAATATGAAGAACGAGAAAAATTACTTGTTGAAAGTAAAGAACAAGGTCTAATTACAGAAGCGGAATACGCACAACGGCTACAGGTTCAACGGGAGGAAATGCAAGCCGAGATTGATAAAAGAACTACCGAGCAACGTTCCAATCGGGCTGCAGAAGAACTTCGGGAGATGGAACAAGCCTATGATCGGGAGAGGATTTTAATCATGGAGCAATACGCCAATAGAGAGATATCGCAAGCAGAGTATCAACAACGTTTATTAGACTTGGAGCGTGAATTTCTTGCCGAGAGATTGATGATTAACGGGTGGACGGAGGAACAAATTGCTAAATTGAAGGAGAAAAGCTTGCAGAAACAAATAGCAGATAGAGAGAAAGAAGAAGAGGATGCAGAGAAAAAAGAAAAGGAGAGATTGCAAAAACGGGCACAGATATTCTTGAATTTTGGCGAAAAGATTGGAACAATTTTAGGAGAATTTTTAACAGGTACGGAAAACTCGATTGCAGATGCTTTGGGTGAAATGTTATTATTGACGCTTGATTCTTTACGACAAATGGTAACATTGGCAATCGCAGAAACAACGATTAGAAATATAAAAACGTTGGGTTTGGTGGGTGCCGCAAAAGCTGCGGCCGAAATTGCTTTGATAAATGCAGCATTTGCAGCAGTGAAAGGTGTTATAAAGAAACCATCTTCAAAGAATGCAAATAGTGATTTGCAAGGTAAATCTGATACGGGAAAGCTTGTTGTGAACCAGCGTGCCATAGGAAAATATGATGTTATTGGTGAAGAAGACGGTAGACTTTATCGTGATGTTGAGTACGTGGGAGAGCCGACGACGGGCATCGTTCGGAAGCCAACTCTAGTGGCGGAACAAGGGGAAGAATTGGTCGTGTCCAGTCCGGATCTTCAATTGCTAAAGAAACACGTGAATTACCCGTATATAGTATCGGCGATCAACGATGTTCGTGCGGGTGTTGTAAAACAAAGAGCTACCGGAAATTATGATGCTGTTGATAATGTAGTCCCTTCTTCCGATGCCGATGATCCTCGTTTATTCGAAATCTTTAATAAATTGAGTGCGATACTAGCGTATTTTCAAGAGTACGGCATTAAGGCTTATGTTGGGTTGGACGAATTTGACGCGCAAAGAAAATTGAGAGATGATGCTCGAGCAATTGGAACAATAAAAAAATCATAACATGGAGATAATTACGGAACAAGGGGAGCATTTTGATGTTCCTGCAGATTATTCTTTTGATTTCGAGTTTATAAATCCAATGTTGTCAGAGGTTGGTTCACAAACAGCTCCGGGAACATTACCTTACACCACCCGCAATCTAAAACTGTTGGATTATCCACAACGTTTTGACCGGGCGAAAAAGTACCTGATAAAAAGAAACGTTCTTCTTCGTGCCGGAACATTTCAAAAGAGAGCGACACAGGCTGTATTGAAAGCAAACGAGAAAGATAAAATCGTGACAACATTTTACATGGACGAGGCTATTTTTTACGAGAAAATAAAAGACGTGCAGATGGGGGCGGTGAATTATGGTGGAACCCGCACGGGAACGGTTCGGGAATTATTTAATCTTTGTAGTGACGTGATGTTTAACCGTCGTGTGGATGATTTTCATTTATTCCCGGTGGTTGCAGGGTTTGACGGGAAAAAGTATACTTCCGGAATATGGTTGAATAAGATAAGAATAGATCCGGACACGAAAGCAGTCTCTCTTTGGGACCAAAGCACTTCCCAGATTGAAATAGATGGCACGATGGTTGATGTCCCGTTTGGTTTCGGGATAACTCCATTCTTGAAAGTATCATTTGTGATAAAGAAAATAATTGAACATTTTGGATATTCCGTTGGGGAGTCCGTGTTCGAGTCTGATGTGTCGTTCAAACAACTTGTACTAGTGAATAACGTGGCGGATGCGATTGTTGGTGGAGTGCTTGATTACACGCAACTCCTGCCAACTTGTAATGTCAGTGATTTTATTTTAGCCCTTCAGAAAAAATTCGGTCTGGTATTTATTTGTGATGATACAAAGAAAACGATATCGGTAACCTTGATCGATGACAACATCTCTCGGGAGCCTGATGTGGATCTTACACGATTCGCGGCAGAATTGCCTAGAATCGAGTGGCACGATAACGAACAACTCAAGATTTCGGCAAAGACATCCATTAAATCGGCAGCACCTCCGTGCGAGTTATTGTCTGATCTAGTGGCGAAGTACGGGGAGATAACTTTATTGAAGAATGATTACGGGATTCAAACGAACGGGAAATTGTATTATGTAGCCCCGGAAAATACTATTTACAGGAGATATTATGCGGAAGGTCATATTGCGGCAAGCTTACAACGATTTTCTCCCTATTTCAATTACTATTCATCGAAAAATAAAATGATGGTAGAATACGCGTCTGATGACGAACAACTACCCATGTTTCGGAATAGAATTAAAATGACAAAAAGTGACGGTAACGATGTTTATAATTTTTTCTATGTGCCAACGGTTCCCGAGATAATCCTCTTGAACTCGAGTTTAGTGAAAGAGGGGGACGACATTGATAGTAGCAAAACAACCGCGGATATAAAAATGATGTTCTGTTTTAAGGTCCCGGAGTTACAGAAAGAGAAAAATTCTGGAACATTGATTAGCATGGGAACAACCGTTAAGTATGATTATCCGGGTGAAATATGGGGGAATTGGAGTTTAAGGATTGCCGGGGAGGATGGTTTATACGAGAGATTCTGGAGGAAATATGATATGATGATTCAGAGTTCCAATCAAACGATATATTGTAACTTGAACCTAACACTGAGTCAATTGCAGATGCTAAATATATGCACACCTAAGTTGTTATTCAATCAACCTGTTCTTATAGAACGGATAAAGTGTAAAATCGGGATTGATAAATTTGAAATAACAGAAGCCGTGTTCAGGACTCTTCGAGAGTACCAAGATTAGTTTGTCCTTTCTCTCCTTGTTGTCACGTCGTATTTTCGAGATAAAATAATACGATATGGCAACGATCCTTACGGCACCGACTATCAATAATGTGGGATTATTGTTCGAGCGATATAAAGAACAATTTCCTACGGCTTCAGAGGAAGCATTTTATCGCTTTTTATTGGCTCCTACCCCGGAACGGAAATTTTTTTTAGAGCAAAATTGTTCTAAAAGCTATTTTACACATGATACACAAGTCGTTGAAGTAAAATTATATTTGTTATGACAGCAGAAATTTTACCGCCCGGTATGGCTATGACTGGAAACCCGATATTGGTTAAAGTGACCGCTTCCGGGGAGAAATATGTTCTGGTGTGTGTCAAACATGACAACAAGGAAATTTTTTCTACATCGGGTATCCCAGATACGAATGGTAATATTGAATTTCGTATAGATGAAGTATTGAAAATGCTTTTAACTTCTCGAATTGTAGAGTCTGCAGATTTGTTAGTTGCACTCCCGGAAATGACCACGGATTATAATGTTACCGTGAGAGGACAAAGCGGGACGACGGTAACACTCTCCGGAGAATGTTTTACCGGAGGGGCTTCTAAAAGCGAGTTGAGAAAATTTGTAGATGTAAATATTTTAGAGACGTTCAAAATATTGAATCGTAATGGCAATTTCTTTTTGACCACTCGGACACAATCGGATTTGATTTCCATGAGAGAAAGTGAAATCTATCCCTTGTATTTCATACATCCGGATGGAATCATCCGTGTTGAAGATAGTTCCGGGAATGCGATAACTTTGCCGATAGGAACACCCCGAAAACCTTACGCGTTAAACCTGCCTGTAATTCGAAAACAATTCCTTGAAGCCGGAACTCTTTCAAACTATTTTAAAATATTTGTTGATGATATTTGTGCGTGTCGAGTTGTTTTAATCCCGGCAGTTGATGCTGATGATCGATACTTGGTACAGTTTAAGAATTCGTATGGTGCTTATGAAAGAATAGAGATAACCGGAACTCCAACTCTTGAAAGCAAATATGATAACACTAACGCTCAATATACTGGATACGATGAAGATATCCACGATTTTTCATCGAGTACGAAAAAAGTGAAAGCCACGAAAGTGATAAAAGTACATACTGGTTATAAAACTCCTGAAGAAATAAATTTTATAAATGATTTACTCTCTTCTGATGATGTACAGTTACTCACGATGAATGCTGATGTTTTCAAGGTTTTGGTTTCTGCCCAAAAAGTAGAACAGAAATTATTACAAAGTGTTGCTCCTAATAGTATTCAGCTTAACATCCAGTTTGTTGATTCTGAATCCTATAATATCCCGGGTATGATTGGTAATGTTTTAGCTAATAGGATATTTTCAATTCATTTTGACCAAACTTTTAATTAAATGACACTAGAGGAATTACGACAATATATACTTGGTGCTCTTGACAAAGCGATCGGGATCCGGGACGAACAACGCATGATGGCAAATACGGCCAAGCGTGTAGGAGGGGATCTTGTGGATATCGTAGAGATTCTTCGAACTCTGTTTTCTGATTATTTGGATCAGGCACTTCGTACTTTCGATGATGTGGAATTTCAGAAGTTAGTTTTGCGGGAGAGTTTTAAAACGGCTGATTTTATTCCCGGTGTTCTTGGTGCTGGTACGGGTATGGTTGGTACGGAAGATTTCACTACCGGGAAACTGACGGTACGGAATTACATGGAGGTGATGGCACTCGCCATTGCGCAGGTATTTTGGCGTGGAGGGCAAGACGTGTATTCTCCATCAGGAATGAAGGTCAACAAGGTGGAGGAATATGACGATTACTGGCGTTGTTACATGGAAACTTCCAAGGGACAGAAGAACACTTGCACGGTCGGGGCTCAGATGCGTTGTAACAAGTACGGGGATGGCAAGAAAAAATATTACTGGAACCTTGTAACGAGTACCGGGGAGAATTATATTGATTTGTCGAAGACAGACCGGGACGGTGTTGACGTGCCGGAGGTGGGGGATGAACTGGCGCAGTTCGGACACAGGACGGCCCCGAATCTCTCTTGGATTCTTGTTATTTCCTCGATGCCAGAGGATGCTGGGATGACGATGTACGCCGGGGTGGATAGTTACACGCTCTCGGGAAAATGGGCTATTAGAGTGGGTAAAGACCCGAACGGGAGTAACCGGGTGGGAATATTCACGAAAAACGGGGAGTTCTCTGATGTTATCGAGGGATTGGAGGATAAGGTTGACGGGATACAGATAGGGGTTAGGAACTTGTTTTTAAATTCTGGTATAGAAGTTAAGAATAGCTCGTATAATATCGTTAATTATGTAACTTCCATCGATCTGGTTACTGGCGGGAAATACACGTTAGTATTAAGAGGGACAACGACAGGAGGACAACAATTAGGAATGTGGGCTAATAGTGGTAATGGTAAGATCGTCTTGTTAAAGGCAAACATGAATGACGAGGTCGTGTTCGCGCACGTTACTCTACCAACCATAAACGAAAGTTACAAGAGAAAAATAGATTTTTATAACTACCCTAGTTCAGGTGCGACAGCCAACCCGGCAACGATAAAATGGGCTTGTCTTTACGAGGGACATATAAAACCACCTTTAGATTGGGTACAAGCCCCGGAAGATATAGACAAAGCGATTCAGAACGCTATCGCCAAAACGGTGGATATTATAGCACCCTCTCAAGTGTTTAAATACGAGGCGGCTTACACGGGTACCCCAACCCCGGCAAGCATCCTTTTAACGGCATGCCCGAGGAATTTCACGCCGACGTCGTACCAGTGGCAATTCTTAAATGGCAGCACTTGGACGAACATAAGCGGAGCAACCTCCTCGACTTATTCGGTAGCACCGGGTAACACCACGTTGTTTCCTCCCGGGGTTTACACGAGAACATTCCGGTGTGTATGTAACGGTGACGAGAAATTATCGGATAATTTCACGCTTGCCAAGTTAGCGGATGGTGCAACAGGGCAGCCCGGAGCGGCGGGCAAGGGGGTAAAAAGTACAGTGGTAACCTATCAAGCCTCTACCTCTGGCACGACGACACCCACGGGAACTTGGTTAGCAAGTATTCCACCCGTGGCTGCTGGTTCTTACTTGTGGAGCAAAACCGAGATAACATACACTGATAACTCTAGAAGCACGATGTATTCCGTGGCAAGGATGGGAACGAATGGTACTAACGGGAACGCCGGGAACGGGGTAAGCGGCACGGTGGTGACGTACCAAGCCTCAACTTCCGGCACGACCGCACCGACTGGGACGTGGAGTAACACCATTTCCCCGGTTTCGGCAGGTTCTTTCCTTTGGACGAAAACGGTAATCAGTTACACGAATGGAACAAGTTCGACAATTTACTCCGTGGGTAAGATGGGAAGCACGGGAGCGGCAGGGAAAGACGCTTACACGATCCTGCTAACCAACGAGGCTCACACTGTGGCTTGCGATGCCAACGGGAATCCGTTACCGGGAGAATTGGCGAAGGCGAAAACGAAGATAACTGCCTACAAGGGGACTTCTAAATTAGCGGCAGTTCATTCCGGGGCAACGACGGGGCAATTCTATGTCGTTAGTTTAACAAGTGTTGGCGGATCATTTCAATTAAATGGTAATGACGAGATAACATGTACAGCCATGAACGCGGACACGGCGTCATACACTTGTAAAGTTTATCTTGAATCTACTTCTTTCTATGTGGAGAAAACATTTATTGTCACGAAAGCGAAATCCGGGGAAAATTACTGGAAAACTGACGTGTGGCTGGATGCGTCCTCCTATGACGCTGACAAATGGATACCTTTTACCGGTACGGCTTTGCAAAGAATGGGATACAACAGGATATGCGTTTCGGTGGCGCTTAATAGTGGAATTAAACCGGCTTGGAGTACTCACGCCTCTGGTTTCTCGGTTGACTTTGATTTTGATATGCAAGCGAGCGGGTGGGGAACGACTGACGCGCAAACTCTAATTTATGCTGACACGTTCAAGTTCTGCCCGGAGTCCCCGGCGAGTTGCGGGCAAATGACGTATTCAAGCATCCCGGTTTTGTACCTGCGTGGAGGGGGCAAGTATCACGTGAAAACTGATTTTCCCGTCACGTGGACACCAAGGCCCGACGGGTACACGTGGACCAGTGGATCGTACACGCAATCGGTAAGCCCGCAAACGAGTAGGCCGAAGCCGGTTGGGACAAGCATAATCGGTCGTGGTGTTAGATCGGTGACGAACAAGTACGCCGTTTCGTCAAGCAACACAACAGCCCCCACGTCGTGGTCAGACACGGTACCATCCACGACGACGACGAATCGATACCTTTGGAATTACGAGATCATAACCTACACGGATGGCATGACGGCGGAAACGAACAAGCGAGTTATCGGGGTACATGGAGCCACCGGAGCCACGGGAGTGGGGATTAAATCGATCACCGAGTATTACCTCGCTTCCGCTAGTGCAAGTGGCGTGACAACATCCACGTCGGGATGGACGACCGGGATGCAAGTCACCACAACGACAAAGAAGTACTTGTGGAATTACGAGATTGTCACGTACACGGATAATAGTAAATACACTAGCACGCCCGTGATCATCGGGACTCATGGTGCCCCCGGAGACAAGGGAGACACTGGTGCGGCTGGTAAGGGCGTGAAAAGCACGGCAATTGCTTATCAAGCCTCAAGTTCTGGAACTACAACTCCTACCGGGACGTGGAGTGGTAGCATACCCGCCGTTGCAGCCGGGCAATACCTTTGGACCCGGACAATCATAACTTACACGGATAGCACGACAAGCACGATGTATTCTGTCGGTAGAATGGGTACGAACGGCACGAACGGTAACGCCGGGAACGGGGTGAGTAGTACCACTATAACTTATCAAGCCTCAACATCAGGCACCACGGCACCAACGGGTACATGGAGCAGTAGTATTCCAACGGTTGCGGCGGGTTCTTATCTTTGGACGAGAACGATAATTAGTTACACTAATGGTACGAGTTCTACAATTTACTCGGTGGGAAAAATGGGTAACACGGGAGCCCAAGGGGTACCCGGCGAGTCCATTAACGGGAAAATGCTTTATAAAGATCCGGAGTTTAAACTAGGCTGGAATGGGGTTAATAAATACTCTAATTCCGCCGCGGATGTTAAAGCCAAGTTAGTCGTGGAAAGAATCGCGAAGCCATCGGATGCCCCGACACAATCCGGGTACTGCTTGAAGATCACGTGTAAAGCAGCTCAATCACCCGGGTATGGCGGGGTGTACCAGTCTATAACTTCCCGGGCGAATGCCGTGTTTGTGCAAAAAATTATCGCCAAAATACCCGTTGGTTATAAAATAAATACAGCTTCCAATAGCATGGGAGCGGGCTATTCCGACACGTGGCTAACTCCCACGGAGGGTACAGGGAAATACACGACGTACCTTCGTAAGGTTGTCTGCGGGGCAACCGGAACTTTTAGTGCGGGTGGACACGTGTATATAACCGGTAATCCCGCTCCTTCTGAATCCATACCGTTGGAATGGTATATCGCTTCCATGACTTGTTTCGACCAAACGTCGGACGGGTATGCCGATATAGAAATCGTCACGAAAGATTCCTTTGCGGTACAGCTTGGGTTCACTAGTTTCGAGGCACTGAAGGCGAATGCTTTAACTAAAGGTCCGCTAATAAAAGCGGGGCTTATTAATGCGGATGTTATAGATGTCAACACGCTGGCTGCTAACGACGCTCTCGTCGATAAATTACGAACTAATATCCTAAAAGCTAACGTTATCACGGCCAATATGCTATCCGTCGCCGGTTTCACGTTTGCCGACAACAAGATAATTGGCGGTAAAGACTTCGGAACTGGGGCTGGTATAAAGATAACATCAATCGCCGCGGAGAAATCTTTCAAGGCTTATAAGGATGCTAGTAACTATATTAGTATGTTTTACAATAGTGATAGCGATTGGGGGCTGAAAGGGGTTGTGGGAGGTGCGGAACTGTTAAAATTAGGGATAACGAACAAGATCGGTCCTTTCACTATCGAGGGATCGTGGCTAAGAGGTAGCAACTTGGCTCTATCTGGTTCCCAGTTAAATTTCAGTTATAGCGATCATCAAGTATACGTGGGTAGTCATCCTGACATGACTACCGCCGGTAATGCCAAGCTCGGGACTTTCATGTTGTCGGGGGGAGGCTATGGAGGTCTGGGTAGTAATAAACAAGTTGCGTTGATAGCGGGAGCCCCCAATAATGTTAATTCCTACGCCATGGCGGTGACACAGGGAATGTTAAAAATGTTTCCAAATGCGTCTATCGTGTCGGGTGTTTACAGGGCTTACATGACAGGGAGCAACCCGGGGATTACACTAGGTAATGAACATCCTAACTTTATATGTCTTTACGGTACTGGCAACAGGAAAAAAATAAACCTGTATGCCGGGATGGAGATCGGGAAACATTTTATCATAACAAGCGAGGCGTCGCAAGGGTTTGATATATTATGTACGGGGAGTGAAAAATTTTACCGTAACGGGAACACGTACGTGGCAGTACAGTCAAGCGGGCAGGATTCCGTTCTCGTGATGAAGGTGGACACGTATAAATGGACCGCTTGTCAGATGCCTATAAACTGGCTTGGAACATGGAATCCTTAATTACAAGAAGTGAGTTAATATCAAACATATATAACAAACACGAACATGGAACTAACATTTGTAGATAGAATAGCTATTAAAAATCTCATTCCCGAGCGGGTAAACATGATAAAAGGTATGTTGTTTAATTCAATCGCCAAAAAAGTGAATTTCACCCCGGAAGAGGTAACGAGGCATAAACTAGAAGAAAAAGAAACTATTATCAACAATATCCCTGAAACGATAGACGTGGTATTCGAGGAATCAGAGTTGATGGTAATGAAAGAGATAATCGACGAGATGGATAAAGAGGGAACAATTCCATTTGGGCTTATCGATTCTTATTACAAGATAAAGAACACGAACGTTTAATTTAAAAATTATAGAAATGGAAATTAATTACAAAACGGTAGCAACAACCACAACCCCGGTTATTTTAAAAGGGATAAACGTGAATTTGTCGGCAGAGTACGAGAACAACGCCCCCGGTATCGTGACTTTCAGCTGCGATGGACATTTCGTGGAAGAGAATTCACAGCGTTCCGATTACTTGAATTTTAATGGGTCTTACGATTGCGTGAATCGTTCCTTTCCTGCCATCGGTGGTGGTCCTGTGTCACCCGTTTTCTTGACGTTACTGGAGCAGCCAATTATGGAGTTCTACAAAACGATCAAGGAAGGGTGATAAAAAAGAGGGAACTTTTCCATCACGGTACTTGTTCCCTTCACACTTAGAATTTTCAATACGCAAAAATAGTAACAAATAATGCAATATTGAAAAACAATGGAATAAAAGGAGGCGTGTAATGATAGAATTTTTTGTGACAGGTGATTTTAACGTTATTCAATCGCAAGTGTACATTATACTGGCGATGTGGGCTATAATGGTTCTCGCTGTTTGTATTGACTTGTGGGCAGGTACGGATAGTGCTAAAGCCCGGGGAGAGAAGATTTATTCCGGCGGTTTGCGAAGAACTTTTTCGAAGCTTGGGGATTACTGGCGAATACAAGTCATGGCCTTGATATTTGATTTGATCGGGAGCTGTATCGACTGGTACACGTTACCTTTCGCCTCGATGCTCGTGACGGCCGCTATCGTGTTAATCGAGGGACGTAGCGTGTGGGAGAACGAGAAAGCGAAGAAAAGTCAAGTGGCGAAATTACCGGATGCCATCCGGGCGATAATCCAATGTGCTGATGTTAAAACGGCAGAACAATTACTGGACAAATTAAAAAAACTCGATGATGAAACTAGAACTAAATAGAATAGTGAAGAAACCTTTATACACGATTGGTCGGTTGTTCGTGGACGGGGAATATTTCTGTGACACCTTGGAAGATCGTTGTCGGGATTTGGACAAGGAAGAGAAGGTGATGAACGAGACGGCGATCCCAGCAGGAACCTACGAGGTTATCGTGAACGTGTCCGCGAAATTTAAACGGAAATTGCCTTTGCTTTTGAATGTTCCCCACTTCACGGGTATAAGAATTCACAAGGGTAATACAGATAAGGACACGTCCGGGTGTATTCTCGTGGGAGAAAACAGAATACCCGGAAGAGTGATTAACTCGACAAATTACGAGTTAAGATTAACACGTGTACTGGAGGAAGCGATGGTGGCCGGGGAAAAAATAACCATAACAGTAAAATAGCAAGTTTTATGAAAGCAAAAGAGTATTCAGTTTTTGAAGGGGGAGAGCGTAACTGTCATCAGCCTGTGAATGCAGGTGAGCAAACAATTCATCGAGGGTCCTCCATTGGCGTGTGTCCCCGAAATGAAGAATTATCTTCCATAAATAGGGATGTTCAACAAACAGGGGGAACATCTTTGTTGCTATCACGTTGTAATAATCTCGATGATATTTTGGCTCGGACAAAATTGAACCCCAAGATTGTAACCATCCCGGATGATCAGTTGAAGAAAGCAGCCGAGGATTTTTTGAAAGGAGGGCATCTAGATAATCCCGGAGAGAGGGGGCGTAATGGGTCTGGTATTCTTCGTGAGATTGAGACCAAGAGGAATAAAAAAGTGAAAGTTGAAATATAGACGCTAGCTCGCAAATGGACTCCTCGAACCATGTTAATCCAGTTATCTCCCCAGTAAATTTTCCGTTTATTAAATGATGGCAATATTCATGAGCAAACTGGTATATCCATTGACACCAGTAATTTTCTTGAGTATTTAAATGAATTTGATGCCCAATACCGATATCTGTACACATGGGACAGTTAGGATTATAAATAATATAACAATTACGAGAGATAAAAGGTGGAATTTCTAAATATGCTGAAAAATTGACATCAACTGATGCCAACAACGTGTGAATGATATTTCTGTCATAATTACCGAAGGATTGATCATTTGCTATGTATAGATTTGGTGCGAATTGAATGAAACTCATGATTTTATTTTTAATGACAAAACAAAAGTAATAATAAAATGAATAAATTTCTAGTCGTATGCTGTATAGCTTGTTTTGCAATTGGATTCTTTCTTGGGCGTTCTTTCTCGAAAGAAAAAATAATTACTAAAAACGTACAAGGTGTAACGATTCGGGACACGATAACTCGATTTGTTCCGGATACGGTTTATTTAACTGGGAAATTAAAGTATAAGTATGTGTATATTTCGGATACGATTTATAAAGATGTACCCGTGATCGATCGGGAGGAAAGTATCGCAGAAACAGTCCGGGACTGGAACCGGACGAGAGAATACAATAGACTACTTTTCGATAACGAATTCGGTAAATTGTCTATCGACTTTGTTACGCAATACAACGAATTACAGAAACTATCTTACTCATTTACCCCGGTACGCAGAGAAAAAATGATCGTGAAGAAAAGAGTGTTCGAGCCTTTTGTTTCCGTGTCTTGTATCCAGTTGAGTTTTTTTAGTATGGGTGGCGGTTTTTTTTATCAAGACGTTGGTTTTAGAATAGAATATGCAGTTAATGGCTTGAATTTTGGAATAATGTATAAGTTTTGAGTATTATTTGGGGTTCAAGATTGTACTTCTATTGCAAAACAGAAATTTTACTGGTTTGTATTCAATCAGGAGTGAATTAGAAAGAGGCATTTAGCCTCTTTCTTGGTTGTAGGTTGTAAGCTAAAATACATCTTCATGTGCTTCGATTAGAGCGTTTGCTTTTTGAATATCATGTGGTGTATAAATGTCCGTAATCAGAATACTTGAATGTCTGGCTTGATCCCTAACACTTAATTTGTCGATATTAGTATCCCTGAGCAAGTTCGTGATTCCTGAATACTTTAAACTATAAAATTGATAATAAGCGGGAAAGTGCAATTTTTTCCGAATCTCTCGACTCCAGTAATCTCTAAAACGTTTTTCATTTACGTATTCTAACCCGGGCATGAAATCCTTGGAAAATAGGTATGATTCACTTGGATTGTTGAAAATACTTAGATCAACCATAAGGTGTATTACTTTTTTAGGGAGAGTAATAACCCCTGCGGTTCTATTCTTAGAGATGTCTTCAGGAATATAGATAGTACGATTTTTAATAGAGAGATGTTCAAGTTTTATCTTGGACATCTCTTTGGGGCGTATAAAACAATAATACAATATATAACAAGCTAATAGATAATGTTTATTATGCTCCTGAAGATAAGTACTTAGTCGAATCAAATCTTGTTTCTCTATCATTTTTCGTTTCTTCTTGTGGGCTTTTTTACCTAACATGGAAAATCCCTCGCTAGGTTTGACCTTTACGAACTGTTGTTGCACCAAATACGTGGAAAATTGGCGTAGCCATGATAAGTAATTATCTCTAGTTTGAGCTGTATTTTCTCGGTCAATATAAACATGATCTAGAAAATCATTGACATAGGCGTGATCAAGTTGATATATGTATGTTATAGGTATTTTAAGTCTTTCATTATAATTGCATAAATTGCGTAAGAAAGAGGAATATGCCGTAAATGTTTCTTCTGTATATATGTTATCCTGAAATAATTTTGTAATATATCGTTTATAATGTTCGCATACATCATCGAATTTGTTGTAAGATTTTCCGTATTGTGTTTCAATCCACGGGTTCCATCCCTTGGATAGTTGGTCGCTTAACCTTTTTATTAAATCTTGTGCATATTTTCTTTTTGCACATATCCCGCCAGCAATACGATTAATTTTTATTCGTTTTCTATGGAGTTTACCAAGTGCTGGATCAAAAGCCATGAAGCCGATGTACCATTCTTTCCCCGTGTAAAGTTGTGGGGGTGTGTAAGAAATGATCTCGTCAATTCGTGTTTTTTCGTGATTTGTCATTTTTTTTTTTGCTCACCCACATTTGTTGTGACTATGCAAAGAAATATATGTACTAATACGTGTCCCGTTTTTGTCCCGGTATAAAAATGGGGAAGCGGCTTAATAAACTGTTTTCCAATTTATTAAACCGCTTTCTGTCGGGATGACAGGATTTGAACCTGCGACAACACGCCCCCCAGACGTGGACTCTACCGGGCTGAGCTACATCCCGAATTCGGATGCAAATATAGTAAGAATTTTTGTAATGATGCACGTTGATGCGAAAAAAAATGTAAATATCGCTTATGGTGTAGGCTTTCAGAGAATTGCGGGGAGAAAAAAGAGAGTGGGGTGGAAAAGATTGGAGGTACAATTTTTTTTTGGTAACTTTGCGAATCGTTACGTGGAATAGATACATTGTAAATTAATAAAAGGAATAATTTATGTCTACAGAAAATGCAATAGAAAGAGTTAAGTGTTTGATTATAGGTTCAGGACCTGCCGGATACACTGCCGCGATATATGCTTCAAGAGCTAATTTGAACCCGGTGCTTTACACGGGAATACAAATGGGTGGACAGTTGACGACCACGACCGAAGTAGAAAACTTCCCGGGGTACCCGGAAGGTGTTACCGGACCGGTGATGATGGAGGATATGAGAAAACAAGCCGAGCGTTTCGGTACGGATATCCGTTTCGGTATCGTGAGTGATGTGGATTTTTCCGGGCATCCTCATAAAGTGACGGTTGACGGGGAGAAAGTAATCGAGGCTGATGCCGTGATTATCGCCACGGGTGCTACCGCTAAATATTTGGGATTGCCGTCGGAAGAAGCGTTCCGGGGAGCCGGGGTGAGCGCTTGTGCTACTTGTGACGGGTTCTTCTATCGTGGGAAAGATGTTGCCGTGGTAGGTGGTGGTGACACTGCTTGCGAGGAGGCTACTTATTTGGCCGGATTGTGTCGTAAGGTATATTTGATCGTTCGTAAGAATTACTTGAGAGCTTCAAAAGCTATGCAGGCACGTGTGTTTAACACGAAGAACATCGAAGTATTGTTCGAGCACAACACGTTGGAGTTACTCGGTTCTGATATGGGGGTAGAGGGAGCTCGTCTTGTGTACAAAAAAGGTACCCCGGAAGAGGCAACCAAAGAAATCAAAATCGACGGATTCTTCTTGGCTATCGGTCATACCCCGAACACGGATGTATTCAAGAAATTCATCGAGTTGGATGAACAAGGGTATATCATCACCGAGGGTAAGTCTTGCAAGACAAATGTTCCCGGGGTATTTGCTGCCGGTGACGTGATGGACCCGACGTATCGTCAAGGTATCGCTGCTGCCGGAACCGGTTGCCGTGCCGCTATTGACGTGGAACGTTATTTGGGCGAATTGAATGCGTGAATATTCTAACCATTGAATAGAATCGTTTTCTAATAAAATAGAAAAGCTGTTTGAAATAATATTCGAACAGCTTTTTTTTAATCCCCAATTGATTTCTGATGAAATACGGATTGTTTTAATATTCCTTTAATATATAATTTACTTGATCGTGACCATTGTAGCCCCGTAACCGTATTGTTTGAAAGAGGCATCCTGATGGTTGAACCGTTTGTATTTGGTTTGCAGTTCCCAGAGAATGCGTTGTCTTAACACGCCGTCGCCTTTTCCGTGTATGAACACGATTTTCATACCCCGCCGCAGTTTATATTCTTCCAGTGTCTTGTGAAAAACGTCCATTTGGTATTCCAACATATCTTTATTATCCATTCCGACAGTGGTTTCCAGTAACTGGCTAATGTGGAGGTCTACTTCAAGTATGTTGCCGACCATTTGTTTATGGGGACGTTCGTGTTGTTTGTCTTCCGGTTTCGGAGCGGCTTTCTCCAAGAATTGCTCCGGGATAACTTCCAGACCTTCTTCTTTAACAATGCTTTCTTTGTCAAGCGGGCGGAGCAAGGTGATCGTGTTGAACCAGCGGGTATGCTTGTATGCCCCAGTTTTGCAGAGGTTGGTGGGCACGATCTTGATTTGTGCGTCTATGGCGTTTCTCAACTGGTGAACACCCTTTTGATAAAAGACGGCTTGTACATGAATTCCTTTGATGTTGTCCAGTTCTTTCAATGAATAATTACCGATCAGGTAAGTGGTGTCGGGGTTGCTGTTGCCTGCCGTGATACCGGTGTATTTTTCCCCGTCATGGAACGAAATGGAATACAAGCTTGTCTGCGTGGTATCGTTCACGAGATAAATGTCGAAACGGCTACCCGTGAGATCATTGAAGTTCTCGGGTACGAATGCAAGGTAGACGGTATCGGCTGATTGCATCACCACGTTTTTTTGTTTTGCCGCGGGTGATGCGTTGATTTTGTTTACCGGGGCAGAATCCGTGTGTATCACGACAAGGTCATTGGTCGAGGCGGGTATCTCGAAACCATATTCGTCACAGAACACGTTTACCGTGTTGTTATCTATGATGCCCGTTACTTTTCCTTCTAGTTTTTCGGATATAAACCGAACGATATCTCCTATTCTTACATTCATGATATGTGCTTTTTTGTCCTACAAAAGTAGTGTTTTATCTCTTTATTACGAGATGTTGGAGTGAATGATTTGAAAGCGTATAGCAAAAAAATGCCCCAATTAATGGAAAAAACCATTGGAATGTATTAATTTAGCGAACTGATAAGTAGGCTATACGCTGAAAATCGGATGATAGCGGTACTAGTTTGTATGCCGTGTGGTTATTGAAATAATAGATAGTAAAATATAATTATAATGACATTACAAGAGTTTCAACAATCAATCCGGGAAGGTATCCCGGCGGAGTTACCGGCTCCCAAAACGTACGAACCGGAGATCAACCATGCTCCCAAGCGGAAAGATATTCTCACGAAAGAAGAGAAAAAATTAGCGATTCGTAATGCCTTGCGGTATTTTGACCCGAAACATCACGCCGTGTTAGCCCCGGAATTTGCCGAGGAGTTGGAAAAATACGGGCGTATTTATATGTATCGTTTCCGTCCCGACTACAAGATGTTCGCTCGTAATATCAATGATTATCCGCACAAGAGTTTGCAAGCCGCGGGGATTATGTTGATGATGAGCAATAATTTGGATTATGCCGTGGCGCAACATCCTCACGAGTTGATTACTTACGGGGGGAATGGTGCCGTGTTCCAAAACTGGGCGCAGTATCGTCTGGCGATGAAGTATCTGTCGGAAATGACGGACGAGCAGACGCTGGTGTTGTATTCCGGTCACCCGATGGGACTGTACCCCTCTCACAAGGATGCTCCCCGTGTGGTTGTGACCAACGGTATGGTTATTCCGAACTATTCCAAACCGGATGATTGGGAACGTTTCAATGCTCTGGGAGTTTCTCAATACGGGCAGATGACTGCCGGTTCATTCATGTATATCGGACCGCAGGGTATCGTGCACGGAACGACGATCACGGTTTTGAATGCAGGTCGCAAGATTTCCAAGCATGGCGAGGGACTTGCCGGGAAATTGTTTATCACTGCCGGGTTGGGCGGTATGTCCGGGGCACAGCCGAAAGCCGGAAATATAGCCGGTTGCATCAGTATCACTGCCGAAATTAACCCGAAAGCGACACATACCCGCCATTCTCAAGGTTGGGTGGATGAGGTATTTGATGATTTAGATAAATTGGTGGAGCGCGTGAAAGTAGCTCGCGAGAAGAAAGAGGTGGTTTCTATCGCTTTCCAAGGTAATATCGTGGATGTTTGGGAACGTTTCGCGGAAGGAGATATTCCTGTCGAGTTAGGTTCCGACCAGACTTCTTTGCACAATCCTTGGGCGGGTGGGTATTATCCCGCGGGCGTTAGTTTCGAGGATGCCAATCGTATGATGGCGGAAGAACCCGAACTGTTTAAACAGAAGGTACAGGAATCTTTGCGTCGTCACGTGGCGGCTATCAATAAATGCGTGGCTCGTTTCAATACTTATTTCTTTGATTACGGGAACGCGTTCTTGTTGGAGTCTTCCCGTGCGGGTGCGGATATTTTGAAACCGAACGGTGATTTCAAATACCCGTCTTACGTGCAGGATATCATGGGACCGATGTGTTTCGATTACGGGTTCGGCCCGTTCCGTTGGGTATGTTCCAGTGGCGACCCGAAGGATTTGGCTAAGACCGACGAGATCGCGGCTCGTGTGTTGGAAGAGATCATGACTCACTCCCCGAAAGAGATACAACAACAGATGGCGGATAATATCCGTTGGATCAAGGCGGCGATGGAAAATCATTTGGTTGTCGGCTCTCAAGCCCGTATCCTGTACGCGGATGCAGAGGGACGTATCAAGATTGCCGAGGCTTTCAACAAGGCTATTGCTGCCGGTGAGATTTCCGCTCCCGTGATTTTGGGACGTGACCATCATGACGTGTCCGGTACGGATTCTCCTTATCGCGAAACGTCCAATATATACGACGGTTCTCGTTTCACTGCCGATATGGCAATCCAGAACGTGATCGGGGATTCTTTCCGCGGTGCGACTTGGGTATCCATTCACAATGGTGGCGGTGTCGGTTGGGGAGAAGTGATTAACGGCGGTTTCGGGATGTTGTTGGATGGTTCTGCCGATAGCGACAGACGTCTGAAGAGCATGTTGTTCTGGGACGTGAATAACGGAATCTCTCGTCGTAGCTGGGCGCGTAACGAGGGTGCCGTGTTCGCTATCAAGCGCGCGATGGAGGCAAATCCGAACCTGAAAGTGACGTTGCCGAACTACGCTGATGACCAGTTAATAGAATCGTTATTTTAATCATAATATTTTGATATTGGCGGGGAATGCTTTTCACGGGCATTCCCCGTTTTGTTTTCAAGGGATAAGTACATGCGGAATAACCCCTTTTATACCCGATTTGCCGGGAATAGGTTTCTGGTTGCTTTTTTGTTGCTTGGGTGTGCGAATGGCATGCGAGTAGCGTGTCTGTTTACAATCTGTTAAAACGTGGGCGAAGTGTGGGTAGTGCGTGGGCGAATAGTAGGCGATGCCGCCTACAATCCGCCCAAAAGCCACTCTAAATCCGTCCGAAAAGGTAGGTCGTCCCTTGAAATAGGGTTGTTAATTCTCGTGTCGCTCTTTTATTTGAATAAGGCGGTGAACTTGGCGGGTACGGGAGTTTCAAAATTCATTTCTTTTCCGGTGACGGGGTGAATGAAATGGAGCTTGAAGGCGTGCAATGCCAAGCGGCGCAAAGGATTCTTCATGGCACCGTATTTTTTATCCCCGGTGACCGGATGTCCTATTTCCTGCATGTGTACTCTGATTTGGTTCTTGCGACCGGTTTCTAGATCCAATTCGACGAGCGAGAATTGCCTGTCGGATTTTAATACGGTGTAGTTCGTGATTGCCAGTTTGCCGTCTTTGGAGGAGTGAACGACAAAGGCTCGGTTTTCTGATATGTATGATTTTATTTGTCCCTGCTCTTGTTGCGGGCAGCCCTCTATGATAGCCACGTATTTTCGTTCCAGAATCATGTTGTTCCAGTCTTTTTGTAGCTTTTCCTGTACTTTAGCGCTCTTTGCGAACATCATGATTCCGGATGTTTCTTTATCTAGACGGTGAAGGATGAAAACGTGGTTCCGGGGATTTTTGTTTTTCACGTAATCGTTCAATATATGATACGCTGTTTTCGTCTTGTCCCGTTCCGTTCCCATGGAGAGCAGGCCGCTCGCTTTTTCAGCGACGATTAAATCATCATCTTCATGCAGGATGGTCAACATCGGGTGGTGGAAAGGGGCTGCCGTTTTGTTCATGCCGACGGTGACCGTATCGCCCGGATTCAGACGTGTGTCAAATTGTGTGGTCGGGCGGTTGTTCACTTGTACAAGTCTGTGAGCGAGTAGTGATTTCACGGTAGTTCTACTTTGGTCATGCAGAGCTTGTAACAAGAAAGGCATGAGAGTATTCTCCTCTTTGACTTCGAAGCTTCTGCTTCGCGGGGCCGGGTAATGGGATTTCATATGTTTATTTTTTAGCCGTTAATCCGAAACAAAGGTAGTGAAATAAAGTGTTAATTTTTATATTTGCGGGAATAGACATGTTAATTCTTGTTCTGTTGCGGAGATAGAGGCGATAATTTGTAACGCGGGCTTGGTCTTTGTTGTAAAAGAAAACCTAGGAATTTGTTCCATAAGTTATTAACAAACAAATGATCAGTTATGAGAAGAAAATTTTTGTTTTTATGCACATTCGTGAGTGTACTGGGTTTCTTGATGTCATGTAGTGATGATAAGAAAAAGCCGGATATTCCGCCAGTCCTTGAAGATGTTATCGGGGAGTATGCATCGGATAAGTTGAGCGTGAAGGTGGACGGGAAAGATGCGGATGCAAATGCAAAAATCCATGTTCTAAAGGAGGCGGACAACACGGTTTCTTTGAAATTGACGAATATTGTACCCGGTGTCGAAGAATTTATTATTCCTAATGCCCAATTTAACACGGCTAGCCGGAGTTCGTACGTTGCAACATTAAGTGGTAAGCATGCCGATAACGTGAGCGGTTACGAGGTGTCCGTGGATGGAACCGTGGATAACGATGTATTGACGGCAATCGTGTCGATAAAGGAGATAGCGGGAGAGTCCGTTGAGCCGGAACAATTTATCGGGGCTAGGTATAAGGGCGAGATGAAGATTACCGCCGGGAATTTGCCGGCACCGGTGACGATAGAGCAACAAGTGTATATCACGAAGACCGAGACGGAAGAACCGAATGTTTTCTGTTTGAATATTGATAATTTCGGGCTTGGGGAGGATCTGCAGTTGGGTGATATTAAGCTGGACGGAGTGACGCTCGTGAAGAGGGGTGACGTGTACGGATTCAGCGCGGAAGGTTGCAAGATCGATTTGGATATCGTGGGAGAAGTGACGTTGGACGTGAAGGGAGCTATCAATGGTTCCACGATGACGATGAATCTGGATATTGATGCCCTAGGGATGAAAGTAACGGTTGCTTTCACTGGAGAGTATTATTTCGGTTTTGACATGACGCAATGGGTGGACGTGACTTCGGGGAAATATACTTTCCAAGAACCGTTGTTTATGGCGACGTCGAATCAAGCGGGAGTATACCTTATGAATATGAAAAAGATCGATTCTTTCTTCGTGGTATATGACGAGGATGAAGGGGCTGCCAAGATTGACACGAAAGACACGGAAGGTTCAAGTTTGTTTGGAGTTGTTATTCCTAAATCAACAGCGGGAACGTTGTTTACCGGTTCTTTTGTTTTGAACGCCACGAACACGTTAAAGAGTACGCATTTCGGTGTGCCTTACCGGATGAAGCCGACGACGTTGAAAGTGACGTATAAATACACGGCAGGTGAAAAATTCTATGAAACGACTTCTACGGGAAGTGGTTTAAGTACAAAAGTTACAGTCACGGAATTTCCGGATATAGTGGATAAATGTTCGATTGCCGCTTATTTATTCGAGGTGGATTCGTATGACGATGATGATTATTTAGATGGTAATACGATTAAAGATTCTGATAGTAAGGTTATTATGGTAGCTTCTTTGACAAGCGAGGGAGAGGCGAATTTTACCAGTAAGGAACTGAAGTTTGAAGAAACTGGTAAAGGTGCGTATGATCCGAATAAAAAATATAAATTAGCCATTGTTTGTACTTCAAGTAGCGAAGGGGACGCTTATCGCGGGGCCCCGGGAAGTACGTTGTGGGTGAAGAATTTAGAGGTTCTTGGAGAATAAAATAATATTATAAAAAACTCCCGGTATCTGATAGGTGCCGGGAGTTTTATTTTATTCTATTATTTTAAATCTAAACCAATTCCAATACTTTCGGTAATAGACCAGTATTGAGGTAGGTATTGAATTAATAGTTTCGCTTGCGCATATTGACTTGGCATAATTCCGGCTGTTGTTAGTATATCCCATATTTTTATTATATCAGCTGACGTGGGATCACTGGGGTCGCTTGGTTTTAGCAAAGGTTCCAGAGCCTCTTTGTCAAGATAGAGGCAGGTGTGATTTTCTTCTTGTTTTATGTTTAGAGGGAATCCGGTATTAACCCACTTGAGTAAAGTGTTGATGGATTCATCACTAATAGAACTTATGTCGATATTAGCAAACTGCTTTATGATGGTTTTGATAGTTGCGGCATCAGCTTGAAGTATAGTATTGATGATACTGGAAAGGTCAAAGCTATTTTCTGATAATGTTGAAGTTTGGTTATCAGCCATTGTTTGCGTGATAATATTGGCAATATTAAGTTTTACATAGACTTTCTCATCTTTCATGAACCAAAATGCGAGATTCTGGGGAGAATTAGTCCAATCGGTAGATGGTATAAGAGCCTTCACTTGTTCTGCGGTAGGAACTATTGCAAACCAAAGTGGTTTGAATGTTATTTCATTTGCTCCGGTGTAGTAACTTGCTAGAATATTACCGTCCGCATTGAATGTTACAGATTGTAATATCTGGGGTAAAATAATACTTCCTATTGCGCGGTACGATTTCCCGTAAGCAATTCCATATTCGTTATTTTCGTCTTGGGCAACCCAATCCACGTGTAGGGCTCCCGCCACGCAACTGGCTATAGTGTTTGATTTGCCATTCCATTGGTACGTGAGTTTGTCTTTCACGTAATCGGTTAAAGTGTATGTTTTGACTAAATTGGCAGGGTCTGTAAAGGAAACATTTAGATTAAGGGTTAATTCCCCTTTCTTTACTGACCCACTATAGGAAATATTGCCTTGTGATTCGATACTTCTACTTATAGAAGTAGAACCTTCGAACGTGTACATTTCGTTTCCCTCGATGAGTTGAATGTTACTGATTGTCATTTCCGTTTTGCCCGGAATGATATCTTTTAGTGTTAGCGTGGCTGTTTTATTGTCTTGGGTGTTAAAGGTCACTTGTTTCCCTTGTAATTCAACTCCACTATAGGTCATTTTTAAAACGGATTCACCGCTACCAAAGGTTGTATTTATATCTGCGGGTGGAATTAGCGGTTTGTCGTCATCATCGCTACAGGAACATAAGAATGTTATTCCTAGAAATAGTAATAAAAGAAATTTGTTTTTCATACTTCATTAAATATTAATTAGACATCTTTTTATAATCAAATTTGTGTAATATCAATAAACCTTCGTTTATTAATAGCGTATGAATAAATATTTTTCAAGTAAAATCAAAAAGAAGTATGGCACTATATGGCTATAATTTGTTGAATTTTTAAATTTTTAAAGAGGTGATAATTAAACATTTGTGAATCTTGAAGTGTTAAAATTGCAAATCACTTGTAACTTCTGATTAAAATTGCACGTTTTTTGCTGGGTAAATAGCTACGTGGCGTAATAAACGAAGGTTTGTTGATAGCACGTTTGGTTATAAAAAGATGTCTAATTAATATTTAATGAAGTATGAAAAATCGGTTTTTATGGTTGTTGATTTTAGGGATGGTGTTGTTTTCTGGGTGTAGTGATGATGACGATCCTATGATTTCTCCTGTGGACTTGAACACTACTTTTGGAGAGGGAGAAACCATGTTAAATATGACTTATGGTGGTACTGCTTTAGTGGGTAAACAGGTTAAGTTTAATACAAAAGATAGTAAGACTGCAACATTAACTTTGTTGGAAGTTATTCCGGGACAAGTAGAAACAATAATTGATGGAATACAATTGATCGAGGATAATGACGTGTATAAATTTGATGGTGCAACCGTTTTGGGACGTGCTGTTCAAGGTTCTATTGCCTATAACGGTTTTGTGAAGAAGGGCGAATTGACATTGAATTTGACAGTTACGATGCCAGATGATAAAGGATGGAGTAAAAACTATAAGTTGGGAGAATATACTTGTGGACCTGCAGAATATGCGGGAAGTCCATTAACTAATTGGGCATACAGTGGAGCGTTATACACTAAATGGGAAGGTGAGGAAGAAGACCATTATGGTTTTATGCTTGCTGGAATATTGAGAGTGGTTGGAGCTGCTATTCTTCCGCAGGTTGTAGAAACTATAGGCTTGGAAAATGATGGGAATATTGTTGCTAATTACATGGAGGAGCCTAATGTTGTGTTTGATCAATCTTTGATAATGCAAATCTTTTTTGGTGGTGGTGCACCTACGGTTGAGCAGATTCAAGAGTTGATTCCTAGTGACGGTTGGAAAAGATCTCCGAAAAATCTAGCATTTTGGTTTGAGAAGGATGGTAAGATGTATATTAAATTGGATGTACCGGCAATTATTGCTCAGTCGATGTCTGATGAGACAACGAATTCTTCTATTGTAAATACACTTATTGCTGGTGTTTTAAACGGAGATGCGGCAACGATTAAGCAATTGGCACAAGGTGTTAATATAGATTTGAGTAAGATCACGGATAAGAGTATTAATATTTTGCTGGATTGGGTTAAAAATGGTATTCCCATGAATGTAAAAAATGAAAATAAACATACGTACATTTACTTGGATAAGGATTCTATAGAATCTTTCATGGCTGTACGTGATTCAGGAGAAGTGGATGATTGGGGAGATTCTGTCATGACTTCTGATTTGAAGGAAGTATGGAAGGCTATAACAGCTGCTGGGATAATTCCTAAGGAAATGGAAGCATTAGGAGCGTTTGTTGAGATGATGGCGGCAACATGGACTGGTACGACTGAATTTGCTTTAGGATTAGATTTAATTGCTCAGTAATTACTGATGTGTTTATGATTTTCATGGAAATTTTATTCATGAGATTTGGATAATAATTTTTAGTTCTTATATTTGCAGCACGAAAAAGACAAAAATATGAATAGTACGTTACATCATATGCATCATCATTGCCATCACTGTTTTCAGGTGAGATGATGCTGTTGTGCTGTAATTAGAGATAAAGAAAGTATAAACGAGCTCGCCTGAATCAGGCGGGCTCGTTTTGTTTTTTTCGATATCATAAATAGCCTTTCCGGATTCAGTGCGACGATAAAATCGAATAAAGATGGTAAAATTGAAAGTTGCGATTCAGAAGTCAGGACGTTTGAACGAGGATTCCCTCGAATTGTTGAAAGAGTGTGGCATTTCTATTAATAACGGGAAAGAGCAGTTGATGGCACAGGCCTCCAATTTCCCGTTGGAGGTGCTTTATTTGCGAAATTCGGATATTCCTCATTACGTGGAGGATGGGGTGGTTGACGTGGCGATTATCGGGGAGAACACGATAATAGAGAAACGGGCGAATGTATTGAAGTTGTTGGATTTGGGCTTTTCCGGGTGTCGGGTGTCGATAGCGATTCCGAAGTCGGAGGAGTTTACGGGATTGGAGTGGTTGCAGGGGAAGAAGATCGCGACATCGTACCCGAATACATTGAATGATTTTTTACAGCAGAATAACATACAGGCAGAGGCTCACGTGATTACAGGGTCGGTGGAGATTGCGCCGGGGATTGGGTTGGCGGATGCGATTTGTGATATCGTGAGTTCGGGGAGTACGCTTTTCAAAAACGGATTGACGGAGGTTTACACGTTATTCAAGTCTACTGCTGTTTTGGTGGCGAACCCGAATTTGGACGAGGGAAAACGGATGTTGTTAGAGCAATTGATGTTTCGGATTAAAGCGGTGTTGGCGGCGAAATGTAACAAGTATATTTTGTTGAACGCTCCGGAGGATAAGTTGGAAGAGATTTGCAGGGTGTTGCCGGGGGTGAAAAGTCCGACCGTGATGCCGTTGAGGATGAAGGGGTGGTACTCGCTTCATTCGGTGGTGAACGAGAATCGGTTTTGGGAGTCGATAGGAGCTTTGCGTGCCGCAGGAGCGGAGGGGATACTGGTGGTGCCGATTGAAAAAATGATTGAGTAAAATTAATGTAATAAGGTTATGAATAAGATATTATATCCGAAAAGAGAAGATTGGGCGAAGATATTGGAACGTCCGGTAAATAAGGGCGAGGATTTGGAAAAGGTGTGTCGGGCTGTGTTTGATGAGGTGGCTCGTGATGGGGATGAGGCGTTGAAGAAGTACACGTGGTATTTCGATAGGGTGAAGATGGCTGATTTTGAGGTAACGAATGAAGAGTTTGAAGCTGCTGACCGGGAGGTAGCCGCAGATTTGAAAGAGGCTATCGGTGTGGCGAAGGAGAATATAGAACGGTTTCACGAGGTGCAGTTGCCGGGTATTAATGAATACGTGAATGCGAATGGTTTCCGTTGTTGGCAGGAGGCGAGAGCGATTGAACGCGTGGGGTTGTATGTGCCGGGAGGAAGTGCGCCGTTGTTTTCGACCGTGTTGATGTTGGCTATACCTGCGCGTATTGCCGGATGTCGGGAGGTTGTGATTTGTACGCCGCCGGGACAGGATGGACGGGTGAATCCGGTGATTTTGTGGACGGCGAAGCTGTGTGGCGTGAGTCGGGTGTATAAAGTTGGGGGGATTCAGGCGATTGCCGCTTTGACGTTGGGGACGGGAACGATACCCCGAGTAGATAAGATTTTCGGACCGGGCAATCGTTTCGTGACGGCGGCTAAACAAATGGTCGGGCGTTACGGGGTAGCGATTGATATGCCGGCTGGTCCGTCGGAATTGATGATTGTGGCGGATGGAACTGCCTGTCCCCGTTTTGTGGCGGCAGATTTGTTATCGCAGGCGGAACACGGTCCGGATAGTCAGGTGGTGCTTGTCACTTGCGTGGAGAGGTTGGTGGAAGAGGTGGAAAGAGAGTTGCGGGAGCAATTGGATAGATTGCCTCGCAAGGCGATAGCGGAGATGGCGTTGAAATGTTCGAAGTACGTGGTGTTGAACAGTCGGGAGGAGTGCGTGGAGATGGCGAATCTTTATGCCCCGGAACACTTGATGTTGTGCGTGGAGGATTACATGGCGTGGGTTCCGCGGATACGGAATGCCGGTTCTGTTTTCTTGGGAAATTATTCGACGGAGAGCGCGGGGGATTATGCTTCGGGGACGAATCACACGTTGCCGACGAACGGGTATGCACGGGCGTATAGTGGTGTCGGGGTAGATTCTTTTATGAAGAAGATTAGTTTTCAAGAGATTCGTCCGGAGGGATTGGCTTATCTGGGGAAGACGATAGAGATTATGGCTGATAACGAGAATTTGACGGCGCACGGGAATGCGGTAAGGGTTCGAGTTGAAAGTTTGTAAGGTTCATAAAGTTCATAAGATTTATGAGGTTTATGGGCTGTATGGGGACTTTGTTCTCGGCAGCGAGGCTGCCGGAATACTTTATAAACTTTACGAACATTATAAACTTTATAAACAAACATGAAAATGGAGTTTGAGAATTTGGTAAGAGAGAATATACGGGAACTGGAGGCGTATTCTTGTGCCCGCGGGGAGTTCGAGGGAGCGGGGGCGGTGTTGTTGGACGCGAATGAGAATCCGTTCGCGTCGGAATATAACCGTTATCCGGACCCGTATCAGCGGGAACTGAAACGGCAGGTTGCCCGGTTGAAGGGGGTGGATGTGTCACGGTTGGTGTTGGGTAACGGGAGTGACGAGTTGATTGATATGTTGATACGGACGGTTTGTGTACCGGGACGGGATAATATAATCGTGTTTTCTCCGGGGTATTCGATGTACGAGGTGAGCGCCCGGGTAAATGGCACGGAGGTGCGGAACTTGGTGCTGGACGATAGTTTTATGCCGGAATGGGAGCGTATTTTTGAGCGGGTGGATGAGCGGACAAAGATTATTTTCTTTTGTACCCCGAATAATCCGGTGGGGAATGTCATTCCCTTGGATGAGATTCGGCGGGTTGCGTCACGGTTTGACGGGTTGGTCGTGGTCGATGAGGCGTATATCGACTTCGCGGATGTGCCGTCGGCAACAAGTTTACGGGGGGAGTGTCCGAATGTCGTGGTATTGCAGACGTTGTCGAAAGCGTGGGGATTGGCGGGATTGCGTGTAGGGATATGTATGGCGGAACCGGGATTGGTGAAGTATCTGAATAAGGTAAAGCCGCCTTATAATATCGGTTCGGTGACGCAACGAATGGCGTTGGAGGCGTTGAAGAACGTGGATTTGTTTCGAGAGAGAGTCGAGGAAATCAAACGAGAGAGGGAACGGGTGTTGGTGGCATTGCGGGGTATGGCGTGTTTTGAGCGGGTGTATGATTCGGAGGCGAATTTCTTGCTCGCGTGTACGCCTCGTTATCGGGAAGTGTATGATTATTTGTTGGCTCACGGGCTGGTTGTCCGGGTACGGCATATTCCGCCCCGGTTGGAGGGGGGCTTGCGCGTCACGATTGGGACGAGGGAGGAGAATGATTTATTGATTCGGGTATTAAAGGATTTTAGATGACGTGGTTTATGAAGAAGATTTTGTTTATAGATAGGGATGGAACGATTATCAAAGAACCGTCCGGTGATTTTCAAGTGGATAGTATGGCGAAATTGGAATTTGTGCCGGGAGTTATCGGGGCTTTGCGGGAGTTGGCGAGGGATACGGATTATCGGTTGGTTATGGTGAGTAACCAAGACGGCTTGGGGACGGAGCGTTTCCCGATGGAGGCTTTTTTGCCGCCTCATGAATTTATGGTACGGACGTTGGCGGGTGAAGGCGTGGTGTTTGACGAGATTCTTATTGACGAGAGTATGCCGGAAGACGCTTCCCCTCGTCGGAAACCGGGAATTGGCATGGTGGAGAAGTATTTGGGGGATGGATTGGATAGAGAGTATTCTTACGTGATAGGGGATAGGGTGACGGATATGCAGTTAGCGAAAAACATGGGAATACGGGGAATTTATTTGGGCGAGGAGGTCTCGGAGGGGGTACCCGTGGCTTTGTGTACTGGTTCTTGGGGAAGGATTGTCCGTTTTTTGAAAAAAGGCAGTCGCCGGGCAGTAAAAGAAAGAAAGACCGCGGAAACGGATGTGAAGGTCGCGCTTGACCTGAATGGTTTGGGAGAAGGGGACGTACGTACGGGATTGGCTTTTTTCGACCATATGTTGGAACAGGTTGCACGCCACGGGGGAATTGATTTGGTTGTTGCCGTGAAGGGGGACTTGCAGGTCGATGAACATCACACGATAGAGGATACGGCTATCGTGCTGGGGAGTTGCTTTGCCGAGGCGTTGGGGAGTAAGAAGGGGATTGGGCGGTACGGTTTTGCTTTACCTATGGATGAGGCGAAAGCGGAGGTGTTGCTTGATTTCGGGGGACGGGGTTGGTTGGAATGGAACGCGACGTTTACCCGGGAGTACGTGGGGGATTTCCCGACAGAGATGACCAAACACTTTTTCGCTTCCTTTTGTCAGACGGCAAAGTGTAATCTGCATGTGACGGCGAAGGGAGAGAATACACATCACACGATTGAGGCTATTTTTAAGGCTTTCGGGCGTTGCTTGCGTGTGGCGGTGGAACAGAAGGACGGGGGAGAGGTGCCGTCGACGAAAAAGGTAATATTTTAATCATAAATCTTAAATCATAAATCTTAAACCATAAATGGAAAAGGTTGTTATCATAGAATACGGTGCGGGAAATTTATTCTCGGTGGAAACGGCGGTGCGGCGGTTGGGATATGAGGTAGCGTGTAGTGCCGATGCGGAAGTGATACGGGCGGCGGATAAGGTTATATTCCCGGGGGTGGGGCAGGCTGCTGCCGCGATGCGGCAATTGAAAGAGGGTGGACTGGATACGGTAATATCATCATTGCGGGTACCGGTGCTGGGGATATGTTTGGGGATGCAATTGATGTGTGAGGCTTCGGACGAGGGGAACACGGACGGGTTGGGTATTTTTCCTGTACGGGTGCGGAAATTCGGGTACGAGAGCAAGGTGCCGCACATGGGATGGAACGGGATTCGGGAGTTGGGGAGTCCGTTGTTTGCGGGAGTGAACGAAGGTGAGAGGGTTTATTTCGTGCATTCCTATTATGTACCCGTGTGTGAAAATACGATTGCGGCGTGTGATTATCAGCGGGAATTTAGTGCCGCTATCCGGAAGGATAATTTCTGGGGATGTCAATTTCATCCGGAGAAGTCTGCTGAAACGGGGGCACGAATACTTGAGAACTTTTTAAAATGGTGAGTGATATGGAAAAGGAGATAACGATTATTCCGGCGATAGATATTATCGGGGGGAAGTGTGTGCGCTTGATGCAGGGAGATTATGACAGGAGTAAGGTTTATCATGATGACCCGTTGGAGGCTGCACGACGTTTTGAAGCGGCGGGAATGGAGAGGTTGCATCTCGTGGATTTGGACGGGGCGGCGGCTTCTCGTGTCGTGAATGTCGATGTGCTGGAAAGAATATGTAAGCATACACGTTTGCGGGTGGATTTTAGTGGTGGGATAAAAGGGGAGGATGATATTTGCCGGGTGTTTGATGCCGGGGCTTCATTTGTTTGCTTGGGGAGTATGGCACAACAAGATAGACGGAAAACTACGCTGTGGTTGGAACGGTACGGGCGGGAGCGGGTGATTGTAGGTGCGGATGTCCGCGGGGAGCAGGTGTATATCAACGGGTGGAAACGCGGAACGGAAACAACGGTATTTGAATTGGTAGAATGGTACCGTCCCATGTTGAAATATTTGATGTGCACGGATATAGAGCGGGACGGGATGTTGGCGGGCGTGGCATTGCCTTTGTACCGGGAGTTGGTGACTCGTTTCCCGGAATTGACGGTGATTGCTTCCGGGGGAGTGAGTTCAAAAGAAGACGTGAAGGCGCTGGCAGGTGTGGGAGTGACAGAGGTCATAGTGGGGAAAGCGTTGTATGAAGGGAAAATCTAATTAATTTATGATTTATGAATTACGATTTACGATTATTAGTTCGTGGGAAAAATCATAAATCGTGAATCTTAAATCATAAATCTTAAATCGTAAATCATAAATTGGTATGTTTTTAGCAAAGAGAATAATTCCCTGTCTGGATGTAAAAGACGGGAGAACGGTAAAAGGGGTGAATTTCGAGAATTTACGGGACGCGGGGGACATCGTGGAACTGGCTGAGCGTTATTCGAAAGAGGGGGCGGATGAATTGGTGTTTTTGGATATAACGGCGAGTTGTGACAAGAGGAAGACGATGGCGGAATGGGTGGAACGAGTGGCTCGTGCGGTGAATATTCCTTTTACCGTGGGGGGAGGAATATCATCGGAAAAAGATATCGAGGTGTTGTTGCGGAAAGGTGCGGATAAGGTGTCTGTAAATTCGAGTGTGTTGGCTGAGCCCGGTTTAATTAATCGGTTGTCGGAGGCATTCGGGCGACAGTGTGTGGTGGTGGCGATTGACGCGAAACAAGGGGCGGATGGTTGGCAGGTTTATAGTCATGGCGGTCGTTTGGTGACGGAACGGGAGCTTTTCTCGTGGGCACGGGAGGTAGAGGAGAGAGGTGCGGGTGAGATTTTGTTCACTTCGATGGACCATGACGGGACACATCAAGGTTTTGCCTGCGATGCAGTGGCTCGACTGGGTGAAATGGTGCGGGTTCCGGTTATCGCATCCGGGGGAGCGGGGTGTATGGAGGATTTTTATGACGCGTTTGTTCGTGGGCGGGCGGATGCCGTGCTGGCGGCAGGGGTATTCCATTTCGGACAGGTCGGGATACCGGAGTTGAAGTGTTATTTGAAAGAGAAAGGAATTGTTGTACGTTAAAAATGAAAAGAGAGATGATAGCATTGGAAAAATTGAAATTTGATGTAAACGGGTTGATTCCGGCAATCGTGCAAGATGCCGAAACCCGGGTAGTATTGATGCAAGGGTACATGAACGCGGAGTCTGTCGCGAAAACGTTGGATTCGGGTAAAGTGTGTTTTTTCAGTCGTTCCCGTCAACGCTTGTGGACGAAGGGGGAGAAGAGCGGTAATTTTTTGCACGTGAAAGAGATTCTCGCTGATTGTGATAATGACTCGTTGTTGGTGAAAGCGATACCTGCCGGACCTACTTGTCACACGGGGAGCGACACGTGTTGGGGCGAGGTTAACCGGGAGAGTGATTTTCTGCATTATTTGCAACAATATTTGCGAAAACGTAAAAATGATTCCCCGGAGGTATCGTACACGGCACGATTGATAGGCAAGGGTATTAATAAAGTCGCTCAGAAAGTGGGCGAGGAAGCCGTTGAACTGGTGATTGAAGCGAAGGATGACAACGAAGAATTGTTCTTGAATGAGGCGGCGGATTTGATGTATCACTATATTGTATTGCTGATTGCCAAGGGGTACGGGTTGGAAGATGTGGAACGGGTGTTGAGGGGAAGACATACAGGGGTGTGAGTCCAGTTTGTTATATTCTGACTCGAACTTGGAAAGTAAAATCGAATAATTTGTTGTCGTCCACTTGTGTCAAAGAGGAGCTGATAATCGTTTTGTCCGGATAATAGATTACGCCGGCTTTGAGGTATAGCGTGATGCGGCGGACGGGTTTCCAATTCAGATTCAAGTAGGAACGTACGCCCCGTTCTTGGTATGCCGGGAAAGAATACCCGTAAAGTACGTTATGTTCGTAGGCGTATACGCGGGCATTGTAGCTGTCTGTATCAAAGTATGCCAAACGAAACTGGGCTTTAACGTTTTCTTCGCGGGAAGTATAGGCAATGTCTTGATAAACGAGAAAACCGGACTCTTTTTTCTCTTGTTTCGCGTAGCGGACATAGGTGGCACGGCTTTGTAGTTTCAGGCATTCACTGGGGATGTAGGAGAATTGGAGTCTGTATTCTTGTTTTACGCGAGTGACGGAGATGATTTTTTCTGCTTTGTAGTCTTCCGGTTTCCCCTCGTGTTTGAAACGCAGGCTACATTCCCAGCGGGGACGGGAGTAGGTGACTTCACCCGAGACCTCGTTTCCGGAACCGGGGAGTGTTGCTTGATAACGGGGTGCGAAGAAACGGAAATGGTCGTAGTACGCGTTAAGTTTCAAGTCGCGGAAAGGTGTACATTCCAGTCCCGCGTATATGCCTTCTTCGTTGGAGGTATTCGAGTATTCGGCGAATCCGCTGTTATAATGGGAGCGGAAGTCTTTATCGTATCGGCGATAAATGACGCTTAGTGCCGCGGGGCGGAAACCCGTGTAACGCAATCCGTTGATGGTTGCCCATGAGCCATTGTCGCCGCGGGCGATTTCCCCGAATAGAAAGCAGTGGCGGGCTCCCGTTTTATAGTCGATGCTGATGAGGGTGCGATGGCGTCCCCGGTCGTTGTATTGCTGGTAAGTGGATTTCCCGATGGCGAGAGCGGGGGTGAAATTGTAATATAGAATTTGTATCCCCGCTCGAAAGTAGCGGTGATTCAAGCGGGCGGAGAGTCCGGTCGTAAATTCTTTCAGCGTGTGTTTCTTCTCTGATTCCAGTGCGTTGCGGTGATAACCTGTTTGATAGAGTGTGGCTGTGCGTAAGGCTTCCGGGGTGAGGGTATCCGTGGCGAGCGGGTTGCCGTCGGTCTTTTTGTAGGAGATGAATATTTCTGTTGTCATATCCCGAAAAGGTTGTAGGCTGATGGCGCCACCCCGGAGAAAGCGATTCTCGTCGGTGGAGAAGTAGGGCATGATGCCGTTTCCTGATTTTTCGTTACTCAGTGAAGCGGATGATTTGCCGGTAGAGAATCCGCCCCACGCGATTAATCCTTGTCCCCATTGTATTTTATAATCTCCGACGCATATTTTTTGAATGGTATTACCGGGCGTGTAGCAGAGGTGGGCGGAGAGAAAGTCGAATCCGGTTTTCTGGTTTTTCGTGAAATAATTCTCTCCCGCGTCGTTTTCGAGGGTGATACCCCCTTGCCAGCGGTTTCCGGCGGTAGCTTTGTATTTTAACAAGGTGCTTACGGGCGGACCTTGGAAACGGTTTCTTTTTTTGGTGAGGTAATCTTTTTCATAAATGAATGCATCTCGGCTGTATTGCTTGTAACCGGCTTGTTGTGGGCGTGTGGTTTTGACGCGAGCCAGTATCTCGTGGTGCAATCGGGGAAGGCGGGTTGTACCGGGAGTGTAATCCCCGATGCGGATAAAGGGTTTGATATTTTCTAAATCTCTAGTGCCGAAACCTGTAACCAATAGAATCTCGTTCGGGTGCATGAAAGCACCATGCTTTTCCCGAAATTCCAGTAAATTGTCAATTTGTGCATCTGACAGGAAAAAGAGCATTTTCAGGCTATCGAAAGATGCGGAATTAATATTTATAGGGTTTGTGGATAGATTCAAAAGGGTTGCCACGATATCTTCATAATAAGATTCGGAAGCTTCCACGTCATTGTCTTGCAATAATTTCTCTATATCCGTGATTTCCTGCGAGTGAAGAATGGCAGGGAGCATGAATAGAAATATACAGAAAAGTACTGCTCTATACATCTTTGGAAGTTTAGGTTATTGGTATGAAAGACGGCTTTGGAGCCGCATATCCAAAGATATGAAATTTATAAGTTATAACTTATAAAAATGGGGAAAATGTGAATTTTATCAAGTACGATTAATAAGAGGATGTGGCAAAACACATCCTCTGGTCTGTAAGGTCTATAAAGTCCATCATGTCATAAAGTCAAGAGTATTTGTGAACCGAAGGTTCGTCTTTTATAGACTAGAGGTGTGTAAAACACACCTCCTTAATTCGTCTTGTAATCGTATTTTACTTTTGCCAGTTCATTGTTGGCGTCAACGATTTTCTTTTTCAAGGATTCTTTGAAATCAACGATTTTCGCTTTTAATGCATTGTCACCCACGGCAAGAATCTGTGCTGCCAATATTCCGGCGTTCATGGCTCCGTTGATGGCTGTGGTGGCGACAGGGATGCCCGGGGGCATTTGGGCGATAGCCAAGAGGGCGTCCATACCGTCGAGGGAGGCATTGATGGGTACTCCGATAACGGGGACGGGAGTCATGGCGGCGATAACACCCGGCAGGTGTGCTGCCATTCCGGCTCCGGCGATGATAACTTCGATGCCCCGTTCGCGAGCGCCTTTGGCGAAGGCTTCCACTTCTGCCGGCGTGCGGTGAGCGGAAAGAGCATTGATTTCGAAAGGTATGCAAAAGTCATTCAATACTTTCGCGGCTTTTTCCATAACGGGTAGATCAGAAGTGCTACCCATGATAATACTTACTTTTGGATCCATATTTTTACCGGATTTTAAATTCAAAGTTGTACTTTTGCGCAAAGTTAAATAAAAAAACGAGTCCGAAGACGGAAAACAGTCATTCGGGAGAAATATTTGTGATATGAAAACAATCAGACTGCATGATCGGGATTTCCGGTTATTGATCGGGGCAGAGGAGATTGAGCAGGCGATAGACCGGGTTGCCCGACAAATGAATAAGGATTTGGCGGGGGAATCTCCCTTGTTTATTGGTGTTCTGAACGGGGCTTTTATGTTCGTGTCCGATTTGCTGAAGAAAATCACGGTGGAAGGGACAGAAATCAGTTTCGTGAAGATTGCCTCGTATGACGGGCTTGCTTCTTCCGGAAACGTGCAGAACTTGATAGGTTTGAAAGAAGATATTGCCGGACGTACTGTCGTGATTTTGGAAGATATGGTAGATTCGGGAGAGTCTATGGTATACTTGAAGCGTATGTTGGAGGAGAGGAACCCGAAACAAGTGAAGATCGCGGCTATGTTTTATAAGCCGGGGGCTTTGAGGTATGACTTGACTCTTGATTACACGTGCATTGCCTTGGGGAACGATTTTGTGGTCGGGCGAGGTTTGGATTACGATGGGTTGGGACGGAATCTACCGGACTTGTATACAATTGAAAGTTGAAAATTGAAAATTGAAAATGACGAGTGAATGATGTCATTTTTAATTTGGAATCTAAAATCATAAATCATAAATCTAAAATAAAAAAGGATGGCATCAACGAACTTTGTCGATTACGTGAAAATTTTCTGTCGTAGCGGAGCCGGTGGACCGGGTTCCATGCATTTGCACCGGGATAAGCGTTCCGCTAAAGGCGGGCCTGACGGGGGAAATGGAGGACGCGGCGGTCACGTGATTTTGCGTGGGAATCGTAATTATTGGACATTGATTCACTTGAAATTCCAACGTCACGTGTTCGCGGGCGACGGGGAGAGTGGAAGCGGTAATTTGTGTACAGGGGCGGACGGGGAAGATGTAATCGTGGACGTGCCTCTCGGGACAGTGGCTCGGGATGCCGACACGGGTGAAACGGTTTGTGAGATTACCCGGGACGGTGAAACGGCTATTGCCGTTCGCGGAGGACGTGGTGGTCTTGGAAACTGGAATTTCCGCTCTGCCACGAATCAGACACCTCGTTACGCGCAACCCGGGGAACCGCGCGTGGAGCGTACCGTGATTATGGAGTTGAAAGTACTTGCCGACGTGGGATTGGTGGGATTCCCGAATGCCGGAAAATCAACCTTGTTGTCCGTGGTGTCGGCAGCGAAACCGGAGATTGCCAATTATCCTTTTACAACGTTGGTACCGAACTTGGGAATCGTGAATTACCGGGATAATCGTTCTTTTGTTATGGCGGATATCCCCGGTATCATTGAGGGGGCTCACCTTGGTAAGGGGTTGGGATTGCGATTCTTGCGTCATATCGAGCGAAATTCGGTATTATTATTTATGGTGCCGTGTGATAGTAAGGACATTCACGAGGAGTACCGGATATTGCTGAACGAGTTGAAGCAATTTAATCCGGAACTGTTGGATAAAAGAAGATTGCTGGCAATCACGAAGTCCGATTTCATAGACCGGGAACTCATGGCGGAAATAGAACAGGACTTGCCGGATATTCCTTACGTTTTTATTTCTTCCGTCACGGGAAGCGGCATCACGGAGTTGAAAGATATGTTGTGGAAGGTACTGAATGATTAGGTTTTTTAATATAATTTTCAAAGAAACGGGTTAACCGAATATGTTAATCGCCGTATATGCATAGGTATTAAAATGAATTGCTTATGAATTACGGTATTAGTGTTTTGTTTCGTTTAATTCCCTTATTGATGGCGTTGATTTGCTTCTTTTTCGGGGGGTATATTTTCGGTTACGGGAATGATGAAGCTCGTTGGGTGGCAGGGCCGGTCGTGTTTTCATTAGGAGTTCTTTGTTTAGCCCTTTATGCCACGGCTGCCACGATCATTCGTCAGTTGATCCACACGTATAATCCTGTGGTGAAGTATTTGTTGCCTGCCATGGGGTATTTGTTTGCCTTGGGTACTATGATTTGGGGGATCACTTTGTTGAACATGGCGGAACCGCAGAATATGTTCGTGCCGGGGCACGTGATTTGCGGGGTGGCATTAATTGCCGGTTGTATCTCTACGGCGGCGACTTCATCGACTAAGTTTACATTGATTCCGGGAAATTCCCACGGGACGAGTGATAAAATTAACCCGGCAGGTTTTTCAGCGACGACGGAATCCACGCTGATTGGAATCACTATCGTGCTGGCTTTGGTGGCATGGGTATGGGCTATCGTTTTATTGTCCGGGGCTTCCGAGGGCGATCATCTGGTTGCCGGGAGTGTCATGGCGGGCTTGGCTTGTATATGCACGAGTCTGATTGGTTTGGTTGCAAGTATTTCCCGTCAGATCAGGAATGATTACGGAGAAAAAGATAGAAAAAATTGGCCTAGACTGGTATTTTTCATGGGGACTATCTGTATTGTAGGGGGAATTGTAGAGTTGTTGGCTGCAGCGGCTCCCGTGAATACTACCGGTTTTATCTTGATTGGCCTCGGGCTGGTTTGTTTCAGTATTTCCAGTAAGGTTCTTTTATTGGCAAAGGTGTGGCGTCAAGAATGTAAATTGGCGAACCGGATACCTTTGATTCCGGTCATGACAGCTTTGTTTGCTCTTTTCTTGGGAGCCTTCCTTTTTGAAGAGGCGTCACTGGATAACGCTTTCTTTGTACCTTCGCGTGTACTGATCGGTTTGGGAGCGATATGCTTTTCCCTGTTCTCGATTGTCAGTATTCTGGAAAGCGGTACATCGAGCAAATAACTATACTTTCGGAGGTTTTGATTTGAGTTTATATTTCGTGTCGTGAGGACTCTCTGCAAAGGGTTCTCACGATTTTTTCGTGTGTACTTTATACATGTTTTGTTTTGAGTTATACAGGCGGTTATTGTTTTAGAAGCTAAAAATTGATTATTTTCGCCGTTGAAATAAATGAAAAAATAATGGCAAAGAAAGAAAAGGTACAGGAGATGTTCAACGGGATTGCCCCCAAGTATGATTTGTTGAACCACTTGTTATCTATGGGGATTGATAAACGTTGGCGGAGAAAAGCGATGAGAGTGGTAGGAGCCGGGCGGAAAGAGTTGGTGTTGGATATCGCTTGCGGTACGGGTGATTTTTCTATTGAGGCGTTGAAGCATGGCGTGAAGCGTGTGATTGGGGCGGATATATCCGAGAATATGTTGGTTGTTGCCCGTGAGAAAGCGAAAAACAAGGGACTGGCAGACCAACTCGATTTCCAGTACGGGGATAGTGAGAATCTTTCGTTCGGGAATAATACTTTTGATGCCGTGACAGTGGCTTTCGGCGTACGTAACTTCGAGCACTTGGAGCAGGGGTTGACGGAAATGTGCCGGGTGTTGCGTCCCGGGGGAAAGGTGGTTATTTTAGAATTTTCCACGCCCGAAAGATTTCCTATGAAACAGCTATACAATTTTTATTTCAGAAATATACTGCCTTTCGTGGGAGGGATTATTTCCGGTAACCGGAAGGCTTACGAGTATTTGCCGGCTTCGGTATTCGCTTTCCCTCAAGGAGAGAAGTTCTTGGAAATCATGCGTCGTTCCGGTTATGCTAATGTTTCTCAGCAACGGTTGACGTTCGGAATCGCCAGTTTATATATCGGGGAGAAATGAAAAAAGCCTCCGTTCGGAGGCTTTTTTCATTTCTTTACCACTCTACTTCATCCCGGTTGATCGGCATGGTCATGCATCTGGCACCTCCTCCTCCGCGGGGAAGTTCCGAACCTTCAATGGTAAGCATGTATTTGTTGTAGTTCTTTAAATCTACTTTATTGCTAATCACGTCACAAGCGCGGATAATCTCGAACCCGGCGTTGCTCATGGCTTCCACGGTATAATTGTTACGAGCGTAACCGATGACTTTACCCGGTGCCACGCAGAAGAAGTTTGCACCACTGTGCCATTGTTCTCTTTCCATGTTCCAAGTTTCGTCCTCGCCGCCACAATACACGGGCTCCAAGTCTATTCCCAGTTTTTTCAACGCATGTAACAAGGTTTTCTCCCTGCGGATACTGATTAATTTGCCGTGTTGAATCTTGATATGCACGGTCTGGTAGTTGCCCGGGCTCATAATCAGGGGCTCGTAAACCATACATTTGTCTTTATCCAAGAAGGTAAATACCATATCCAAGTGGATGAATGATTCCGGAGAATGGGGTAATTCCTGTACCAGAATATGTTGTACTTTATCTTCGTTCCGGTTGATGAAGTTGTACATCAGTGCATCGATACCGCGAGTGGTGGTACGTGCCCCGTTACCGATTACTAAAATATCGTCACGAGCGATCAGAACGTCACCTCCCTCGATTGTTAATTTGCGGGTGGGGTCGTTTGTCGTGTTCAAATTAAGGGTGCGTGTTTTGAACCCGGGGGTGAAATCAAAAATAGACTGCATAATCACGGCTTCACGATCACGTACTGCATTTGCCATGCGGCCGATGAGTACCTCGTTGTACATGCTCATGGATGCATCGCGAGTGAAGAAGAAATTATGCAACGGACGCAGGTCATACCAATCTTTATTCAGGAATTTGGTCAACGTGTCCCGTTTCATTTCCACCCCTTCGATGAGTAAACGGGCTAAATCTTCTGCATCTTCATCCAATAATTTATCCTTGATCGAACCTTTGGGTGTTTCTTCCGCGATAAAAGGTTCTATTTTTTCGATGCGGTTGAGCACTTCCAACTTGATGGCATCGTCCTTTAAAATGTTAGTTAGTAAGTCTCTTACTTGATAAGTTTTCGTGATCTTACCCAAGACTTCACTGAGCTGTTTGTATTCTTTTCGTGCAATTGATAGATTTAAAATATCGCTGTAGAGCGCTCTCTCAGCGTTTTCAGGAGTCATGTTTTCTACCTCCTCGCCTGGTGTATGGAGGATAACTCCATTCAGTTTTCCGATTTCGGATTGAACATTTACCTCAACAATCTTAGACATAAATTGGTTTTTTTGATTACATGACAAAAATACGATATAATGAATGATAAACCTTATAAATCACCACTATAATTATGCAAAAGTTGAAAATAATTATGCACGGCGGGAGAAAAAAAGAAGAAAGGGATACACTCGGTATCCCTTTCTGTATACCCGAAGAGTTGTCCGGCCTCTCCGAGCTGGTTGCATTTTCAAATATCTTGAATGTATGAACACCTCTTTCTACTTGGTTTTTCGAAAGGAATTCAATACATAATATTTTTTAAAACTAGGCTACACACTTAATTCGACACAAAAATATGATATTTAATTTGGAAAAACAAGTATTTTATACATATTTGATTTTAATAGTTTTTCTTCCTTGTTCGAGGTGAATTTCTGTCCAATTCAGTTATCGGGCTAGAATAGACTATAGTTATACCATGTATTTTGCTATTATTAAATTTTATTCAAATTCAATTTAAATTCTATTATTCAACCTTTATAATAGGGGATGAATGGGAGTTGAATGGGAATTGAATGGGAGTTGATATTAATCAAGTATAAGTCACGTATATCAAATATATTTATTATTTAACTTATTTTGACTTAAACACGAGAGAAATTTGGTTCTCTCGTGTCCATTATTTTATTTTGGCGTGTTTTTCAGATATCCAGTTTGACAACCGTGATTCCTGAGCCTCCCATTTGCACGTGTTCGTCCCCGCAATGACCGACGACGGGATTCGTTCTCAAGTAATCCCTGATAATCTGCCGAAGGGCACCGGTACCCGTCCCGTGCAGGATACGCAAGTCTTTCATGTTCAGCATGACAGCCGAGTCTATAAATTCGGCTACTTTCATGAGAGCCTCGTCCCCCCGCAATCCGCGGACGTCAATTTCCGGCTTGAAGTCCATGCGTTTCTGGCTGATGTTTTCCAGATAGGACGAGGTGCTTTGCCGCGGCTTGCTTTGTGCTATTTTTTTTGCCACGCTGTTGGATACTTTTGTTAGACGTTCCGTTTTCACGGTTGTCATCAGTCCGCCTAGGGCAATCACGGCGCTTTTATCATTGATTTCGATAATTTCGCCGATAGCTTTATTGTCGAGTTGCACGAGATCTCCTTTATTGAGTGCGAGTGTTTTTCGGGTTTCTTGTTCCGGCGTGGCGGTTTGCGGTTGTTTTCCCCGTTCTTGACGTTTCTTTTCCCGGTTCTTCAGTTTCTCGATTTTCTTTTGAAGACGTTCTTCTTCGCCTTGTTCTTCCGCGAGGAGGCGTTGTTTTTCTTCTTCAAAGGCAGCCTTTGCCAATTTCGTTTGCTCTTTTTCTGCTTGGCTTTCCTTGATTTCCCGGATGGTTCTCTCTATCGTGCTGTTCGCACCGGATATGATTTCCTTTGCTTTTTCCTGCGCTTCTTTGATAATCTCTTTTCTTAATTTGGAAGCATCATCCAGTTCTTTCTTGTAACGCTCCAGCACTTCTTCAAGGCGTTTTTCGTTGTCGTGAATGCGTTTCCGTTTTTCTTCCCAGTACCGTTTGTCCCGTAGAATTTCTTTCAAGTGCTTGTCGAAGTTGACCCTGTCTTCCCCGATTTTGCCGGCGGCATCGTCGAGAATCTCCTTCGGGAGTCCTATCTTCTTGGCTATCTCGAACGCGAAAGAGGAACCCGGTTTGCCGATTTCCAATTGGAACAAGGGAAGCATCCGGTGGGAATCGTATAGCATGGCACCGTTCACGATGCCCGGGGCAGAGGAGGCAAAGTGCTTCAAGTTAGTGTAGTGGGTAGTGATAACTCCTTTCACTTGGTTCTGGTTCAAAGCGTTCAGTATTGCTTCGGCAATGGCTCCTCCCAGCATGGGTTCCGTGCCCGTTCCGAACTCGTCGATTAGGATTAATGTATCGTCTGACGCGTAACGCACGAAATTTTTCATGTTCACCAGATGGGAGCTATACGTACTCAAATCGTTTTCGAGTGATTGTTCGTCACCCATGTCAATAAGTATCTTGCGGAATATCCCGAATTTACTTGATTCTTCCACGGGTACGGGAATGCCGCATTGGAACATGTACTGCAAGAGTCCGGCGGTTTGCAAACAAACGGATTTACCCCCGGCGTTAGGGCCGGAGATTAGGACGATACGTTGTTCCTTGTTGAGCTCGATATCCAGAGGTACGACTTCCTTGCCGTTGGCTTTTAAACTAAGGTATAACAGGGGATGTTTTGCCTTGTACCATAACATCTCGGGACGATTCTCGAAAACGGGTACGATGGCGTTTACCCGAATGGCGAAAAGTGCTTTCGAGCGAACGAAGTCCACGAAAGCCATGAAATCGTATGCCGGGATCAAGTCGTCGATATAGGGACGTATGTCATCCGCGAACTGGCGGAGGATACGGGTGATTTCCCGTTTTTCTTCTAGCTGCAACTCCCGGATCTCGTTGTTGGTTTCGATGATTTCCGTGGGTTCGATATATGATGTTTTTCCGGTTGTCGATTCATCATGCACGATACCGTTTATTTTTCGTTTGTAGGCGGCGGGAACGGGAATAACCATTCTGCCGTCACGGATGGATATGTTCGTGTCTTTGTCTGCCCAGCCCTCTTCCTGTGCTTTCTGCAATAAGGCTTGCATGCGGCGGGATATTCCGGATTGTTTTTTTGTGATACTATGCCGGATATTTGCGAGGGCAGGGGAGGCGGAGTCTTTTATCGTGCCGAATTTGGAAACGATGGAATCCAGACGCTGCAATATATACGGGAATACACGTATGTCCCCGGCACGAGCGACCAGTGAAGGGTATTGTTCCTGTTTGTTGTTGAAAAAACGGGTAATGGCGTTCAATGATTCCAGCGAGTTTTTTAGTATTACCAGTTCGTTTACTTCCAGAAATAGCCCTTCGACTCTTACGCGAGCGAGAAAAGGACGGGCATCGTGATAATAAGATACCGGGAAATTCTCTTCTTCCTGACAGATGCGTATAAATTCCGCCGTTTCGGAGAGTGAGGTGCGAATCCAGTCCGCGTCGGATGAAAACGTGATATTGTCTACCAGTTCACGTCCCATGTCACTCAGGCTGTTGTTGCTGATAAGTTGTCTTATTTTGTCGAATTTTATTTTTGTCTCGAAATTTTCAGGATAAACCATACTAATTGAAAATTGAAAATGCAAAATTGAAAATGATTAATAAACAAGGGAGAAGTTGAAGCTCTCGCCTTGACTGGTTTGGATTACAAGTCGATCGGCGGGAGAGAACGCGGTGTTCTCGTTTCCGGTGTAGCGGATGATGAGGTTGCCGATCATTCCTTTCTCCATGGTGAAGGGGGTGTAATCTACTTCTAGGTAGTCGGGTTTGACGATGGATGTAATGGATATATTTTTTTTGCCGGTATTGATCATATTCACGATTTGTTGTTTTGTTTTTAATTGGTTTATGGAGATGGTGTCCGTGTTGACGCGTAACTCTCCCGCTGTGAAGGGATATTCTTTATCTATGTCTGCGGGTTTGCCCACGACTTCTCCGTTTAATTTTAAGACAAGATTGGGCGGGTTACCATTGGTGTACACGATAATTTTCTTGGAGAAGGTACCGGGACGGTCTTTCGGGTTGAAGACCACGGAGATGGTTCCGCTGTCCTGTGGCAGGATCGGACGGCGGTTCCATTTTGGAACAGTACATCCACAAGTCGTTTCCACGTATTTTATTAGTAACGGTGCTTTGCCCTTGTTCACGAATTTGAAGTTATACGTGATTTTTCCTCCGGTTTCCTGTACCAGACCTGCGTCGATCGTGTTTTTCTCGAACGCGATCTTGGCTTTCTGTCCGAACGCGAGAGCCGGAATGAATAGCATGATGAAGTATATTAGTGTTTTCCCTTTTCTGCTCATGTCGTTGTAATTTTGAGTACAAAAATACAAAAAGGGATGGAAAAGATTGTTTGATGTCGGAATAAAGTGTATCTTTGCAGCGTTAAAATAATTTTTAAATTTAAAGAACTGAACATCATGTATTTGACATCAGAAAAGAAAGAAGAACTTTTTTCACAGTACGGGAAGTCTAATAAAGATACCGGCTCTGTTGAGTCACAAGTAGCTTTATTTTCCTACCGTATCGCTCATTTGACCGAGCATTTAAAGAAAAACCACAAAGATTTCGCTACTCAAAGATCTTTGATTAAATTGGTTGGAAAACGTAGAGCGTTGCTTGATTACATGAAGAAGAAAGATATCGAGAGATATCGTGCTATCGTGAAAGCATTGAATTTACGTAAGTAATTACATACCGGACGCTCCGGGTTACCCGGAGCGTCTTTTTATTAAAATCCTCCCCTCCTCCTCCTTTTATCTTAAAGAATTCCGTTAAAATGTTTTATATTTTAACAGTATTATTATTTCTATGAATGTAATTGAAAAAAGCATTACCCTGAAAGATGGTAGGGTAATTACGCTAGAGACCGGGAAGCTCGCCAAACAAGCCGATGGGGCTGTTATGTTGAAGATGGGCGATACGATGCTTCTGGCTACGGTTGTTTCTGCACAGGATGCAGGTCCGGACGTGGACTTTATGCCTTTGTCCGTGGATTATAAAGAAAAGTTCGCTTCTCTGGGACGTTTCCCGGGAGGATTTACTCGCAGGGAGGGAAGAAGTTCCGATTACGAGATTCTGGTATCCCGCTTGATAGACCGCGCGTTGCGTCCCTTGTTCCCGGATGATTACCATGCCGAGACTTTCGTGCAGGTAACATTGTATTCGGGCGATGCCGAGACGATGCCGGATTGTTTGGCAGGATTGGCAGCATCTGCCGCTATTGCCGTGAGTGATATTCCTTTCCACGGACCGATTTCCGAAGTTCGTGTAGCCCGTGTGGATGGCGAGTTGGTGATTAACCCGACCAGAAGCCAGTTGGCGACGGCTGATTTGGATATTATGGTTGCCGCTACTTACGAGAATATTATGATGGTGGAGGGTGAGATGAACGAGGTGTCCGAGAAAGAGATGCTGGAGGCTATTATCTTCGCTCATGAGGCAATAAAAGAGCATTGTCGGGTGCAAGAGGAATTGGCTGCGGCTGTCGGTAAAGAGAAACGGGTTTACTGTCACGAAGTGAATGACGAGGAACTTCGTAAAGATATTTGGGCTAAATGCTATGATAAGGCTTACGCTATGGCACGCCAGTGCAACGCGGATAAACATTTGCGCGAGAGATTGTTCACGCAAGTGAAAGATGAGTATTTGGAATCTCTTCCGGAAGAGGAAAGAGAGGAGAAGAAGATGCTTGTCGGTCGTTATTATCATGACGTGGAGAAAGAAGCTGTACGTAGAATGATTTTGGACGAGGGATTGCGTCTGGACGGTCGTACTACCGAGCAGATTCGTCCTATCTGGTGTGAGGCAGGTCCTCTACCCGGACCTCACGGGTCATCTATCTTTACTCGCGGTGAAACACAGGCATTGGCTACCGTTACTTTGGGAACCAAACTCGATGAAAAGATTATTGATGAGGCCACGGAACAAGGAAAAGAAAAATTCTTGTTGCACTATAATTTCCCGCCGTTCTCCACGGGTGAGGCAAAGGCTTCTCGTGGTGTGGGACGTCGTGAAATAGGTCATGGGAATTTGGCTCACCGCGCGTTGAAGCGTATGTTGCCGGATGGTTATCCTTACTCCGTGCGTATCGTTTCGGATATTTTGGAATCTAACGGTTCGTCTTCCATGGCTACCGTGTGTGCCGGAACATTGGCATTGATGGATGCCGGTATTCCAATCAAGAAACCGGTAACGGGTATCGCAATGGGATTGATTACCGATAATGAAAAATATGCCGTGTTGTCGGATATCTTGGGTGACGAGGATCACTTGGGGGATATGGACTTCAAGGTAACCGGAACCGTGGATGGAATCACCGCTACCCAGATGGATATCAAGGTTGACGGACTTCCTTACGAGATTTTGGAGAAAGCTTTGGAGCAAGCAAAACAGGGACGTTTGCATATCATGAATATTATCAAAGAAACCTTACCTGAGCCTCGTCCGGAGTTGAAACCGCACGCTCCGCGTATGGTGACTCTCACGGTGGATAAAGACCAGATCGGTGCTATCATTGGTCCCGGTGGAAAGATTATTCAAGATATTCAAGAGAAATCCGGTGCCGTTATCGTTATCGAGGAAGTGGGTAATCAAGGTATCGTGGATATTTCTGCCAGCAACGCCGAGGCTATCGAGATCGCGGTTGCCCGTATCAAAGCTATCGCTAGCAAGCCGGAGGTTGGGGAAGTTTATGAAGGTGTCGTGAAAACGATCACTGCATTCGGTGCTTTCGTTGAATTCATGCCCGGTAAAGACGGATTGCTGCACGTTTCTGAAATCGATCACAAACGTATTGAAAAAGTGGAAGATGCCTTGAAAGAAGGTGATAAGGTTCGCGTGAAATTGATCGATATAGATCCTAAAACCGGTAAGTTCAAACTTTCTCGGAAAGTGTTACTTCCGAAACCTGAAGGGATGGAGCAACAAAACGATCGTCCCCGTGGTGATCGTCAGGATCGCGGAGAGCGTCAAGACCGCGGCCCAAGACAGGATAGAGGTCCTCGCCATGACAGAGGTCCGAGACCGGAAAGAAGAGATAGAGAATAGATAGAAAGGGGCTTAACGCCCCTTTCGTTTTTAAAGTTTATAAGGTTTTTAAGGTTCATAAAGTAACGGGTATCCTTCGGGCAAAGTTTATCGGCAGTTCTGCTGCCGTAGGTAAAGCCTACGTTAGGGAGTTATACTTTATAAACTTTATGAACCTTATAAACTTTATGAACTATTTCATTATCTTTGTGCAAATGAAATATTGTATAATATGGAAAATAGATTAAATGTAGGTATCACGCATGGAGATGTAAACGGAATATCTTATGAATTGATCATAAAACTGTTGGCAGAGAACCGGATTTGTGAGTTGTGTGTTCCTATTCTATACGGGTCGCCCAAAGTGGCTGCCTACTACCGGAAGGTATTAAACGTGGAGAATTTTAATTTGAACACGATTCGGGAACCTAGAGAGGCGAACGGGAAAAGATCTAATATTATCAATTGTGTGGATGACAACGTGAAAGTGGATTTAGGTAAGGAGACTCCTGATTCGGATCAAGCCTCGATGATTGCTTTAAAATACGCTCTGGATCAGTTGGAGCGTAACGAGATTGACGTGTTGACGTTGGCTCCTCAAGGACCGGAAAGTTTTCTAAAGGAAGAGGCAAATTCTTTGGCAGAATATTTGTCAAAACGTTATAATACTTCCGAGGCTATGTCACTTTTCGTGAGCGAGAAGATGAAAATGGGATTCGTGACGGAATATTCAAAATTACGTGATGTACCTCACCAGATTACACGGAAGAATATCTTGAAAAAATTGATGTTGTTGGATGATACATTGAGAATTGATTTCACGATATCAAAACCTAAAATTGCCGTGTTGGGTTTGAATCCTCAAGTGAACTGCGGACAGAATGGTGATGAAGAGATAGATGTTATCGTGCCGGCTATCGAGCAGGCTCGGCAAGAGGGAATCATGGCAATAGGCCCATTCTCCGCCGATAGGTTCTTCTCCGAGAAGATGTACGAGAAGTTTGATGCCGTTCTCGCAATGTATTACGATCAAGGAGTGGCAGCGTTTAAGGCAATAGATGAAGAAAGTGCCGCTTGTTATGTAGCCGGACTTCCCGTGATTTGTTCTACCTCCTTGACGGAGCCCGGTTATGATATCGTAGGACAGAATATAGGTGATGAGCAAGGAATGCGTAACGCTCTTTATCTGGCAATGGATGTGTTTGTACACCGGGAACAGAATATTGAGTTACAGAAAAATCCTCTTCCGCATTATGATATTGCGTCGAATAGTAACGAGAGCGATTTGAATGTTGAACAGATTGAAGGAGTTAAGGTTGAGCTTGATGATTAGAGCATGAAAAAAGCCGCAATTGCGGCTTTTTTCATGCTTCTGCGACCAGTTCCGCTATATCTCGAACCGGAATCTCGGTTGAAGTTTTGCTTAATGTTTTCTTGCATAGCGGGCATGCCGTTACGATTACATCCGGATGATAAGCGGCGTAAGCTTTTACCGTGTCCCCGCTGATTTTTGTTTTTTGTTTGGAATCGATAGCCGTGTTTGCTAGGCTGCCACCACAACAAAGTGATTTTTTGCCGTCGTACACGGTTGTTATCTTGTAACTTACTTGATTCAACACGTTTTCCGGGGCACTCACGATCCGACTTCCTCGTCCCAATTCGCAAGGATTGTGGAACACGGTTTTCAGATCCATGTTGTTGACCTTTAGTTGCCCGTTCCGAAGTAGCATTTCGATGTATTCCGTGTGATGCATCACTTTTGCCTTCAAGGTATAATCCTCTTTGAAGGTTTTGTAGCATATCGGGCAGGAGGTGACAAGTATATCGGCGTTTGACGCCTCGATCATTTCCTGATTTTTGTCCATAACAACTTGAGCTGCTTGCCAATTTCCCGAAAGAGCTAACGGGCGTCCGCAACAGACTCCGGCTTTTTCGTCAATAAACGAGTAATCGACGTTAGCTTTCGCGAATATCTGCTGCATGGATTTGATAATTCCGGGAGTGAGGTGACTCATACAACCGGCAAAGTAAGCTACTTTCGCCGTTTTTACTTGCGGTTGTGGCACGTAAGTGTACGTGTCTTTCGTCACACGAATGGTATCCGGGCGTTGACTTTGCCGGATGGCGTTCAAATTGATTCCCACGGGGCATGATTCTTCGCAACGACCGCACATCAAGCAATCTTCGGCTTGTTGAGAGAGTGGTTCGTGATTACGAATACGGCGTAAGAAATAGACCGGTTGCGTGTCATTGATACCACATGAGCTGTTCAATTGACACGTGTTGATACAGATTCCGCAACGGGAGCAGGAGTTGACTTGTATTTTACTGAACCCGTTGTATTCTCTACCTTGTTTTACTCCCCAGTTCTTCAAGAAAATATATACCATTTCCGTGGGAATGTGCATATAGCGCGAAAAGGGTAATAACAAGAAAAATAACCCGAGAAGGGATGAATAAACCCACCATGCCGGATAGGATAGGTGTTCCAACGGGAGGAAGCCGCTAAAGAAGTTTCCCGCGTTATACGTGAGAAAACTTCCCCCGCCATTCAAACCGCTCGTGAAACTTTCGGCAAGAAATCGTACCGGGAAAATCAACCAGAGTACGGTCAGTATCAATAAGTCGTACGCTCTCTGTTTGGTTGTTTTCTTCATCCCGAAAAGGCGGGAATAGAATCGCTTGGTAACAGCTAATCCTATGCCGATTAACAAGAATAGCAGGATTAAATCCATCAAGAATGCAAAAGTTTCGCTGTAAGGGAAGGTTTCATTAGCCGGGTGGAAATACCGGAAAAAGATGGCAAAATAGGGGGGATTAAATGCACTGGTATGGTATATCATGGACTCGATTTTCCCGACAACTATCAGCAGAAACCAACCGAAAGCGAAGGTCATGTGCATGTAACCCAGCATCGGGTTGGTTTTGAATATATTGTGATGTAGCAAACTCTCCCGGAATATTTCCCACCCGGAACGAATCGTTTGCAAGGAGAATAACCCTTTACGGATTTTCTTGCGTTCCTCCTTGGGAAAACTCTTAATCCACTTGTAGTATTTGATACACAAGTAGACCAGTAGCGTTATAAGCCCAATCGTGAAAGGTAGGACAAAATGGTCGTAGTACATAGCTTCAATCTTCTAGTTTATGGTTATTTCTTATGAAATTCAGCATTTCGAGTATCATTTTTCGGGTTTCCACGCCTCTTGGACATACTAGCATGCACTTCCCGCACAGCATACATTTTTGCAGTTGCTCTTTGGTGTCTTTCGTTTCACCCCGTTTCATGAGCATTTGCACTTTACGGATGTTGAAGTTCGTGAGGTTCCCGGCGGTACAACCGGCAGTACATCCCCCGCAACCGATGCAGAGCTTGCTGCTCGGGACGGTCTTGGCAATGTATTCTGTCATCGCCTTGTCGTTTCTGTCGTAATTGATACTCCTCGTTTCCGATATGCTATATCCCCAGAAATTTATCATACCCTTTTAATTTTAGATTTTAAATTTTAGATTTAAGATTCCAACCACACGGGCTGACGCTTTTTGCGTTTTTAATTCTAAATCATAAATTATTTAAGTATTGTGTTATTGAACTCGCGGCAGAGCGGGCATCTGCCAGCGTATCGGTCAGGTTCATCGGGGCACTTCCGCATCCTGCCACGAAGACGCCTTCCATGTTGGTGAAGTTATTCCGGTAGTGCGGGTCTTGTGACTGGATAAATCCGTTTGGAGCTAGATTCAAACCTAATTTTTCCGCGGTCTGACGGGTGCCTTCCGAGGATTCCATGCCGACCAACAATATCATCATGTCCAACGCCATCCGTAACGGTTTCCCGACAAGTGTATCTTCGACTTTGATTTGCAGTTGTTTTTGCATATTCTCGGCGGCCTCGGACAATCGCCCGCGGATAAATTTGATGTTATTTTTCTCTTGGGCATCGCGGTACATTTCCTCGTATCCCGGACCGAACATACGCATGTCCATGTAGAAACAGAGGATTTCTGCTTCAGGTAACAATTCCCGTATCTCGATAGCTTGTTTCACTCCCGTGATACAGCAGAGTTTGGAACAGTGGTAATTACATACCTTTTCGTCACGGGAACCCACGCAATGGATGATTCCAACCCGTTTCGGGGTATGTCCGTCAGCCATCGTGATGGCGTGATTGTAGAACATGTTTTCCAATTCTACGGAAGTGATGACGTTCTCGTATATCCCGTACCCGTATTCTTCTTTTCGCCGGGCATCGAATGTTTTGAATCCGGTAGCGACCAAAAGCGAGTCACCTTCCAAGAGGCTTCCGTCTGACAGGGGAACGTTGAATTTCCCGTTTTTATCTTTCTCGATGTTGGTTGGTTCCATCCCGAGATGAAGCCGGATATTCGGGTGTTCCAAGTGTCTTTTTAGTATCGTGTTTAAATCTTTAGCGTATTTGCGGTCGGGGAACAATTGATACCAATTATTCAAGTTGCCACCTGTTTCGTTGTTCTTCTCGACCAACTCTACTTCGACACCTTGATTTGCCAATTGGTGTGCTGCCTCACAGCCTGCCGGACCTCCACCGATGATGATGACTTTTGCCATGTATTCAATTGAAAATTGAAAATTGAAAATTGAAAATGAATGACTTCATGGTTCTTTTTTCAATTTTGCGGTTTAACATTATAAATTTGCAACTCTCAAGTACGTGGGACATTTCGGGGTGCCTATGTTTTCCCCTCGTGCGTTTTTGTATTTTGCGTCCGGATCGTAAGGGATTCCCATCTTGTCTAACAAGGGTTCCACGGATACTTGGTGCATCTGCAAGCCGATTTCCCACGGATCGTAACCCAATACCAACGCGGCAAGTTCCTCGTAGGTCAGCACGGGAATGCCGTACCCGTCCTGCCCGTAGGTGGTGCCTTCCATTTCACTGATAGTGTATTGCCATTTATCCATGAACATGGCGCATCCCGGGCAATTAGCCACGATAAAGTCGGGTTGATACGGTTGCATGGATTCGAATTTCTTTTTCGAGTTCGCCACGGAGTATCCCCGGTTTGCCATAACAAGGTATTGACGGAAACCGAACCCGCAACAGTGTCTTCTTTCCGGGTAATCAATCACGTCGCCGCCCCACGCGTAGATTAACCCGGACAGTACGGCGGGAAATTCAGCTCCCCCGATCCCTTTCGTGGGGAACATTTTGGAGTAGTGGCACCCGATGTGGTCGACCCCTCTTAGCGGTCTTCCCGTGTGGACGTCCACCAGTTTGTGTTTGGATTGCTCGGCAATTTCGTTTCTGAATTTATAGACGATATCCGAGGTGTGTGCCAGATTTTTCGGTTTCTTGAATTCCCGTTTCGTAGCTTTCCACAAGTATTCGCGGATCTTTTCTTCAATTTCCGGATGGTGTTCCCACGTTTCCAGAATCTCTGTATATATTCCGAAAGAGGTAATGCACGAGGGAGTCATGTTCTCGTATCCTGCTTCTGTCATCAGTGCGAAGTGGCGTGCCACCACGGTCATGATCGTTTCCGCCGGAACAATATCGGAATGATACCCGATCCCGGTACATGTCGTGTGGCGCGGGTCGTCGATGATATCTTTACCCAGTCTGTTCTTCATGATGTCCAAATACGCCCATTCCGAACCCGGGAAGAACGTCTGCCGGATACAACTCCTCGCGTAGAAATAATGATCATCCGCGATCTCTTTCTGATAATCATTCCATATCTGTTGTTTTCCCTCTAAATTCATCTTCCAATTTTAGATTTTAAATTTTAGATTTTAAATTGGGGATTCATTTTCAATTTTGCATTTTCAATTTTCAATTGCATTATTGATGTTCTCCCGTGTTCTCCATGTATGTTTTCAAGAAATAGGCTTCTTCCAAATCAACCTTTTCTTTGTTTGCCTCGCGTTGAGAACATTGGTCTATATTGTTCAGAAAGTCCGTACCGCCGGTAACGTCGAAAATCTTTCTTAACTCTTCCATGCTTTCATTATCTACTTCCCGAAGGGCGCCCGCTCCCGGTTTGCGATAATTCGAGTGCATGCGTTCGTACACGTCGTCCAAATGTTCGTAAATCCATTCCCACACTGGCCCCTGTTCCGGATGCATCTCCGGCTTCACGAGGTCGGGTGTCACGCAGTAGCCCCTAGCCAGAATGGATTCCCCGATCACGTGCTTTAAAGCGTATTGCTGGCGTCCTTTTTCAGAGTAAACGAAATAGCCCAGTTCCTGCGAAGCCTTACGCAACGCCATGATAATCAGTCCGGGAGTATTACAACGAGGACAACGTGTTTTGCATGACATACATTCCCCGCAATACCAGATAGTTTCTCCTTTCAGTAATTTCTCTATCTCTTCCTCGTTTCCTCTTTGTACGGTTTCCACGATCACCCGGGGATCGTAATTATAGAATTCCGCGGCCGGACAAATGGCGGTGCATACCCCGCAATTCATACAGCTGTTCATCCCCTCAATGAAGTGAATATCTTCACGTAATTTGTTTAATATCTCAGACATATCTAATTGTTGTGTGAAAATTTATTCTCCATAAATTTCTATGGTTACAAAATTATATTTTAATGAACGAGAACTAAAGGATGAAAATGCGTAAATGTGAATGGTATTTATACCACCGGGAACTACCTTTCCGGTGATATGTTGCAAATTGGCGGGTTGCGGGTTATTTAGAAACAAACTATATTTGAACTTGCAACCTGTCAACCTGTAACTTGCAACTTTTTCTTTTCGTATAGAAAAGGAAAAAGCTATGGCAAAAAATGTTAAAGGTTCCATGACGGAAGTCAATTTATTGAAATCATTTGCCGGGGAGTCTCAGGCAAAAAATCGTTACACGTTTTTCTCCAAAGTAGCCAAGAAAGAAGGTTACGAACAGATCGCCGGTATTTTCTACGAGACGGCATTGCAGGAAGAAACTCATGCTAAACGCTTCTTCAGTCGTTTGGAAGGTGGTATGTTAGAGATTACGGCGGCTTATCCCGCGGGTATTATTGCCGACACGGCTTCTAATTTGATTGAAGCTGCCGAGGGAGAATATGACGAATGGCATCACTTGTATCCCGAATTTGCCAAAGTCGCGGAAGAGGAAGGATTCAAGGATATCTCCGTGATGTACAGAATGATCATCGAGGCCGAAAAAAATCACGAGACAAGATACCGTAAATTGTTATCCAATCTGCAAGAAAATTTGGTATTCGAACGTCCGCAAACCGTGAGATGGTATTGTCGCAAATGCGGTTATATCCACGAGGGACCGGCAGCCCCGAAAGTATGTCCCGCTTGTTTGCATCCGCAGGCATTCTTTGAATTATTCCAAGAATTATACTAGATTTCGATATCGTTAGAAAGGAGCAGTCCCAAAGATTACTTTTGGGACTGCTCCTTTTTTATAGTTGAAATATATTTTAGAGCGATTCTATAAAAAGAAAAATAATTGCTCTTGAATTTGCGTAATCCGAAAATTTGGTATATTTGCAACGCATTAATCGGATAGTTTTTCGGATTGATTGCAATTTTTGAAACAAATTGGCGTGTGTTCATTTGTGACAAATAATTGAAAGGATCGGTTTCCCCGAGAAAAGACAGTTCTCACAAGTTGTACCTGTTTAAGGATGATAAGTGGGGCATATGGTAAAAACGTAAATTCCTAATGTAAAAAGGTCAATGCACGAAGTGTGTCCGGACGTTTTTCCTATTTTCTTTTTGTAACCAATCACGAGAAATATCCGAAGACGATAAACTTTAAGCATGTCAAGTGTAGAAAGAAAGTTGTACTGGTTTGCGGCGTACACCAAAATCAACCAGGAGATGACAATCAAGAAACGATTAGACGGGATGGGAGTGGAGAACTACTTGGCCATGCGGGACGAAGTACGAGAAACTCCTTCTGGGAAAAAGCATGTGCGAGTGCTACTTATTCCTCATTTGATTTTTATCAAAACCGATAAAGTGACCGCTTATTCCTTAGTGAACGAGCAAGGTATAAATGTTGTATATTTAAAAGATTTGGCAACTCGTCATTTATTGGTTGTTCCCGATAAACAAATGCGGGATTTCATGTTCTTGCTCGATTTCTCGGATAGTACAGTTGAGGTAATCAATAAAGAATTAAAGCGTGGTGACCGAGTACGAGTAATCAAAGGCCCGTTGATCGGTCTTGAGGGCGAATTAATTCGGATTAAAGGACATAAACGAGTGATCGTGAAACTGGAAGGCGTGGTTTCTATTGCCACGTCATATATCCCCGGTTCTTTCTTAGAAAAAATTAAATAGCGATTGTGGCGATGAATCTTAATGATTTGTACAAAAAATTATCGGATATTCCAATCGAGGAATTCCCCTCGTCTGCATTGTCCGGTTTATTGCACGGGTATTTATCGGTTTATTCAATGGTAAGGGTAAATCCTTGGCTGGAAGAAGTGTATGGTAGCCAGTGGGACATCCATGAACGGATTCGGGAAATAGCAGGGGAGTTAGCGGATTTGATACAAGATCAGTCTATTGCATTGGAAGATCGAGTGGGGTATGTTGCCGACTTGATGGAAACTTATTTGACCTATTCCGATATGGATTTTCTGGATATTGCGTTGGATGCCGCTTATGGGATCATATCACCGGAAGGGGGTGATGAGATCGTGTTGCCTTGTCGGACTCTGGAAATATGTCGGTTGTTGTGTAGCTGTTACTATTTCACGGGAGAGGAGAGGTGTGCGGAGTTGGCGGGGGAGATTATCAAGGAGAGGGGAACGGAAATTTTCAATAAATCTGTTGAAGAACCATTGGAAAATAGATGGAATTGGTATCGGGCAGAAGAATTTTACGAGAATATCATTGGGGAAGAAAAACATGAAAAGGTAAAAAATATGTTGATGCTTGAAGAAGAGTTTTGGAAGCAGTTTGGGAAAGATATTGATAGTAAAGATTTGACGGTTTCAACATTATGCTTTGACAATTTAGCGTTAAAGGAATATTCATTAATCTAAAAATAATTTATGAAAGCTTGTTTTATGGGGTTAGGCTATATTGGCTTGCCCACGGCGATTATTGCCGCAAAACACGGGATTGAAGTTGTTGGAGTGGATATAAATCCGGAAGTTGTTGCTCTAACTAATCAAGGAAAATTGCATATCATAGAACCCGGAATGGAGGAATATCTTCAGGAAGTGGTGGAAAAAGGGTTGTTAAAAGCTTCTTTGAAACCGGAAGTTAGTGAGGCTTATTTTATGGTTGTTCCGACACCTTTCAAAGGAAATCATGAACCGGATATTTCTTACGTGGAAGCGGCTACACGAGCCGTGTTGCCTTTGCTAAAAGAGAATGATTTGTATGTAATCGAGTCAACGTCTCCGGTGGGAACAACAGAAAAGATGATGAATTTGATTTACACGGAACGTCCGGAATTACGGGATAAAATATATATTGCTTATTGTCCAGAACGGGTATTGCCTGGGAATGTGATCTATGAGTTAGTCCATAATGATCGGGTGATTGGAGGAATTAACGAGGAATCAACAACAAAAGCAATTGCTTTTTATTCACAATTTGTTCAAGGTACTTTGCATTGTACCAATGCTCGTACGGCAGAGATGTGTAAGTTGACCGAGAACTCTTCTCGTGATGTGCAGATTGCTTTTGCTAATGAGCTTTCTTTAATTTGTGATAAAGCGGGAATTAACGTGTGGGAATTGATTAATTTGGCTAACAAGCATCCCCGCGTGAATATTCTGCAACCGGGATGTGGTGTCGGGGGACATTGTATCGCTGTTGATCCTTATTTTATCACGGCAGATTTCCCGAGAGAGTCTAAAATTATTGCTGATGCCCGAGAAATTAATAATTATAAAGCTTTTTGGTGTGCTGAAAAAGTACAGAACGAGATGCTTAAATTTCAATTAAAACATCATCGTACGCCTGTTATCGCCATGATGGGGTTGGCTTTCAAACCGAATATTGATGATTTACGTGAATCTCCGGCTAAATATATCACGACGAAGGTAATGCAGGGGTGTAGTAATGCGGATATACTCGTGGTTGAGCCGAATGTGAACGAGCATAAGGTATTTAAATTAACCAATTATAAAGAAGCTTACGAGCAGGCGGATATCGTGGTAATGTTGGTGGCTCACGATGTGTTCAGAGAATTACCTTGGACAGATGAGAAAGTAATTCTTGATTTTTGTGGAATCTATAAAAAATAAGCGTGAAAAAAGTAATGTTGGTTTTTGGGACCCGTCCTGAAGCTATAAAAATGGCACCCTTGGTAAAAGAGTTCCAGAAATATCCGGAACAATTCCAGACTATTGTTTGTGTGACAGGTCAGCATCGGGAAATGTTGGATCAAGTACTTCATATATTCGAAATCGAGCCTGATTATGACTTGAATATCATGAAGCAAGGGCAAGATTTATATGACGTGACAGCACGGGTCTTGACCGGGATGCGTGATGTGTTGAAAGAAACGCAACCCGATGTGGTATTGGTACATGGGGATACAACTACTTCAACCGCAGCAGCTTTGGCGGCTTTTTATCAGCAGATACCCGTGGGACATGTTGAAGCCGGATTACGAACACACAATATTTACAGCCCGTGGCCGGAGGAGATGAATCGACAAATCACAGGACGAATTGCAACGTATCATTTTGCTCCAACTCCGTTAAGTCGTCAGAATTTGTTGGATGAAGGAATTAAAGAGGAGTCTATAACCGTGACTGGAAATACTGTGATTGATGCTTTATACATGGTTGTTGATAGGATAAAGAATGATAAAACGTTAGATTTTGGCTTGAATTGTGCCTTGGTAAAGGCAGGGTATGACGTGGATCGTTTGAATGATGGTAAGAAATTAGTTTTGATTACCGGGCATAGAAGGGAGAATTTTGGAGATGGATTTATTAGTATGTGTCAAGCGATAAAGACATTATCGGAAAAATATCCGGATGTGGATTTTGTTTACCCGATGCATTTGAATCCTAATGTCAGAAAACCGATACATGAAGTGTTTGGTGAAGATTTGTCGGGATTAGAGAATATGTTTTTTATCGAGCCTTTGGAGTATTTGAGTTTCGTGTATTTGATGGAGAAATCGACAATTGTATTAACGGATAGTGGTGGAATTCAAGAAGAGGCTCCGGGATTAGGAAAACCGGTGCTCGTGATGCGAGATACAACGGAACGGCCGGAAGCGTTGGAGGCGGGAACTGTGAAATTGGTGGGAACCGACTATAATAGAATTATGAGAGAAGTTTCTCGTTTGTTAGATGATCAAGATTACTATGGAATAATGAGTGAAGCTGTAAATCCTTATGGAGATGGGAAGGCTTGTGAACGGATAGGTAATAAATTTAATTAGAAGCGATGTATTCATTGGAAAATGTGGCGTTGGTTAGTATCAAAAGTAGCCGTTTGAAGGATAATTGAAAAAATGTAAGCAATTGTGGCGGGTATAAAAATTCATAATGGGCGGTTTATAGAGGGGGATGAATGCTTAAATTTTAAGATTGATAAAAATAAAATAGGGTGGAATCTTTGAAGCAAAAAACTTTTCGCGGAATTATTTGGAGTTCTCTTGAACGTTTTTCTGTGCAAGGGATACAATTTGTTGTCATGATTATTATGGCTCGAATGTTAACGCCTGATGATTACGGTTTAGTTGGGATGTTAACAATTTTTCTGGCTGTATCTCAATCATTAATAGACAGTGGATTCTCTCAAGCTCTTATTCGTAAGCAAGATCGAACAGAGGTGGATAACTCAACGGTTTTTTATTTTAATATAGGGATAGGTGTTATTCTGTACGGGCTACTTTTTGTTTGTGCTCCCTTAATTGCTAGTTTTTATAAAGAACCCTCTCTGGTGTTAATCATGCGGGTGATCGGGATTAGTGTGTTCGTAAATTCATTTGTGGTAGTACAAAGAGCATTGTTAACAACTCGTGTTGATTTTAAGACGCAAGCCAAGGCTGCTTTAATTGCGGCATTGTTATCGGGGTGTTGCGGCATTGGGATGGCTGCTAACGGTTATGGTGTTTGGTCTATCGTTATTCAACAATTACTGAATTTGGGTATTAACGTTTCACTTCTTTGGTATTTTTCTAGTTGGCGACCGACTTGGTGTTATTCATGGAAATCGTTTAGAGAATTATTTGGTTTTGGTTCAAAGTTATTAGCTTCTGGTTTACTGGAAACTATATATAAAAATATTTATTTAATCGTGATTGGACGAGTGTTTTCTGCTTCTGATTTGGGGTATTACACGAGAGCACAACAATTTTCAGACTTCCCGTCCTCTAATTTGACCGGAATCATGCAACGAGTTACTTATCCTGTGCTGTGTTCTATACAAAATGATGATAATCGCTTGGCTGATGTCTATAGACGTTTTTTGCGTCTATCGGCGTTTGTTATTTTTCCGTTAATGATGGGGTTGGCAGCCGTAGCTCAACCGTTGATATTAATGTTATTAAAAGAACAATGGCTTTTTACAGCTATATTATTACAAATTCTTTGTTTTAGTATGATGTGGTATCCCGTTCATGCCATAAATCTTAACTTGTTACAAGTAAAGGGAAGATCAGATCTTTTCTTGCGCCTTGAAATAATAAAGAAAATTATAGGAGTTGGTATTCTTTGTATCACGATACCTATGGGATTAATGGCTATGTGTGTGGGAACTATTTTTTCTTCTTTAATAGCATTGGTTATTAATACTTATTATACAGGAAAATTGATTCATGTCGGTTTCGTCTGCCAGATGCGAGATTTAACACCTACGTTATTATTAAGTATTTCCATGGGAGGCGTGGTATACACGTTTCTTTATTACTTGTCTTGGGGAGCTTTGGTGCAATTGATCTGTGGTGTTTGTGTGGGTGTTCTTTACTACTTGTTATTGGCTTCGTGTTTACGATTTCGTGAATGGAAGGAGTTGATAGATTTATTACATCGGAACAATAATTAAATGAATATGATTCAGGAAAATAAACAAATTACAGTAACTTCCCCACTTCTTCCTGATTTAGAGGAATTCAATCTGTTGCTTAAGGAAATTTGGAATAGTAAGTGGATCACCAATAATGGCTGTTTTCATCAAAAATTGGAAGTGGCTTTGGCGGATTATTTGAAAGTTCCTTATATCAGTCTTTTTACGAATGGAACATTGCCTTTAATTACTGCATTACAAGCTTTGCGAATCACGGGAGAGGTAATAACTACTCCGTATAGTTTTGTGGCAACAACGCATTCTTTGTGGTGGAATGGTATAAAACCTGTATTTGTGGATATAGATCCAGAGACTTGTAATCTTAATCCGAATAGAATAGAAGCGGCCATAACTCCTAGAACGACGGCTATTATGCCAGTGCATTGTTATGGGAAACCTTGTGATACGGAACGGATACAGGAAATTGCCGATCAATATGGTTTAAAAGTAATTTATGATGCTGCACATGCTTTTGGGGTTGAGGTTAATGGGGAATCTTTATTAAAAGCAGGGGATATGTCTACATTGAGTTTCCACGCCACTAAGGTGTATAACACAATAGAAGGTGGGGCTTTGATTATGCATGACGAACAGACTAAGAAACGAATTGATTATTTAAAGAATTTTGGATTTGCAGGGGAAAGTAAAGTCGTTGCTCCAGGAATAAATAGTAAAATGGATGAGGTGAGAGCTGCTTATGGATTATTAAATTTAAAGCATGTTGATCAAGCTATTGTAGTTCGTCAGCAAGTAGCTAATCGTTATAGAGAAGGATTGCGTGGGGTTTATGGTATTCGCTTTTTTGATGATATGCCTAATGTAAAACATAATTATTCTTATTTTCCTATTTTCATTGATGCAGAGCAATACGGGATGACACGTGATGATCTTTATTTCAAGATGAAAGAACGTGGTATTCTCGGTCGTCGTTATTTTTATCCTTTAATTAGTACTTTTTCAACTTATCGAGGATTGGAAAGTTCAAGATTGGAAAATCTACCTTGTGCAATGACAATGGCTGAGAGTGTAATTTGTTTACCAATGCATCATGCATTAACAATGAAAGAGATGGAGCAAGTATTAGATTCAATAGTGAAATAATGGAACATGTGGAACAAAAAAAATTGATGTTACTTGGTGGCTTACGTTATCTTTTACCCGTTATAGAGGCTGCCCACCAGCTAGGCTATTATGTGATCACTTGTGATTATTTCCCTGATAATATTGCTCATAAATATTCGGATGCGTATTATGACGTGAGTATCATTGATAAAGAAGCTGTATTAAATTTAGCTCAAAAACTTCAAATAGATGGGATAATGTCATTTGCTGTTGATCCGGGAGTGGTAACAGCAGCTTACGTGCAAGAACGGATGGGGCTTCCTGGTAATCCGTATGAATCAGTTTTGATATTACAAAATAAAGATCGATTTAGGAATTTTTTAGCAGAACATGGATTTAATGTACCTAAATCAAAGAGCTTTTCTTCTGTTGAAGAGGCGTTATTTATGAAGTCTTGGTATCCTTTTCCTGTAATAGTAAAACCTACTGATTCAGCAGGAAGTAAGGGGGTTACAAAAGTTGATAGTTTTGAACAGTTGGAGAAAGCTCTTTATTATGCAATGAAGTATTCGATATCCAAACGTGTTATTATTGAAGAATTTATAGAGCAAGCTGGCTGTTCTTCTGATTCGGATTGTTTTTCAGTAGATGGGGAGTTGAAATTTATTTCTTTTTCTTCACAATATTTTGATAATAATGCTTCTAATCCCTTTGTCCCTTCAGCTTATGGTTGGCCTTCAATGATGGGGCGAAAATATGAGATGGAATTGGCATTAGAGTTGCAACGTTTATTGTCTCTTTTGAATATGAGAACTTCACTTTACAATGTTGAAACTCGGGTTGGTAAAAATGGGAAAGTCTATATTATGGAAGTTTCACCGAGAGGAGGGGGGAATCGTTTATCAGAAATGTTGAGGCATGCAACAGGTGTGGATTTAATTACTAATGCTGTACGTGCAGCAGTTGGGGATGAAGTGATAAAAATAGAGCAGCAACCTTATAATGGTTATTGGGCAGAAATAATTCTCCATTCTAGTAATGATGGTATTTTTGAGCGGCTTCATATTTCTGAGGAAATGCGACCTTATATTATAGAGGAGGATTTGTGGGTCAAGCTCGGTGATAAAGTAGATACTTTTAAAGGAGCAAATAATGCATTAGGAACGTTGGTGTTAAAATTCTCTTCCTATGAAGAATTTGAGAATATAGTAAATAATCCAAGTAAATGGTTAAAAATAGAAGTAGTTTGATAGAGCTTATGACCAAACCAATAAAAATTTTAATCCTAGGTGCCAGTAATGACCAAATAAAACTTATAAAAATGGCAAAACAATTAGGTTATTATGTGGTTGATTGTGATTTTACTTTAACAAATCCAGGACTTCCTTTTGTTGATAAGCATTATCAGATTAATTATTTGGATAAGGATAAAGTTCTTAAAATAGCCATTAGTGAGCAAGTAGATGGTATTATTTCAAATTCTGAGCAAGCAATGCCAATTGTTGCTTATGTGTCAGAAAAACTTTTATTGCCGGGCAATAGTGTTGATAGTGTTAACATGTTAGCAGATAAAACAAGATTTAGAACTTTGCAAAAAGAAATAGGTGTTTATAGTCCTAAGCATTATGAAGTAGCTTCTTGTGAAGCTGCTATAGATAGGATAAAGGTAATGAAATTGCCAGTGCTAATTAAAGCTTGCGAATGTTCAGCCTCAAGAGGTATTTATAAAGTAGATAAATTTGATGAATGCTATATAAAAGATGCTTTTGGGGAGAGTGCGAAATTATCTTGGAATGGTAAAGTTTCAATAGAGGAGTTTGTTACTATGCCTTCACTGACTACTTATGAAGGAGATATTTTTGTGATAGATGATGATATTATTTGGGATGGTATATTTTATACACAAAGAAGTTCAAAGGTTCCAATGATACCTATGACATATTCAGGACCTTTAAATGTCAATGATAAGTTTTTTGATTCAATTAAGGATGTTTTTAGTCGAATTTTTAAATCAGTAGGCATAAGATTGGGGCAATATAACGTGGAATTATATTTTACAGATAAAAATGAACCTTTTGTTATAGAGATTAATACTAGACAAGGTGGACGAAATCTTCCTGAGTTTATCGAACAATTTAGTAGCGTTAATTTAACTAAATTATTAGTATCAACTTGTGTCGGAGAGAAAAGTTATTATGAAGAATATAAAAATCAGGAATGCAAAACTAAGTGTATTTCACACCATTTAATTTTTCCTCATGAGAATGGGATATTTGCAGGTATATATATAGATAGTGAAATAGAAAATTATGTAATATCAAAAGTTATTAATGTTGGCTTGGGGGATGAATTGGAGGAAAGTCGCAATGGTACAGGTTTGATTGGCTTTATAGATTTTGAATTTCCTAATTCAGAGATAAGAAATAAATATGCTTTTTGTATTGAGGATTACGTGTATGTAATGTATTTGTAATTTTGAAATGAAAATATTTTGTTAACAACCGTTTTTGTAATTTATTATTAATAAATTTAATTTGTTATGGAAGGAATAAAGTATACGGAACTCATGGGGGAGAATGTTAAAGACAAGTTGAAGTATTGTGGTAAAGATGTTCGCATTTATAATCTTGCCAAAATTATTAATCCTCAGTTTGCGGAAATTGATGATCATTCAATTATTTTAGATTATACGTTTATTGATGCAAAAGAATCTTTTAAATTAGGTAAATATAGTTGTATAACCTGGCAGTGTGTAATTGAAGGTTGGGCTAATATCTCTATTGGTGATAGATGTTTTGTTGGACCGGGAACTAAAATATTAGGTTCTACTTATGAATTTAATGGTTATTATACAAGTGAACATCTTCCAGAAAGTGTACATGCTACAAGATTTGGAGATATTACTATTTGTAATGATGCCTATATAGGTGCTAATAGTGTTATTATGCCAGGAATAACAATAGGGGAAGGTGCAGTTATTGGTTCGAATGCATTTGTTAATAAAGATGTTGATCCATGGGGGATATATGTTGGAAGTCCTGCAAAAAAAATAGGAGAAAGACAAAAGCCTACAGATGAAAGGAGGAGAATTGTGGAGCTTATGGATTGGACTAAACATTTTTGAGTTTAGAGATAAATTTGTTTTTGGGAATATGAAGGTGCTTTATAATTAATTGTATGTATTAATATTGAGTAATTACCTTAATGTTATTTGTAATATTTTCTTGTGATGAATGATCAAATGGATAATAACGAATTAATGGTTTCAATTCGTTGTCTAGCATATAATCATGGCCCTTATATTCGACAATGTTTGGAAGGTTTTGTAATGCAAAAAACCAATTTTAGATTTGAGGCTGTTGTTCATGATGATGCTTCTACGGATGGTACGGTTGCTATAATACGTGAATATGCAGAAAAATATCCGAATATAATTAAGCCTATTTACGAGACTCAAAATCAATATTCTAAGCATGATGGCTCATTAGGTAGAATAATGAGTGCTGCTTGTACAGGAAAATATATTGCTATGTGTGAAGGGGATGATTATTGGATTGATCCTTATAAGTTACAGAAACAAGTTGATTTTCTGGAAACACATTTGGATTATTCCATGTCACACACTTCTTTTCGTTATTTTTACGAACAAGAAAACAAATTTTATCTTTCTAAAGATATTGAAATTAATAGTAATATTCAAGCTTTAGGAGTTAAGCCTGAAAATATTTTGAAAGATTATAGAATTCAGACATTGACTATTCTTGTGAGAACTAAGCTATATCATAAAGTAGTTGAGTCGGATTATTTCTTATTTAAATCAGGCTATTTAAAAATGGGAGACGTACAATTATGGTATTCTTTGTCTATGTTAGGTAAAATTCATTTTTTGCCAGATGTAACAGGTGTATATAGAAAAAATCAAGGTTCTGTTACTCGAGCCAATTCAGTAATAGACGTTTATCGTTTTCGGCTCTCATCTTGGGAATTGCGAATGTATCTGTGTTTACGAGATAGTTTATCTGAATTGTACAAAAAGCAAGTTAAATTAAATTATAATAGAGCTCTTTTTAAATATCTGTGTTTTGATAAATCGTTTAATATATTATATCCGTTAGATAAGAAGGACTTAGGATATTTGCTTTATTTAAAAAAGATGCATGTTCTTGAGTTTAGTTTAAGAATTATTGTTCGTTATCGGGGACTCTTGGGGCGTGTAAAAAGATTATTTACAAGATCTTTATAAATGCGTATAGATGCTTGAATATATGATTTGTAATGAGAAATTGGAGTAAAAATATAGATAATTATATCGTTTTTGCTGTTTTGCTACAATCTTTGTTGGTAATAATGCAACATGTGATGATGTCTATTTTTCATGTGGCAGAAGAAAGTACAACATTTTATAGAATATTGTTGACAGCAGCTCCTTTAAGTATTGCTATCGGTATATCTTTTTATAGAAAGTGGTTATTGTTTTTTGCTGTTTACATTGTAACGATTATAATTCTGTTATGTAACGTTATTATATTTCCACAAAATGCTTTTTTTTTGTGGTATGATTCTTTTCGTTTTTTGTTGCCAGTGGTAATTCCAAGTGCATTATGTTTGACTTGCGTGTCAGGTATTGACGTTGTAGAAAAAGTTCTGTACAAAATATCATGGGGTGTTGTTATTTTGATCGTATATTATGTGATAAGTTTTTTTAGTGGTAAATTTGTTATAACAACATATAATATGAGTTTATCATACGGACTTTTATTGCCTGCCGTATCACTATACACTCGAAAAAAATGGTATTCTTTGTGTGCGGCATTATTTTTGTTTATTGTTATAGTAGTATTAGGCTCAAGAGGAGCAGCAATCATATTTATTTTGTATGTGTGTTACGATATTTTTCAAGCTAATAGGCGGTTTGTTTTGCCTATAATGTTATTTGCCTTAATATCCGCATGTAGTTTGCCTTTATTTTTAGAATGGTTAGATGGAGTTGGAGTACAGTCTCGCACGTTGAGTTTGTTATTATCAGATAATATAACTTATACTTCTGGTCGTGATTATATCTATGATAAAGTGATGGAGAAATTTTGGGATAATCCAATTGTCGGTATGGGGTTATGGGGAGATCGAGTTATATTAGCGGGAGTGTATTGTCATAATATAATTCTAGAGTTATATTTGAATTGGGGAATTATTATAGGGTCAATTCTATTCATTTATTTTATATATAAATTGGTGTATGTGTATACGCTATCTGATAAGAATAGAAGAAATATTTTAGTTAAATATTTTATGACGATGGTAATTCCTCTTATGGCTTCTGGTTCATATTTAATAAGTTATAATTTCGGTACATTTATTGGAATATTAGTTTTAATTCATAGGGATAATTATCGGGAAAGTTGAATGTTATTTTTATATCATAGTTATTTTTTGTTTTATATGTGCTTTTTAGAACAGGAGAACCATACTCGTATAAAGATTTGTCGCATGGCTTGAATAATGAATTTTGCTTATAAAACTTATTTAACACATCGAATCCATGTAATTATTTAAGAGATCAATAATTACTAAATAGTTCTTTAACATATTCTTGATAATAGTGATGTTTTAAGATTATAGATTGTAATACAATAATATGAAAACAGTTTTCTTGCTTACTCATATCCCTAATCCTCGAATGAACAAACGCATCGGGGTGGCTAAACTTTGTGGAGAAGTTGTTGTAATATGTGTGCGAAGAACGTCACAGGATGTTTATGAACCATATTATGACGATGTTGTTCATGAGATTATTAATATTGATCTTCCTCCATCGAAGTACATATTTCAGCGTATTTTAGCATCTTCTAAATATTCTAAAATAGCAGGTGGACTTTTGGAAAAATACAATCCGGAAATGATCTATACCGAAGGATTGGATTCTCTGTCTATTGCTTCTAGATACAAAAAAAAATCATGGTGTAAAATTATATATGAGGTAGCAGACTTGAGGGAATGTTTTATTGAATTACCCCATTCGGCAATTTCTCGATTTTTAACATACATAATAAAAAAACAAGAGGTACATTTGTTTAAATATGTTGATAATTTAGTCGTTACTTCAGAGAAATTTTACGACATGCATTACTATCGTTTGATTTCTAAAGATAAATTGATATTTATGCCTAATATTCCAGATGATGAGCCATTAAGAAAATATGTAAAGAAAAGTGATGGTGTATTTACTATTGGTTTCATAGGGGGGATTCGTTATTTAAAACAGATGAAAATGTTAGTGGATTCGGCAAAAACAATAGGATGTAATGTTTTGTTCGCTGGAGCGGGTGAAACTAACGATGGTTATAAACAGATAACTGATTACTGTAAAGACAAGGAATATGTCACATTTACTGGTAAGTATATTTATAATACGGATATAGCAAAGTTATACGGTATGGTGGATTGTGTTTATGCCGTTTATGATGCAGATAATCCTAATGTTAAAATAGCTTTGCCAAATAAGTTGTATGAAGCGGTGCATTGTTGTTTACCTATTATTGTGGCTAAAGGTACGTATCTATCCGAAATTGTAGAAAAGTGGGGGGTTGGAATATCAGTCTGTCATAATGATGTTAATGATTTGTCGAGGGGACTAAGACGGATGATGGATGAAACATTCCGAGATTTATTGATAAATAATTGTAAAAAAAAGAGTTGTGAAATTAGTAATAATAAATATAATGCTGAATTAAAAAGATATTTTCAATGAATAATATTTTACTTGTTTGTATATCTAAATTGAACTTACTGTTTTTTTACTGAACTATCATTTGGGCGATATGTTGATAAAAGTTCTGATTTTTAAATTTATAATTTTAGATATTGTAAAAAATAATGTTTTTAAATTGAGTACTAACAATTAACATTGTTCTTTGAAATAAATGTCAATTTTCAGTAGGATTGATATATTATGGAATACGGTTAAGTATTTAAAACCGATCCAGTGGCGTTATCGTGTAAAGTTGTGGGGAAGACGATTTCACTCTCAATATTTGCAAATTTCTGACATTGTTCCTGTTGCACGGGTTTTAAATTTTGTTCCGTTTCTATCTAATGAAAGAACGTATTTGGGAAATAATACGTTTAATTTCTTGAATTTGCAAAAGTCTTTTGGTGAGAAGGTTGATTGGGAATGTGTTGAGTTGGGAAGGTTGTGGGGGTATAATTTGAATTATTTTGAATTTTTAAATCAGGAAGTGATAAGCGTGGAGGAGGGGATGCGACTGATTCGTGATTTTATTCAGCATTTCCCGAAAGCCAATATGGGAGTGGAACCTTATCCCTTGTCGTTAAGATCTGTAAATTGGATTCGTTTTTTGTCGAGTCATAATATAGAGGAGGTTGATATCGATACGACTCTGTATACGCAATTGAATTTGTTGATTGGTAAGCTTGAATATCATTTGCTGGGAAATCATTTGCTGGAAAATGGTTTTGCATTGTTATTCGGAGCATATTATTTTAATGATAGTGCTTTTTATAAAAAGGCAAAATCAATATTGGTACCAGAATTGCGTGAACAGGTGTTAGAGGATGGGGGACATTTTGAAAGAAGTCCGATGTATCATTGTATTATGTTGTATCGGGTGTTGGATTGTTACAATTTGGTGCATAGCAATACTTTGTTCAGGAGAGAGTTAGAAGTTTTTTTGAGGGAGAAGGCAGAAGCAATGTTGGGATGGTTAAAGGAGATTATTTATCGTGATGGAAAGATGCCGTTATTAAATGATGCTGCTTTTGGAATTGCTCCCTTGGCAAAAGATTTGATGGAATACGGGCAACGGTTGGGTATCACATGTTGTAAAAAAGTGAAATTGAAGGAGTCCGGATATCGGAAATTACTATTTGGGAAGTTTGAGTTGTTGATGGATGTGGGAGAAGTTGGACCGGAGTATCAACCGGGGCATGCACATGCGGATACATTTAGTTTTGAGTTATATGTCAATGGACGACCTGTCATTGTCGATACCGGAACTTCCACGTACGAGGTGAATAATACTCGTTTTTATGAAAGAAGTACGGCAGCTCACAATACCGTGGTTGTATCCGGACAAAATTCCAGTCAGGTTTGGGCGGGACATCGTGTGGCTCGACGGGCAAGGGTTCAAGTCCTTTGTGATGAAGAAGAACGTATTGTTGCCGTACATGATGGTTATAAACGTTTGGGGTGTTTGCATACCCGTGGTGTGGAAAAGGTGGAAGAGCATATCCGAATTGTTGATGAAGTTGCTCAAGAGGGGACTGCTTATTTGCATTTCATGCCTAAAGAGAATATTGTTTTAGATGGAAACAGGCTTGTCGGATCGGATTACTGTATAGAGTTCGATGGAGCACGTGAGATTACACTATTTACGTCTATGTATGCTCCAGAATTTAATAAAAGAGAAGAACGACGAAGTTTTCGAATTTCTTTTGACAGGAGGCTAGAGACTATTATACAATGAAAATTTTATTCTTGACTTTTTATTTTGAACCGGATCTTTGTGCCGGGTCATTTCGTAATACATCATTATTTCGGGAGGTATTACAGCAGATGGATAAAAAAGATTGGATTCATGTGATTACGACACAGCCGAATCGTTATCGGTCTTTTCATGTTGAGGTACAAGCAAGGGAAATAAGTGATAATTATAGGATAGATCGGATTCGTGTACCGGAGCATAAGAGTGGTTTTGTTGATCAGGCTCGTTCTTTTCGGGTATTTTATAAAGAGGCCTTGCGATTGGCGGGAAAAGAGCATTATGATTTAGTGTATGCTTCTTCTTCGAGATTGTTTACAGCTTTTTTAGGTAGAAAAATTGCGGGTAAACAGGGAATTCCTTTGTATTTGGATATACGTGATATTTTTGTTGATACGATAAAGGACGTATTCAAGGGGAGGAAGATGCTCCGAATTCCGGCAGGGAGCTGTTTGGGATGGATTGAACGGTATACATTTGCGGGGGCAAAGCATATTAATTTAGTGTCGGAAGGATTTAAAACGTATTTTGAAAAATATAGAAAGTCTGCTTATTCGTATTTTACGAATGGGATAGATGATATTTTTCTTGATGTTCCGAAATTTGCCCGACAAGTTTCAGGGGTAAAAATAATTACCTATGCCGGGAATATTGGAAGTGGACAGGGGTTGGAAAAAGTGATTCCAATGGCGGCGCAGAAATTGGGAGAACGCTATTTTTTTCGGATTATCGGGGATGGGGGAATGAAGACATTGTTGAAGGATAGGATTGAAGAGTTGGGGGTTCATAATGTGGAATTATTAAATCCGGTATCAAGAGAAAGGTTGATAGGGTATTATAATGATTCAGATTTTCTATTTTTACATTTAAATGATTTGGAGGCATTTAAGAAAGTGCTTCCGTCGAAATTATTTGAATATGCGGCATTTGATAAACCTATTATAGCAGGTGTCGGCGGTTATGTTAGTCAATTTATTCAAGAGAATTTAAGTAATTATATCTTGTTTGCACCTACTGATGTTAAGAGTATGGTGGAACAAATATTGAAGTTTGATGGTGGGGAGCAAGAACAGGGTGATTTTGTTAAAAGGTTTGCTCGAAAAAATATAATGAAAGAGATGGCACGCTCTATTCTTGAGTGTCGTTAGTTTTATTTGGTGTATATTTATGAATATTCTTATTACAGGAATCCACGGTTTCGTGGGTTCTAATCTTGTGTTGTCCTTGAAAGATCGGCATGTTCTTTATGGTTTGGATATTGTTACCCCGGAAAAAGAGGGGGTAGCGAGGACGTATTCGTGGGAGGAGTTGGAGGGATTGGAAGGGTTTGATGCGATCGTGCATTTGGCGGGGAAAGCGCATGATACGAAAAATGAGGCATTGGCGGAGACGTATTTTACGATAAACACGGGATTAACACAGAAGGTGTTTGATTATTTCGTGAAATCTTCGGCGAAGAAGTTTATTTTCTTTAGTTCGGTAAAGGCGGCAGCGGATTTTGTGGTAGGGGATAAGTTGACGGAGGAGGTGATTCCGACACCGAAAGGACCTTACGGGGAGAGTAAGATTGCTGCGGAGAATTATATTTTGGAGCGATTGAAAGTTAAAAATGAGGAATTGAGAATGCAAGGGAAGAAGGTGTATATTTTACGGCCTTGTATGATTCATGGGCCGGGGAACAAGGGAAATTTAAATTTATTGTTTAACGTGGTGAAGAAAGGGATTCCGTGGCCGTTGGGGGATTTCGAGAACAGGAGGTCGTTTACCTCGGTGGATAATCTTTGTTACGTGGTGAACGGGCTGATTGGAAAGGATGTGCCTTCCGGGATTTATCATATGGCGGATGATGAAACGGTATCCACGAATGAATTAATTCGGGTTATGTGTGAAGTGATGCGGAAAAAAACACGTATATGGCATATGAATAAAGGGTTGGTGAAAGATTGTGCTGGATTGGGTACTTTGTTGCATTTGCCGTTGAATCTGGAGCGGTTGAGAAAGTTGACCGAGAATTACGTGGTTTCGAACGAGAAGATTAAGAGGGCGTTGGGGATAGAGCGGATGCCGGTGAGAGCCGTGGATGGGCTTAGAAAGACGATAGAATCATTTATTGATCTTAAATTTTAGATTTACGATTTCAGATTGGGAGTTCAGATGTATTATTTGTTCGTGGTTGTGATGTTATTTGCCTTGGAATTAGTTTATTTTCGGTTGGCGGATAGGTTTAATATTATTGATCGTCCTAACGAGAGAAGTTCGCACACGAGGATCACGTTGCGGGGAGGGGGAATTGTATTTTACTTGGGAGCGTTGGTTTATTTCGCGGCGAGTGGTTTCATGTACCCGTGGTTTATGTTGGGGTTAACATTGATTGCTGGGGTGAGTTTCGTGGATGATGTGCGTTCGGTGTCTTCCGGGTTAAGATTAGGAATACATTTCTTGGCGATGTTGTTAATGTTTTACCAGTGGGGAATGCTGGAGTTGCCTTGGTGGTATTTGCTTGTTGCTTTGGTGATTTGCACGGGGATTATAAATGCTTATAATTTCATGGACGGCATAAATGGAATCACGGGAGGATATAGTTTGGTGGTGCTTTGTGGGTTGGTTTACGTGAATACACGGGTTGTTTCGTTTGTTGAAAGTGATATGATTTACACGATGATAATAGGCGTGGTTGTGTTTGATTTTTTTAATTTCCGGCAGAAGGCAAAATGCTTTGCCGGGGATGTCGGTTCTGTCGGTATCGCCTTTATTATTTTGTTTTTGCTGGGGAAATTAATACTGACGACGGGTGATTTTAGTTATATCATATTTTTAGTAGTCTACGGGGTAGATAGCGTGTTGACGATCGTGCATCGGTTGATGTTGCACGAGAATATAGGATTGCCGCATCGGAAGCATGCATACCAATTGATGGCAAACGAACTGAAAATGCCGCATGTGGTGGTTTCTGCGTTGTATATGTTGGTACAAGGGGGGATTGTTGCGATGTATTTGGCTCTGCCGGAGTTGCATTATGTCTGTTTGGTGGCAAGCTTGGTATTACTTGGTGGGGGATATGTGTGGTTTATGAGAAGGTATTTTAATTTGCATTTAAAGATTGGATAAATAGAGAGATTCGGATTTTCTATTACGGAATTTGTTATGCCTCGGGAAAGCCCGGGGCATTGTTGTTTATAGTCTGTAATATAGGATATCTGACAAAAAATGCGTATATTTGCATAAATCATAATGGTATATGTTTTTCGATAAATATAAACAACATAGGGAAGCGAAAATTCGAGAAAGTCTTTTATGGGAGTACGATTTATCTCGTTTTGATTGGCAGACGATGAAGAATATCGTCGTACAGAGAGTAGTGGAGCGAGGTCGTGTGGATGATTTCTACGCCATGTTGAACATGTATGGGGAAGAGGGGGTTCGAGAAAGTATCAAGGAGATACCCGTGATGAACGCTAAAGATATGTCATTTGTCTGTGCTGTTTTTGATATAAAAAAAGAAGAGTTAAAATGTTATTCACGGAAACGGCTACGTCCTCAACATTTGAGTTGCTAAAGTGTCTGATGAGAGATGCGGCTTTAAAAGATTTTGTATTAGTCGGTGGTGTTGATTTGGATTTATTTTCAGATGTTTCTTTTGATGAGGGTGAGTTGTCCGGTTACTTGATTTCCGAGTATAATTTGGAATTGGACTTTATAGCTAAATGCACACTATAAAAGGAGAAATTGAAGGAGTGCAAATTGATTGTATTGCACATTGTTATTCATGGCTTGCCCTTCCACGAGAAGAATGTGATATCCGTTTAGCAGATTTGAGTGATATTGCGGCGATGAAGTTAAATGCTATAGCCGGAAATGGTACTCGGGTAAAAGACTTTATAGATGTAGCTTATCTATCTACCCGTTTATCTTTGAACGAGATGTTAAATGCTTACGAGAGAAAATATAAAATGAATTTACTTATTCCCATTAAAGCCTTGACGTATTTTGAGGATATTAACTTTGAAGAGCCAATAAAAATGACAGGGAAGGCTTGTTTCAATTGGAAGAAAATAGCGAAACGTCTGAATGAAATGCGGAGAAGTCCGGACAAGAAATTTGTTGAGTTACCCGTGTAGATTCATATCTTAAATCATCCGTATTCCTATCCTGTTACTAGGATTGTAATCTCTCTCTTTCATAGCCTCTTCGTTGCTCAAATATAGCAACCCTATTCTGGTATATTTGTGCTCTGGGGAAGCTTTGGCAGGGCTACGGCAGAAGGGTAGTATATCCTTGGGAATACCATTGATTTACCATGGGATTTCGTATGTGTATTCCTATCCTTGTTCGGGATAAATCAGCCGGGAGTATATCTGATTTCAAACGAAAAAAGAACTTACACAAGTTTGTGTTACACAAACTTGTGTAAGTTCAGGAAAAATTCTATCTTTGTTGTAAATATAGCTATTAATAGAGTAATTATGGCAAAAGAATTCATATTTGGAGTTGCGGTAAGCGGGGAGAATTTCATCGGACGAGAAAAAGAGATACACTGTCTTTCCTCTAATTTTAAGAATGGGATAAACACGATCCTCTCTTCCCCGAGGCGTTGGGGAAAAACATCTTTGATAAAGAAAGTGAAAGCGATAGTGGAATCGGATAAATTGCGCGTGATTTATGTTGATATATTTCCTTGCCGGAGCGAATATGACTTTTATAATATGTTTGCCGAGGCTGTTTTGAAACAGACTTCATCTCGTTTTGACGAGTGGAAAGATATTGCTTACGAGTTTATTTCAAGATTAACACCGAAATTCGCGTTTAGCGTGGGACCGGATTCGGATTATTCTGTTTCTTTAGGTATTACGTCAAAAACACATTCGGCAGAGGAAGTTTTGCAGTTGCCGGAGCGCATTGCTCAAAAAAAGGGTATACAGATTGTGATTTGTATCGATGAGTTTCAACAGATCGGAGAGTTTCCCGATTCTGTGATTGTTCAGAAGAAAATGCGTTTGGCGTGGCAGCATAATTCGAGGGTGTCTTATTGTCTTTTGGGAAGTAGAAAACATTTGATGGATGAATTGTTCCAGAAGAGGAGTTTGCCTTTTTATAAGTTCGGGGATATAATTAATCTAAAATTGATTCCGACAGAGGTTTGGGTTCCTTATATATGTAAACAATTCAAAAAAGTTGATAGGGTGATATCAGAAGAGTTGGCTGCTGAGATTTGTCGAATTGTAGAAAATCATTCGTCCTATGTGCAACAGCTGGCTTGGCTTACTCTTTTGGAGACGGAAAAAGTGGCAACACGGGAAGGGGTAGCTCGGGCTTTGAACGAGTTGTTGGACGAGAATACGCCTCTTTTCACGCAACAAACCGAATTGTTGACGACTTATCAAATGAATTTCCTTCGGGCTATTTTGGCTGGGATTCATAAGGAGTTCGGAATAGCTACCGTTCTTTCGGAATACAATCTAGGATCGAGTTCAAATATAAGTAGATTGCGTAAGTCGATGGTAGAAAAAGAATTAGTTGAGTTTCGTCAGGAGGGATATTTTATAGCAGATCCGATTCTTAAAATCTGGCTTGAAAGGCAGAAGTGGTGATTGTTATATTTAAATGTAAAGTGAAATTATGCGTGAATATCAAGTAAGTGGATTTCGGGTATTGGAGTACGAGGAGTTGGATTCGACGAATAATCAGGCGGAGAAGTTGGGATGGAATGTGTTGGAGGATAAAATGGTGGTGATGACACACAGGCAGATGCGGGGACGGGGGCAAGTCGGGAACCATTGGGAGAGTGAACCGGGGAAAAATATTTCGATGACAGTGGTATTGCGACCGGAGGAGTTGTCGGCGGTGGAGCAGTTTGCCGTTTCGATGGTGATTGCCTTGGGGGCTTGCGATTTTATTTCCCGGTACACGGAAGGATGTACCGTGAAATGGCCGAATGATATTTACGTGGGGGATAAGAAAATATCGGGTATTTTGATAGAACACGTTATCATGGGACCGTACGTGGGGGGCTCGTTGTGTGGAATCGGGGTGAATATTAATCAGTCCGGCTTCCTGTCGGATGCACCGAATCCGGTGTCTTTATTTCAACTTATTGGTAAGGAGATTCCAGTGGAACGGGCGTTGGAGGAGCTGTTGGAGTGTATCGGGAAGCGGTACGGACAGGTGTATGATTATGCGGCTTTGGAACGGGATTTCCTGCAAGTGATGTATCGGCGTTCGGGGGTGTTCGATTGGGAGGACGAGAACGGAAGATTCAAGGCGTCTGTCACGGGGATAAACGAATACGGGCAGCTTGTTTTGAAGGATACGGGGGGGATGGAACGGGTTTACGGGTTTAAGGAAATCACGTATCTGTTTTAGATTTACGATTTATGATTTTAAATTTTAGATTTTAGATTTTAAATTGCGGAGTTTTGATTATTTTTGTGCAAAACATGGAGGACATATGGTAGAGAATTATTCGGAAGATTCTATTCGTACGCTGGACTGGAGGGAACATATACGTTTGCGTCCCGGTATGTATATAGGGAAGTTGGGCGATGGTGCAGCGATGGACGACGGAATATATATACTGGTTAAAGAGGTAGTGGATAATAGTATCGACGAGTTCGCGATGGGTGCGGGAAGCGAGATTATTATCACGGTGGAGGAACGTACGGTTTCGGTACGGGACTTCGGGCGCGGGATACCTCTCGGCAAGCTGATTGACGTGTCGTCGAAGATGAACACGGGGGCGAAGTATGATTCCGAGGCTTTCAAGAAATCCGTGGGGTTGAATGGTGTCGGGATAAAAGCGGTGAATGCGCTTTCCGAGAGTTTTATTATACAATCATTCCGGGACGGGGAAACGAAGCGAGTGTGTTATAGCAAGGCGCTGATCGTGGAGGAACGGGAGATTGAACCGACGAATGAGCCGAACGGTACGTTGGTGACTTTTATTGCCGATAAGGAGTTATTCGGGAATTATCACTTCATTTCGGATTATCTGGAATCGATGTTCAAGAATTACGTGTTCTTGAATTCCGGGCTCACGATTGTTTTTAACGGTCAGAAGTTTCATTCGAAACGGGGACTTTATGATTTGTTGTCCGAGAACATGAGTGGTGAGGGGATTTACCCCATTATTCACTTGAAAGGGACGGATATCGAGATGGCAATGACGCACGGGCGGCAGTACGGGGAGGAATATTATTCTTTCGTGAACGGTCAGCACACGACGCAGGGCGGTACGCATCTGATCGCGTTCCGGGAAGCCGTGGTGAAGACCATTCGTGATTTTTACAAGAAAGATTTTGATTTAGCCGATATTCGCACGTCGATTATTGCGGCAATCAGTATAAAGGTACAGGAACCGATGTTTGAGTCACAGACGAAAACTAAACTGGGGTCAAAAGATATTGCCCCGGAAGGACCCTCTGTACGTAATTTTATTATGGATTTCGTGACAAAGGAGTTGGATAACTACTTGCATCGGAATCCGGATACGGCGGAGTTGTTGCTGCGCAAGATCGTGGAAACCGAGAAGGAGCGCAAGGCGATGTCCGGTATACAGAAGATTGCGCGGGAGCGGGCAAAACAGGTGAGCCTGCACAACCGGAAATTGAGGGATTGTCGGGTACATTTTAATTCGAACCACGAGCGGAAGACGGAATCGTCGATATTTATCACCGAGGGAGATTCCGCGAGCGGGTCGATCACGAAGTCGCGGGACGTGAACACGCAAGCCGTGTTCAGTTTGCGAGGGAAACCGTTGAATTCGTTTGGTTTGACTAAAAAAATCGTGTACGAGAACGAGGAGTTCAATCTCTTGCAGGCGGCTTTGAATATCGAGAACGGGATAGAGGAGTTGCGCTATAATAATATCATCATAGCGACGGATGCCGATGTGGACGGGATGCATATCCGTTTGTTGTTGTTGACCTTTTTCTTGCAGTTTTTCCCGGATGTGGTGCGTTCCGGTCATCTTTACATTTTGCAGACCCCGTTATTTCGGGTGCGCAACAAGAAAGAAACACGGTATTGTTACTCCGACGCGGAGCGTGAGAAGGCGATTAAACAACTGGGTCCGAAACCGGAAATCACGCGCTTTAAAGGTTTGGGAGAGATTTCACCGGACGAGTTCGGCGGGTTTATCGGGAAAGATATTCGTCTGGAACCGGTACGCATGACCAAGCAAGACCCTATAGGGACGATTTTGTCTTATTATATGGGTAAAAACACGAGCGAGCGACAAGATTTTATTATTGATAACTTGTACGTGGAGAAGGATGAAATCTAATAATTTTAGATTTTAAATTTTAGATTTAGGAATTGGGATGAGGTGATTCATTTTCAATTTTCAATTTTCAATTTTCAATTTGTATGAGCGAAGAGATAAATAACGAGGAAGTAGAGGATGTGGTGCCTCAAGAACCGGAACATCACGAGGAGAACGGGCGGGTGCGGTCGATTCAGCATCTGTCGGGAATGTTCGAGAAGTGGTTTTTGGATTACGCTTCCTACGTGATTCTGGAACGTGCCGTGCCTTACGTGAACGACGGGTTGAAGCCCGTGCAGCGTCGTATACTGCATGCCATGCGGGAGATGGATGACGGGCGTTATAACAAGGTGGCGAATATCGTGGGGAGCACGATGTCGTATCACCCGCACGGGGATGCTTCTATCAAGGATGCTCTGGTGCAGTTGGGGCAGAAGAATCTGCTGGTGGACTGTCAGGGAAACTGGGGAAATATTCTCACCGGGGACGATGCCGCCGCGGGACGTTATATCGAGGCTCGTTTGTCGAAATTCGCGTTGGAAGTGGCTTTTAACCCGAAGACCACGAATTGGAAATTGTCGTATGACGGTCGCAAGAGAGAGCCGGTCACGTTGCCCATCAAGTTCCCGTTGCTGTTGGCACAGGGAGTGGAAGGTATCGCCGTGGGGTTGGCATCCAAGATTTTGCCGCATAATTTCAACGAGTTGATAGATGCTTGCGTGGCTTACCTGCGCGGGGAGGAGTTCGTGTTGTACCCGGATTTCCCGACGGGAGGTATGGTTGACGTGTCGAAGTATAATGACGGTCTGCGGGGTGGAAGCGTGAAGATTCGTGCCCGTATCGAGAAAGACGCGGGAAATAAGTTATTGCGTATTACAGAGATCCCTTTCGGGCGTACAACCACGGCATTGATTGATTCAATACTGAAGGCGAACGAGAAGGGAAAAATCAAAATCAAGAAGATTGACGATAACACGGCGGCAAACGTGGAGATTCTGGTACATCTGGCGGCGGGCGTGTCGTCGGACAAGACGATAGATGCTTTGTACGCCTGCACGGATTGCGAGCTTTCCATATCACCGAACTCGTGCGTGATAGAGAACGACAAGCCTGTCTTTATGCCCGTGTCCGACATTTTACGGAAATCGGTGGACGATACGGTTGCCCTGTTGTTGTTGGAGTTGAAGATCAAGTTGGGAGAGTTGGAAACCGATTGGCAATATTCTTCCTTGGAGAAGATTTTTATCGAGGAGCGAATATATAAAGACAAGGAATTCGAGGAGAGCGGATCGGTAGAGGAAGTTGTCGTGCATGTACGCAAGCGTTTGGAGCCGTTTATAGCGCATCTGATTCGTCCCGTGACGGATGATGATATCAAGCAGTTGCTGGAAATCAAGATGAAGCGTATCTTGAAATTCAATTCCGAGCAGGCTGAGAATTATATCAAGGGATTGGAAGATGAGATTGCCCGGGTGAAACACGATATAGAGCATATTATTCCTTACTCGATCGAGTATTACAAGCGAATCAAGGCGAAATACGGCAAGGGACGGGAGCGCCTCACGGAGATTCGTAATTTCGAGAATATAGAGGCAACGAAAGTGGTAGTGGCAAACGAGAAGTTGTATATCAACCGGGAAGAGGGATTTGTCGGTACAGCGTTGAAGAAAGACGAGTTTATCTGCGAATGTTCGGATATTGACGATGTGATTATTTTCCGTAAAGACGGTACCTATTACGTGACGAAGGTGGCGGATAAGCTGTTCGTGGGTAAGGACGTGTTGCACGTGAATGTTTTCAAGAAGAACGACAAGCGCACGATATATAACGTGGCTTACCGGGATGGGAAATACGGGCCGTCGTACGTAAAGCGATTTTGCGTGACGGGGATTACCCGCGACAAGCAGTATAATCTGACCAAAGGGGCGGCAGGTTCCCGCGTACTGTATTTCAGCGCTAACCCGAACGGGGAGGCGGAAGTGATCAAGGTATGTCTGAAACCGAAGCCGGGAATGAAGAAACTGGTTTCCGAGTATGATTTTGCCACGTTGACGATCAAGGGACGTGATTCTCAAGGAAATTTGTTGAGCAAGAATGATATACACAAAATATCGCTGGTACAGAAAGGGGCTTCAACCTTGGGAGGGCGCAAGATATGGCTGGACGAGGACGTGTTGCGTTTGAACACGGACGGTCGGGGACGCTATGTCGGCGAATTCCAAGGAGATGACCGGATACTGGTGGCGAATAAAAACGGTACATATAATACCTCCGATTATGATTTGAGCAACCACTACGAGGAGGGATATCTTGTATTTGAAAAATTTGATTCCGAGAAAGTATGGTCGGCAGTGTTCTTTGATGCCGAGCAGCAATACTATTACCTGAAGCGTTTTCGGTTTGAGGATATGGTGAGAATTACCTCGTTTATCGGGGAGAGTGAAGGTTCCTATCTGGTATGCTTGAGCGGGGAGAAACGTCCCCGGTTCGAGATTGTGTTTGGCGGTCGTTACGAGAATCGTCCGGCGGAAGCGATTGTTGCGGATGAGTTTATCGCGGAAAAGTCATATAAGGCACGAGGTAAGCGTTTGACAACTTACGAGGTGAAGGAGATCCGGGAAATAGAACCTTTAGATAGCGGGGAAGAGGAGAAGCCGGAAGAAGGTGGCACGGATGTCGATTTCGAAATCACGAATCCCGATATGTTGAGTGACGAGTCGCAGATGAAGCTGGACTTCGAGTAATTGACGGTTATGAAATTCTTCATTGTCGGGTATATGGCGAGTGGCAAGACCACGTTCGGGAGGGAATTGGCCGAAGAAAAGGGAATCCCTTTCCGGGATTTGGACTCCCTCGTGGAGGAAAGAGCCGGATGCTGTATACCGGATATTTTTGCTCGTAAGGGAGAGGGGTATTTTCGCGAGTTGGAACGGGATGTCTTGCGAGAGTTTTGTGCCCGGGGGGATGATTTCGTGCTGGCAACGGGAGGGGGAACGGTGTGTTTTTTTGATAACATGGAGCGCATGAATGCGGCGGGACACACGTTATTTTTAGATACGTCTTTGCCTGTGATTATCGGACGTTTGCGGGAGCAGCGGGCAACACGTCCCCTGTTGGCGGGACTTTCCGATGAAGAGTTGGAGAGTCACGTGAAAAAGCATCTCGACTCCCGGCTTCCTTTTTATTTGATGGCGAAAGAGAGATTGTAAAGTTTTTCCCGGGTAAACCTACTGAGAGCCTACCGAAGAACTACCCAAGTAATACCGTAATCATACCCTAGCTTCGTTGATGCCGCGATGAATTTGTGGATATTCTATATTCTCCATAGTAGAAAGGTCGTGGAAAAAGCACGGGTGCAAGCTATGTAGGGGATGATTTGGGTAGTTCTTGGGTAGGATTGTGTTGGGACTTCGGTAGGAATGTCTCTTTGGTGGGGAGGGCGATGCTATCCCCGTTTACATATCTCGTTATAAGAGCAATGGCGGCATTTTTCCGGGAGTTCCGTTTGGGTGAACGGGACGTCGGGGGAGAATAATTGCTCGAGCAACTCGGTTAGCAGGGCTTGAAATTCCGGTTCGTAAGGTTTGAAACGGTGAATGGGTTCCTTGTTGCATTTCAGCGAGTAGGTATAGTTCGGGGTAAACAGTAGTTTGGTGCTGTATATACCGGGTAAAATAGGGTCTGTACCGGGATTCTCGTGCTCGTACATCATGCAATACAACAGGGTTTGGAAAGCTGCTTTGTTGCGTTGCCTGTTGTTGGAGTCAAAGATAGAAGGGAGGTCTTTGAATTCGGTCTTGTCTGCCCCGGTTTTATAGTCGATGACTCGTGTTCCCCGGTCTGTCCGGTCTACCCGGTCGATATCTCCTTCCACGTGAATGACAAGCGGGTGCTCGAGCGTGTTAATCTCGAGTGACATCCGGTATTTCCTCTCCATGGAAATCAGCTGGAAGGGGCATAGGGTTTTATCGTATTCAAGGACTTTTTTCACGTACTTTTTCACGACGGAAAGTACAAGTTCGTTCGCACCGCTTTCGAGCATGCGCGATACCGTGGAGTCGTATAGTTGCAGGTAGGACTGGCGAATATGTTCCTCTATCAGTGTGTCATTTTGCATCAAGGAGTCGAGCCCCTCTTCCGTGATTTCGCCATTCGGGAAGGTTTGGTAGAGGGATTGGGTGCTCTGGTGGAATATGGTACCTAGCAGCCGTTGGTCGAGTTCCTCGGCTATCTCTTCTTTCTCTTTAATCCCGGCTATATATTTAAAATAGAATTTCAGATGACATTCCATGTAAGTGTTTAGTGCCGACGGGGAGATTCCTCGTTCGTCGGGAAGCGTGTAGCGATGCAGCTTTTCCAGAATGGCCTTGTTTTTCGAGATGGAAATAACAGGATTGTCCTGCACGGAAATATTATTTTGGAAATGGGTTTCCCGGATGGGTAAGCCCGATTCGTATTTCATCTGGTAAAGAAAACGGCTCATTTCCCCGCTGGTCATTCCCTTGGTAACATCCGTGTAAAGGATTTTCACGTGTTCTGCCCGTTGCAGCAAACGATAGAAATAATACGCGAACAGGGCATCCATGTGTTCCGGTGTAGGGAGCCCGAATCCCAGACGCAAGTTATACGGGATAAAGGACGAGGCGTGTCCGCTTTTCGGGAGGACACCTTCGTTGGCGGAGAGGATAATCAAGTTTTTGAAATCCAGCATACGGGTTTCCATGAGTCCCATGATTTGCATGCCTTCCAGTGGTTCGCCGGAGAAAGGAATGGATATTCCTTGCAGGATTTTGTTGATGACCTGTAGATAGAATTTGTCTTCCGGGACGATGTTTTCTTCCCGGAACGTGTTTTGTATCCCCTGTATGGCGGTGAAGACCGTGAAAAGAAATTCTTTCTCGATAGCCAGTCCTTCCTGTTCTTCCGGTCGGAAGGCGGCAATCATTTTTTTCAAGATATTCAGAAGGTAGTCCGGCAGGCTTTCCGTGGAGGAAGAAAAGATGGTGCGGGTGATGTCGCTGAATTGGAGGCTTTTTTCTGCCACGTACACGATGTTGTTCGTGTTGATGTAGTTCGTGATTTCCGGGATGTCATTCGGGCAACTGCTTTTAATCAGTTTATGGTTGAGGAGGGCGATGACCGGTTTGTAGTAATAGTGCGTGGCGCCGTCCACTTGCTTGGCGTAACGTTTTAGGTCGCCCAGCATGCCGATTAGTGCTGCCACGGAGGTGTTTTGTGCCGGATACCCCATGGTAATATTGATTTTGTCAATCGAGTGAGGGATTGAATGAATCACGGGGGTGAGCAGCGTTTCGTCGCAAAGGACGATAGCCGTGTCGGTATATGTCTTTCGCGGTTGGGGATGGAGTTGCTCCACGAGCACGGGAAGTAGTTTGGCTTGTCCGATGGTGGAGGGAACGGAGATGTATTCTACCTCTTTATTGTTGTAGCGAAAGTTGTTGAAATGTTCCAGTCCCAAGGCGTTGGGAAACAGTTTCATGTTTTCCCGGATATAGTGTCCCGCCTCGTGATTTTCGTTTGCCGAGTAATAGAGGTCATAATCCCAGTAAAAAGATGCTTGCCCGCTGTCCCGGAAGTGGGAGAATATTCTTTTTTCACACTGGTTCAAGGCATTGAACCCGGCGAAAATGAGTTGTTTGTCCGTGTGGTAGTGGGATAATCGTTCGCAGAACAGTCGCTGCCCCATACCCTCGTAACAAAGGTTTTCCCCGGTTAGTTTTGCCTTGAAATTTTTGTAGGTGGGATATAATTTATCCCATACGTTAAGAAATTCCTGTTGTTCCCGGCTGTATTTTTCGCCATTGAAACTACGCCAGAAGCTCTGGATAAATTCTATTTGTTCGGGAGTGAGGTAAGGGAATGCGTTCTCGATTTCTTTTAATGCCGTGATGTTGGAGAACAGGTCTTTGGCGTCCACGAGGTATTTGTCGATATCGTCGAAATCCCCCAGTAACATGTTTCCCCAGAAATAGAAATCGTCGAATCGTTCCGTGGTGCCGGAATATTCTTGGTACGTTTTGTAGAGTTTTATAATAAGGGGTAATTCTTCCGCTTTTTTCAGTCCGGTTTGTCGTTCGATAAATTCTCCAAGCGTGAGGATTTCGGGCATCCACACGGGTTTCGTGATCAGATGCGCCAATTCTTCGGCAAGAAAGAGTCCTGCCCGTTTGTTCGGGAACAGAATGGTCAGGTTGTCAAATTCATGCCCGTATTTTTGAATCAGATCTTTTGCCAGCAATTGGAGAAACGAATTCATATTTTATTATTATTTTTGTTTCGGAACAAATTTACAATTTATATATCAAAATCTGTTCGGATTTATGTTGAAAGAATTGCTATTGAAAAACAGGAGTTATCGTCGGTTTTACCAAGATGTTTGGATTTCCCGGGAGGAATTGATCGAATTTGTGAAACTGACTCGTTATTGTGCTTCAGGGAGGAACGCGCAAGCGTTGAAATATAAGCCGGTTTCAGATGCGGCGATGTGTGGAAGAGTGTTTCATACGTTAGCTTGGGCGGGATATTTGAAGGATTGGGACGGTCCGGAGGAAGGCGAGCGTCCATCGGCTTATCTGATCCAGTTGTTGGATACCTCTATCGTGGAGAATTGCCTGTGTGACGACGGGATTCAAGCGCAGACCATTTTGCTGGGAGCAGTGGAAGAAGGGTATGGCGGGTGTATTATCAAGGCATTCAAGAACGAGGCTTTGCGGGAGATATTACAATTGCCCGAACATTTGAAGATCATGTACGTGATAGCCCTCGGCAAGCCGAAGGAAACGGTGGTGATCGAACCGATGAAAGACGGGGATTTCAAGTATTGGCGGGAGGCGAACGGGACGCATCATGTACCCAAAAGAGGAATAGATGATTTAGTGATTTAAGATTTATGATTTAAGATTGGGGGATTGAGCATCTTTGAGGTTCAATCTTTGGATTCACGGTTATGAAATTACTTTGCGCGGAATATAATGCTTCGGGAGAAGTGGCTTATGACGTTATCGGGGATAACGCTTTGTTAAGGAATAATGATGATTTCTATATTCCGGCGTTTGCTGGGGAATTGAGTTGTGTCCCACAGGTCGTTTTACGGGTGGGGAAGATTGGTAAGCATGTGTCGGAGCGTTTTGCCGGGCGTTATTATGATGAGGTCGGCGTTGGTATCCGATTCTATGCGGATGATTTCGGGCGGAGATTGTCGGGCATGGGGTTGCCTGCTGTCATGGCTTATGGTTTTGATGGGGCTGCCGCAGTATCCGTGTTAAAAAAGTGCGATTCGGGTTTGCGGGATGTCGAGTATAGTTTTCGGGTAAACGAGTTGGAAGTTTTCCGGGGTAAGATGAACGACCTTCCTTTGTTGCCGGAAAAATTGATTGCCGGTATGTCTGAATACTGTATGTTGAAAATTGGGGATTTAGTCTATTGTGGAAATTCTTTCCGGCAAAAAGAATTGAAAATCGGCGATCGCCTTCAGATGTTTTTGGGTGAAGATTGTTTGTTGGATTTTCATATAAAGTAATATTGGGGATATATAATTGATTTCCGACGAGAACCCGTGGAGAATTCGATGTATTCCCTTATCAAAGACGAATCACTTTCGTTTCACTCCCGTATCAAAGACGTTCGGGGACGTGATTGAAGCGGGAGTGACAGGTTAGAGAAAGGAAATTATACTATTTTTAGATAGATAATTGTAGTGGATTATGGGGATTATTGCCTGAATGCTGTTCATGGCGTTTTTTGGGGTGTTTGTGAAAATACATCGGGTATTTGTGAAAAACAGTTGGAGAAGAGGGTGGGTAGGTGTTATCTTTACAGTATTGTTTTATCATGTAAATGTTTTTAACGATGGATTTTAATTCGGGATAGTCACGGATGGCAGGCCATTGGTTTGTCGGGGAAATTAATATCGAGGGGATATCATGTGGTCGTATTCGGAATAACTTTGGTATTTTTGAGAGGTAGAAATTCTTTTTGTTATTGTTTTTTCTTTTATATTAATTACTTTTGTTGTAAATGAACGAGGATAAGAGGTTCGTTTCGTGGTATTCTGTATTGTTATAATAATATATTTATGACTGGTGATATAGTATCGGATATAAGAATGGGGGATAAAAAAGCTTTCCGGGTATTTTTTGAAGATTACTATCCGGTGCTTTATTCTTTCGCCATGAAATATATCCGGGATACGGATGCCGGTCGGGACGTGGCTCAGGATGTGCTGTTGAAATACTGGGAAACAAAGGAGGAGTATTTTACTTTATCGGAGGTGCGGGGATTCCTGTATGTATCGGTACGAAATCGTTGTTTTAATTTGTTGAAAAAATCACGGGTGGAGGAACGGTATATACAAGAGATGCTTCAAGCGGGAGCGGAGTCCTACGAGGAGGACGAGATCGAGAATGAGGTTTTGTTGTTGTTGTACAAGGCCGTGAACGCGCTCCCGACGCAAATGCGCCGCATTATCACGAGTTCGATGGCGGGAAAACGGAATGCGGAGATTGCCGAGGAAATGGGAATTGCCGATGGTACGTTGCATACCTTGAAAAAGATTGCCTACCAGAAATTGCGACAAGCGTTAAAAGATATATTCATCCTTTTATTCTTTTTTCTTTTCCTTTTAAATCAGTTGTTTAGATAATAAGTGTAATTTTTTTTCAAAAAAAACGCTATTTTCATTACCCCTAAATGCAATTGAAGTTGTAGTGAGAATATAAAACTAGAATTGTATTTATAGTAATGGAAACTGAAGAACAAAAAAGAAAAATTATAAAAGCTATCGCGGCTCACTTGGCAAATGTGCCTACCGAAGAGGAGGACTTGTTGCTGAAGGAGTGGCGAGCTGCATCCGAAGAGAACGAGGCTCTTTTCCGGCGTTTTGCGGAGGAGGGATTTGTCGGGCGGAAATTGGAGCGTATGGCGGAAGCTGACGTGAAGTCTGCGTGGTACTTGATGGAGAAACGGGTTGACAGGAAGAGGATGGAGGAAAGGCGTCGTCGGTCGCGGGTATACATGAGTTATGCTGCGGTAGCTGCCGGGATATTGTTGGTTATAACACTGGCGTATGTACTTCAGCCTTCAGTACAAAAGAAAGAGGTGATAGCGCGGCAGGAGATAAACGTGAGCAAAGAGGCACATTTGGTATTGGGGGACGGGCGTATCGTGAAGATTGATAAGAACGGGAATCAAGCTATTGACGAGAGCGGGGGTGTAACCATATACAAGGAATCCAATCATTTGGACTACTCGCGGAGCAATGAAGGGGAGGATACCATAGTCGTGTACAATGAAATGCATACGTTGAACGGGATGGAATATATGATGATTCTGGCGGACGGTACCCGGGTGTTCTTGAACGCGGAGAGTAAATTGCGTTATCCGGTCAGGTTCCATGGCGAACGGGTGGTTGAATTTGAGGGAGAAGGTTATTTCTGCGTGGCAAAGGATTCTTTGCATCCTTTTATCGTGAAAACGAAAGGGATGGACGTGAGAGTGTTAGGTACGGAATTTAATTTGCGGGCGTATGATGACGAAAATTCTTTTGAAACCACGTTGGTGAAAGGGCGGGTTGCCGTGAAAAGCGGTGAACACGAGCACGAGATTGTACCTGGGGAACAGGTCGTGTACGAACGGGTTTCCGGTTTGTTGAACACGCGTGAGGTGGACGTGAGCCTTTACACGGCTTGGCATCATGCGGAAATCAAGTTCAAAGATACGTCAATGGAACGGGTTGCCCGTAATTTAGCCCGTTGGTACGGGGTGAAGTTCGAGTTCTTGGATGAAGAATCGAAGCGGGTAGAATTGGGCGGATGTATCAACCGGTACGAGAATATCGCTCCCATCCTCGATATGTTAAGACGGACGGAGTTGGTAAATGTTGTGTTGGAAAATAATACGGTTTACGTGTCTATAAAAAAATAACACGTGGGGAATTGGAGCTCGCCACGTGTTTGTTTGTTACAATTAATTAAAGTATGTTGAACTTTAATCTTACAAATGTATGAAAAAAAACGAAGGAGGTATCTCTTTGTTTACGAAAAAATTACTAAAAGAAAGTTCGAAAGCGAGAGGTAAGTTGTTTATTTTGTTGTTGGGGGGGATTCTGGTCACGCATCCTGTTCTGGCACAAAATAAAAATGTAACGCTCAAGATGACGAAAGTGAATCTTGAGCAGGTGATCTGGGAAATCCAGAAGCAGACTGTTTACGTGTTCATGTACGGGGCACAGGATGTGAAGACTGTCGTGAACTTGAACGTGGACGTGAAGAATCGTCCGGCCTTGCAGGTGTTGGATTCATGTTTGAAGGCAACCAACCTGACCTACACGGTGAACGGGAATAACGTGGTGATCAAGAAAAAAGAGGTCGCCAAGCAAGAACCCCCGAAAAAAGTCACGATCATGGGGACGGTGAAGGATGAACATGGTGAAGTACTTCCGGGTGTCGCTGTCGTCGTGAAGGGTACGGGAACCGGTGCCGCCACGGATATTGACGGTAATTTCAAGTTCGAGGCTGACCGGGTGTCCGGCATGATTTTACAATTTTCGTTCGTGGGAATGGAAACACAGGAGATTCCTTACACGGGACAAAAGAGTTTATCGATTGTCATGAAGGACAAATCCTTGCAGGTGGACGAGGTGGTAGTTACCGGGTACCAGAAGATTGACCGTCGGCTGTTCACGGGGTCTGCCGACATCGTGAAAGCAGCCGATTTGGCGGTGGCGGGTTCCAATGACGTGGGACGTATGTTACAGGGAAAATCTTCCGGGGTACAGATTCAGAACGTGTCGGGTTCTTTTGGTGCGGCACCGAAGATGAGGGTACGCGGGGCGTCGTCCATTTACGGCGACCAGAAGCCGCTGTGGGTGGTGGACGGTATCGTGCTGGAAGATGTCGTGGACGTTTCGGCTGATGACTTGGCTTCGGGAGATGCTGCCACGTTGATCAGTTCGTCGGTCGCGGGGGTGAACTCGGATGATATCGAGAATATACAGATTTTGAAAGATGCTTCCGCGACGGCTCTTTACGGGGCTCGTGCCATGAACGGGGTTGTCGTGATCACGACGAAACGGGGAAGTAAAGGTTCGATGCGGGTGAGTTATTCCGGGGAGTTCACGATGCGGGTGAAACCGATGTACCAAGAATATAATATCATGAATTCCCAGCAGCAGATGATGTTTTACCGGGATTTGGAAGAAAAAGGCTGGTTGAATTACGCGGACGTTTCCCGTGCGGCTAAAGGAGGTGTGTATCGTAAGATGTACGATGCTTTGGATAATTATGACCCGCAGGTCGGGTTTGAGTTACAGAATACGCCTGAGGATAGAATGCGTTATTTGTCGAAATATGAAAAGGTGAACACGGATTGGTTCGGGATATTGTTCAAAAATTCCATACAACAGAGTCATTCGGTTAGTTTTTCCGTGGGATCGGAGAGAAGCAGTTTTTTCGCTTCTTTGAGTTTTTTCAACGATCCGGGATGGACGATCGGGGATAACGTTTCCCGTTACACGGCCAATATGAATTCATCCTTTGATATAAATAAATATTTGAAATTCAATTTCCTGACAAGTCACTCTTATCGTAAACAAAGGGCTCCGGGTACGATAGGACGTGAAACCGATCCGGTGAACGGTTCGATATCGCGTAATTTTGACTTGAACCCGTTTAGTTTCGCGCTGAATACGAGTCGCACGATGCGTCCTTATGACGAGAACGGGGACCCGGAATATTACGTGATGAATTACGCCCCGTTTAATATTATACAGGAGTTGAAGTTGAATTATCTGGATATTGATATGCTGGATTCGAAATTTCAAGCCGAATTTGAAATTCGCCCGCTGGACGGGTGGGATATCAAGTTACTGGGTGCAGTACGATTCGTGAAGTCCACGCGGGAGCATAAAATTAAAGAAGGCTCCAATCTGGCGGAATGTTATCGCGCTGATTATGACGCAACGGTGCGCGGTAGTAACAATTTCCTGTATAATGATCCGAGTACTCCCGGGTTGCCGGCTATCTCCGTGTTGCCGCAGGGGGGATTTTATAACCGGACGGACAACCGGTTGTTAAATTATTATTTTCGGGCGACGACCAATTATTCGGGAATGATTGCGGAGAGGCACATGTATAATGTGATGGCGGGAATGGAAATGCGGAGTACCAATCGTCGGGAAACGTACTCTAAAGGTTTCGGTATCCAGTATGACCGGGGAAATGTTCCTTTTATAGATTACCGGATTATCAAACAAATTCTGGAGCGGAACGATCAGTATTTCGGGTTGGAGAACGCGTATGATCGTTTTGTTGCCATGTTTTTAACCGGAAGTTTTTCATGGGCGGGAAAGTATACGTTAAACCTAACCGGGCGTTATGACGGTTCGAATAGAATGGGACAGGCTACTTCTTCCCGGTGGTTGCCCACGTGGAATGTCAGTGGGGCTTGGAACGTGAAGGAAGAGTCTTTTATGCAGAATATAGATAATATCTCTTTGCTGACGTTGCGTGCCACGTATGGTCTGACGGCAAGTATGGGACCGGCGACGAACGCGAAGGCCGTGTTCATGGGGGATGTTTCTTTCCGTCCCACGCAGGCAGAGAAGGAAAATCAGATCGTGATTCACTCTTTGGAAAATTCGGAATTGACTTGGGAGAAACAATACGAGTTGAATCTGGGGGCAGACCTCGGTCTTTGGAATAACCGGGTGAGCGTGAGTACGGACGTTTATTTCCGTAACGGGTTCGATCTGATCGGTATCCTGCGCACGATGGGTATTGGCGGGGAGTCGTTAAAATATGCCAATTATGCGGATATGAAGTCCAATGGGGTGGAGTTGACGATTAATACTAAAAATATGATCCGACCGAAATTCTCGTGGACAACCAATCTGACATTTGCTTACAATAGGAATGAAATCACGAATCTGGCTTCCAATTCACAAGTGATGCAATTGATATCACCGAGTGGGGCGCCCATGGAGGGAAAGCCTGTCAGGGGTGTGTACGCTATCCCGTTTAAAGGTTTGAATAGTCAGGGATTGCCGACTTATTTGAATCAGGATCATGAAGTTACGGTGTCGGATTTGAACCTGCAAGAAGTTCAGAAGACCGATTTCTTGAAATACATGGGGTCAGCGGATCCGAAGTTCACGGGAGGTTTCGATAATTCATTCAAGTATGGAGATTTCCGTTTAGCCGTGTTTTTTACTTACCAGTTCGGGAGTAAGATTTGGCTGGATCCTGTTTTTAAATATCGTTACTATGATAATGAAGCTATCCCGAACGAGTTTGCCGATCGTTGGATGGCTGCCGGAGACGAAAAATATACAAAGATACCGGCTATAATTTCTCATCGTCAATACAAGAATAGTCCTGAATTGGAGTTAGCTTATAATGCCTATAATTATAGCACGGAACGTGTGGCAAAAGGCGATTTTATCCGCTTGAAAGAGGTCACGCTTAGTTATGATATACCCAAGGATTGGATAAAAGGATGGAAAATCGAGAATCTTTCCTTCAGGGTTTCAGCGTCGAATTTGTGTATTCTATATGCCGATAAAAAATTGAAAGGTCAGGATCCCGAGTTTGCTCGTTCCGGCGGTGTCGCTTTACCTGTACCAAGGCAATTTACTTTGGCTGTGAAACTAGGGTTTTAATTAATAACGAGATATTTATGAGATCGTATATTTTTATTATATTATTGTTTTCGACTCTTTTTCTCGGCTGTGAGTCATTTTTGAGTGAGGTGCCCGATGACCGTACCGAGTTGAAGGACGTTGAGTCGATCAAGGCCTTGTTGGTTTCGGCATACCCGGAGGGACATTATATGCTGCAAGGCGAGTGGATGAGTGATAACGCTGACGATAAGGGTACGTGGCAGGTTTCCGTGTATCCGCAGATGCAGGAAGAGGCTTATAAATGGGAGGAAAACACGACCAACGATTATGATTCACCCACGAAATACTGGGATGCTTGTTATCGTGCCATTGCTGCGGCGAATCACGCGCTGGAAGCCATTGATAACCTTGGAAATACCCCGGAACTTCAACCGTACAGGGGAGAAGCGCTCGTCGCGAGGGCATACGCTCATTTCATGCTGGTCAATTTCTGGGGGAAACATTATAACCCGGCGACGATGGCAAGTGATTTAGGCGTGGCTTACGTGGAAAAACCGGAAAAGGAGGCTCTCGTGATTTATACCCGTAACACGGTGAAAGAGGTGTACGAGTTTATCGAGCGTGACTTGACGGAAGGTTTGCCTCTGTTGCGAGACAACGCTTACGATGTTGCCAAATACCATTTCACGAAGGCTGCCGGGGCGGCGTTTGCAGCCCGTTATTATCTGTATCGCGGTGATTCGTGGGATAAGGTACAGGCGTATTGCACGGAGGTTTTGGGAGAAGGAACCGGGTACAAAGATTTGTTGAGAAATTACACGCAGAATTATTTGCCCGTGTCTTCGAACGTGATCGAGTACATGAAATTGTACACGAATTACGGGGAACCTGCCATATTGTTGTTGACCAACGGGGTTTCCATCTGGTGGCGGGCGGAGAGTTTCTCCCGTTACGGGCTTTCGTTGAGCAAGAAGAACGAAATATTCCCGGATAACGATCCGGTATGCGGCGGGAAATTGATCTATCCGATTTTCGGCGCAGCGCCGACTTACGTTTTGTACAAATCATACGAGTATTTCAAGAACACGTATCCCGGATCGACAACAGGGCGTCCCTATGTTTTTTGCGTGGCTTTCTCGATGGAAGAAGTGGCGTTGAACCGGGCGGAAGCCTACACGATGACAAAGGATTATGACAAAGCTCTGGCGGATATTAACCTGTTTCTGAGTACGCGCATTACCAGTTATAACCCGACTTCTCATACCGTGACGTTGGAAAAAATCAAACGTTTTTACGGGGAACAGAAGAATGGCGTGGAATTGGAACCATGGTATAAAGATCAGATAGATGCAGACCAGATGCTGGTGTTGAAATATATCACTGATCTGAAGCGGAGAGAGTTTTGCTCGGAAGGTATGCGTTGGTTTGATGTCAAACGCTTCAATATAGAAGTGACACACAAGGAATACGGAACACAGAATAAGTATATTCTGACCAAGGACGATCCCCGGCGATTGTTGCAGGTTCCGGTAACAGCGGTAAGTTATGGGATGGAACCGAATCCCCGTTAATGGATAAATCGGATGATTATGAAAAAAGTTTTATTTAGCATTATTATATTGATTTCCTTCCAAGCATTATGGACGGGATGTAGTGAAAATGCCAAGTTCGACGACTCGATCTACGATATAAAGGAGCCTGTCTGGAACGAAGTTGACACGTGGATTTTTGAAAATTACGTGAAGCCGCACAATATAGAGGTTCTTTATCGTTGGAAAGATATCGAAACAGAAGCCAATAAGAACTTGATACCGGCGCAGATAGACACGATTGTTCCTTTCTTGCGGATGGTGAAGCACGGGTGGATTGATACCTATCTGGAGCTTTGCGGGATGGAAGTGATGAACCCGATTTTTCCGAAGCAGATATTGTTATTGGGAAGTGCGGGTTGGAATGAAGACGGTACCAAGACGCAAGGTACCGCCGAGGGTGGTAAAAAGGTGGTATTGTATGAGTTGGAGGAGTATGATCCTAAAAATTGGGATAATGTCATGCATTACATCCGGGTGTTACACCACGAGTTTACGCATATATTGAATCAGAAAAAGGAATATAATCTGGCATTTAAACAGATTACACCGAATTCTTATTCTGCAACATGGACGGGGAATAGCGTGGAACAAGCCCGTTCTCTGGGATTTGTGACACCTTACGCGATGGCAGAACCGGGGGAGGATTTCGCGGAAGTGGTAGCGGAGTACGTGACAAACACGGCTGAATCGTGGGAAGCCTTGTTGGGGAAAATCTCGAACGAAACGGGGAAAAGTAATATCCTGAAAAAGCTGGATATGGTGAGAACTTATCTTGACGAGTCGTGGGGAATAGATATCGATAGGCTTCGGGAGCTTGTAAACACGGCGATAGATGATGTTGTACAAGGAAACTATTAAAGCATAGATTATGAGAAAGATATATTTATCATGGATAATACTGGGGCTATTCTTCACTGCCTGTACCGTGGACAATGATACGGTATTTGACGAGAATGCGGTGGTACGGGTTCAGAAAGTGATTGATAATTGTGCCCAAGAATTGGTGAAACCGGAGTTCGGCTGGAGGATGCTTTACGTGCCTAACCCGGAAACCCACGGGGGGTATAATGTGTTGATGAAGTTTCTGGACTCGGAAAATGTCAGAGTGTATACCGACTTCGTGGAGGAAACTACGCTTTCTACTTATAGTTTTAACGCTTCCCAAGGTCCGGTGTTGAGTTTTGACACTTATTCCTGCCTGCACTATCTGGCAGATCCGAAAAATAAACCCCAAGGAAAAGGATTACAGGGAGAATTTGAGTTCGTGATACAGAGTATTTCGGCGGATTCTATCGTGTTTCTGGGAAAGAAATACAGCAATAAACTTGTATTTACTCCCGCTGAGGAAACCGATTGGACCGAGTTAATGGAGGCTTCCCGTAAGAATATCGAACGGATGGCACCACCGAAAGACGCACCTTTTTTCAGGGGATTGATGATGAACCAGACGGCTATTAATCTGATTTATGATCCGGATACCCGTAGCGCAAGTTACACGTATGCCGATGATGAAACGAAAGAAATCAAGACGGCTCGTACGGCTGTTTTCGGGACGAAAGAAGGAATTGCCTTCCAGCCGAAAATTAAAGTAAACGGGGTCGTGTTGGGCGCATTGAAATATAACGAGGCAAAGGATTTGTTTGAATCGAATACTCCGGGTGTTATCGGTAGTTTGAAATATAGCCATAAACCGCCTTTCCAATTCTACAATTCGGTGAGGGATATGCAGAGCGGTAGTGATCTGGTTGGTTTGGCGAAAATTGGTAAACTTGAACCCAGTATGGCTATTATGTCGGAAATCGTGAAAATGCTTTCCAATATGTCGTTTATGTGCGAGGAGTTGAAAAACGGGTATCCGTTGGCGGTGCTTGCCGGTTTGAAACAAATTAGAATCGTGTGGCAGTTGAATTACAATGGCACGATGGTCGGTCCGTGGCTGAGTTTCTTCGGGGCGGAAAACGGGTTTGCCGAAGCGAATTGTTCATTGGATTTGGGTATGGAGATGGAGGTTTTGCGTGATGACCAGTTGCGCTTCTCGCTTATTCCGGGAAGGATGATGAGTAATAATGATAAATTTTGGTCGAACATGGAATCTCAGATTACTTACGAAACATTTCGGCGGTTCTTCACCGACCCGGCAGGATTCACGATTGTTCCGGCCGGTAATAATCAGTATTATTTTGTGAATCTGGCAGACTCCAAACGTTGGATCGTGTTGACAAAAGAATAATCGATGTGATTTAAAAAGAATGTTTATGAATATGATTCAGAATAAATTACGAAATATATACTTGCTGTTATTTTTTCTTGTAGCGTGGAACGGGCATTTGTTCGCAGAGCGGGAGATAAGTAACGTGATGACGGCAAGGAACGTTTTCACGCGGGATACCGTGAAAAAGGATTCCAGTGTCATTATACAAGGTCAGGTTTTTGATGAAGCTAATACTTCGCTTCCCGGTGTGACGATTAAGATTAAAGGTACACAAGCGGGTACGGTTTCGGATGCCGATGGAAAATTTAAATTGACACTTCCGGGAGGGAAATATACTTTGATATTTACTTATGTCGGTTACAAGAACCGGGAAATAAGCAGCACGGACACGAGGGCGTTGAGAAAGGTCGTGTTGCAGGAAGATGTACAATCTATTGACGAGGTCGTTGTGACCGGTTACCAGACGATTGACCGTAAACTCTTTACCGGTGCGGCATCCGTGGTGAGAGCCGATCAGCTGGAATCGGACGGGGCGAATGACATCGCCCGTATGTTGCAAGGAAAAGCTGCCGGCGTTGCCATACAGAACGTGTCGGGTACTTTCGGTGCGGCTCCTAAATTGAAAATTCGAGGTTCTTCTTCTATTTTCGGAGAAATGCGGCCTCTGTGGGTAATTGACGGGGTGGTGTTGGAAGACGTGGTAGAGGTTAGTGCCGACGAACTTTCATCGGGTGACGCCACTACTTTGATCAGTTCCGCCGTGGCAGGTCTGAACGGGGATGATATCGAAACTTTTCAGATATTGAAAGATGCTTCGGCAACAGCTCTTTACGGGGCGAGAGCCATGAACGGCGTGATTGTAATCACGACTAAAAAGGGTAAAGTCGGACAGATGAAGTTGAATTATTCGGGAGAGTTTTCCGTGCGGCAAGTGCCTTCCTATCGGGAGTACAACATCATGAATTCCCAGCAACAGATGGGTGTGTACCTTGATTTGGAAAGTAAAGGTTGGCTGAGTTACGTGGGGATACGGAACGGTGCTAACGGTGGTGTTTATCGTAAAATGTACGATGCCTTGAGTGACTATTATGACGAGTCGGGTTTTGAAGTTGAGAATACCCGGGAAGGACGGGCAAAGTTCTTGCAAAAATACGAGAAGTTGAACACGAATTGGTTCAAGGCACTTTTCCGCCCGAGTATACAGCAAAGTCATTCCGTGTCCATGACAACGGGATTGGAAAAGGCTAGATTCTATGCTTCTTTGAGTTATTTCGGTGACCCGGGGTGGTCGCCCACGGATGACGTGAAGCGTTTTACGGCGAATATCAATACAACGATAGATCTTGCCAAGTGGATTAGTATAAACATATTGACAAACGGCTCCATGCGTTTGCAGAAAGCACCGGGAACCCTTTCCCGGGCAGTGGATGCGCAAGCGGGAACAATTTCGCGGGCGTTTGATATCAACCCGTTCAGTTATGCCTTAAACACAAGCCGGGTGCTGCGTCCGAGGGATGACAATGGAAATCCCGAGTATTACGTGATGAATTATGCCCCGTTCAGCATCTTGAACGAGTTGGATAATAACCAGATTGATATCGAGTTGTTGGATACGCGGTTTCAAGCGGAAGTGGAGTTGAAACCGTGGAGGCCGCTTAACGTGAAATTGATGGGTTCCGTGCGTTACGTGAAGAGTAGCCGGGAACATCAGATTCACGAAAATTCCAATATGGCGGAGTCTTACCGGGCGGATTATAACACGATGGTACGCGAATATAACGGTAATTTGTACCGGGACCCGGATAATATTACCGGGGTACCTGTTTCCGTGTTGCCGAAAGGTGGTTTCTATACCCGTTCGGATAACTCCCTGCTGAACTATTATTTCCGCGGGATGGCGGGTTACAACGATTTATTGAATGATTTCCACAACGTGAGCGTGTTGGTGGGAATGGAATTGAAAAGTACCAAACGTACGGCTTCCGAGAACTATGGTTACGGGATGCAATATGACCGGGGAAATGTTCCTTTCGTGGATTACAGGATATTGAAAAAAGCGATAGAACAAGGACTTTCTTATTTCGATTACAAAAATATGACCGATCGGTTTGTGGCTCTGTTTGCCACGGCGGGGTATTCCTTCAACGAGCGGTACACGTTGAACGGTACGGTACGTTATGACGGTTCCAACAAATTGGGTAAATCGAAAACTTCCCGTTGGCTGCCGACGTGGAACGTCAGTGGTGCATGGCATTTGAAGAGTGAATGGTTCCTGCGGCATACCGAGTGGTTGTCAAGATGGACATTCCGCGCGACATACGGGTTGACGGCTAACATGGGACCCGCCACTAATGCGGCAGTGGTATATAGAAACGCGATACAGTATCGTCCGGTGGATTACCGGGAGAACGGTATTTATATCGAGGAACTGGAGAACTCTGATATTACTTGGGAAAAGCAATACGAGTTGAACATCGGTATGGACTTGGGTATATTCAATAACCGTTTCAGTCTGACTGTTGACTGGTACAAGCGTTCCGGTTTCGATTTGATCGGTTTGATGCGGTCTGCCGGTATCGGGGGAAAGAGTTTCAAGTTTGCCAACTACGCGGATATGACTTCTCACGGGTTTGAGTTCACGTTGAACACGAAAAATATCAATACCCGTGGTTTCAAGTGGGAAACAAATATGACCTTCTCTTACAACAAGAATAAAATTACCAACTTGTACTCGAACCCGCGGGTGATAGACTTGTTGCCGGTAGAGGGATACCCGAAGGAGAATTACCCTGTGCGGGGACTCTATTCCATACCGTTTGTCGGATTGAATAGTGAAGGTATGCCCGTGTTGATGAACGAGAACGGGGTAGCTACTGTCGGGGAGGTTAATTTTGAAGAGGTGAATAAAACGGATTACTTGATTTACGAGGGACCGGTTGACCCGAAAATGATTGGTGGGTTTGACAACACGTTTAACTTCAAGAATTTCAAGGTAGGTATATTCTTCACGTACCAGTTCGGAAGTAAATTGCGTCTTTACCCTTCATTCAGTGCCCGGTATTCCGATTTGTTGGGAATGGGACGAGAATTTGCTGATCGCTGGATGTTGCCCGGAGATGAAGAGATAACCAATATTCCGGCTATCCCTACCGTGCGCGATAATCAGAATTACCCTTATCTGGAAAGAGCGTACAATGCTTATAATTATTCTAACGTACGCGTGGCTAAAGGGGATTTCATTCGCTTGAAAGATATTTACGTGACCTACAACGTGCCGTCGAATATCGTGAAGAAAATAAAGCTGAATAATTTATCCGTAAGAGCGGCGATTTCTAATGTAGCCCTGTTATTGTCGGATAAAAAACTGAAAGGGCAAGATCCCGAGTTCGTGCGTTCCGGTGGGGTTGCGCTTCCCGTGCCGAGGCAATACACGTTTACATTGAAATTTGGATTCTAACTAAATATTTTGCTATGAAGAAAAGTAATTTGACATTTATCATGATGGGACTACTGCTATTCTGCGGGTGTGACGACTTCCTGAATGAGGAACCGGACGATCGGGCAAAAGTTGAGAGTCCAAGTGATATAAAAGAATTATTAGTGAATGCTTATCCGCGCTCCAGTTATTTTGTGATTTGCGAGATGATGAGTGATAACGTGGCGGATAGAGGGTTCAGCAATAGTTGTGCGACCGCGGTAACCGACGATGAGATGTACCATTGGAAGGACGGGACGGATAGTGATGCGGATTCTCCTTTTGCCGTGTGGACTGGATGGTACGAGGGAATCGCCGCAGCGAATTATGCTTTGCGGGTGATTGACAGTAAACCGGATCAGGAGAACTATAACGCAATGCGGGGTGAAGCCTTGTTATGCCGGGCTTTGGGGCATTTCCTGCTCGTTAATTTGTGGGCGGAACATTACGATCCTGCCACGGCATCGACGGCTCCGGGGATTCCTTACGTGACGGAGCCGGAAACCGTGGCGATCAAAGAGTATACGCGCAATACAATGGAAGAGGTGTACGATATGATTGAATCGGATCTTCGCCGAGGTCTGGCTTTGATAGATGATAAAAGTTATACTATGCCTAAATTCCATTTCACGAAGCGGGCGGCTCACGCGTTCGCTGCGCGATTCTATACTTACAAGGGTACGGATTGGGATAAGGTGGTTTACCATACTTTACAGGCGGCACCGGAGAACTTTGCCACGGAAATGCGGGATTATAGCGTGTTGAATAATATGACTATCATGGAATACATGAAAGAATACACGAACCCCGCTTTGGCAAACATCCTGCTTGCCGTGTGTATGGAAACTTACTGGAATGATTTGTACCAGACTTGTCCCCCGAAGAACTCGCGTTACGTGTTGAGTCCGGCGATGGCTTATTCTTTATTTCACCCCAATTCTTCCAACAATCTTCAACGCGGGCGTTGGGTGTACCGGAAGGAAGGTACGGGAACTTCAGTATCATCGATGGTAAAGTTTTATGCTTACTTTAAGAATATATCGGAAACATCTAATTGGGGAAACACTTACGTGAATATGCCGATGTTCACGGTGGAAGATGTCGCGTTGAATCGGGCGGAAGCGTATACGATGCTGGGGGATACGACACGTGCCTTGCAAACGATTAATCGCTTCTTGAGTATGAGAACATCGGATTACGATCCGGTAAAGCATGGTTTGAACATGAAGAGAATTATAACCTATTTCCAAGAACCTTCATGGGATAACCAGCGTCCGGAACCTCACTATAAGGCGGAATTGGATGCCGATAAGAACAAATTGTACCTGATGATGGCTATTGCTTACCTGCGCCGCAAGGAATTTATGCAGGAGGGCATGCGTTGGTTTGATATCAAGCGTTTCCACTTGCCCGTGGTGCATACGTTGCATTGGGAGGGAACGGAGATTGCTTTGGAGCGCTACGATAAGCGGCGTGCGTTACAAATCCCGCAGGAAGCACAGAAGGTGGGGGTAATACCCAATGAACGTTAACCTTAAATTTATCCTTATGAAAATGAATCGTTTAAAATATTGGATATTTACAATCTTGTTTACCGGATTGTTGGCAGCTTGTTCGGATGATGACGATTTTTCAGATACAATTCTGGATACGACTCCAGAACCGTTGACGGAAACGGATGTTTGGATCATGGAGAATTTTACTCAATCTCATAACATAGATGTGATTTATAAATGGCGCGACTTTGAGACCAATCAGGAACTGAATCTGGTTCCGCCTTCTGAAGACCGGGTGATTCCCTTTCTCGATGTGATTCGTCGGGTATGGATGGAGCCGTATATTAAATTGGGGGGAGTTTCTTTTTTCAATAAAACAGCCCCGAAACAGTTGATGCTCGTGGGTTCGGCTGGATACTTGGAGGACGGTCTTTATCTTTTGGGTGAAGCGGAACAGGGTAACCGGATTACGGTCTATTCGATCAACAATTCCGATCCTTACGAGGAAGGTATGTTGTTACGGAACACGAATACGTTCCATCACGAGTACGTGCATATCTTGCACCAGTTGGAAAAATATCCGCCGGCTTTCGAGGAAATCAGCGCGATGGACTACACGACGAATTGGGCTGCAATCTCTGATCCTTATCAATTGGGTTTCGTGTCCAATTACGCGGCGGCGGATGCTAACGAGGATTTTGCCGAAACAGTAGCAAAATTTATTATGATGGATGAAGAAAATTGGCAGGGGATGTTTTTATACCCGGATTCCGAGGAAGCGAGGAAAAAATTGAAAGAAAAAGAAACCATCATGCTACAGTACATGAAGAATGTTTGGGGAATTGATATGCACCAATTGCGTAAACTGGTGCAGGACGAAATTGCCAAGATTCTGAAGGAAGGTAAACAGGATAATGAAGAAGAACAATCTAATGACGACTAGCTATGAGTAAGATAATGATATACGTATTGATCGGGATGTTGACCTTCATCGCGGGGTGTGAGGTAAATAACGACTACGTTTTTGATGATATATCAACTCACCGGATCACGAAATACATAGAAGAATGTGAAGCCGTGTTGCAGGAAGCTCCCCACGGCTGGAAATTGGTATATTACCCGGACACGAGCCAATACGGGGCTTTTACCTTTTTGATGAGGTTCCATGACGGCAATCGTGTAGCGATGCAATGGGACGGAGATCAAGATGTGACGGAAAGTAACTATTCTTTTAATACTTCTCAAGGACCGATATTAAGTTTCGGAACCTATTCCTTATTGCATAAGTTGGCGGATCCTACACCCGATGTTATCGGTGGTAAACCGGGACTCGGTTTCGGCGGGGAGTACGAGTTCCTGATCCAGAATGTCAGTGACCGGAAAATCGAATTTCTCTCGAAGAAAAAGAAAAGGAAAGTGATATTGGAATGGGCTGCCGCAGAAGATTGGGATAACATGGAGCATAACCGGGAAATGGTACAGCGTTTCGCTGTTGACCCGCAACTGCCGTTATACCATTATTTACAAATCGGCGATCAGCTGGCTTGCTTCCTGTATAGCCAGAAAATGCGTATGGTTTACATGGTATGCCCGGAAGGAAATTCGGTACAAGCGTATCGCCTGCCGTGGTCTTCCACTCCGCGGGGGATTCGTTTTGATGAACCGGTCACTTTCGCGGGTATCACTTTTTCGGAAGTGACGATTAATGCCAATGGTGTCATGAGTATTGTGGATGCAGACGAGAAAGGTCATTTTTTTAGAGCGGAAAACAAAGAACAGAATTGTCTGGTACGTTATCCGGGAGCTGTCGCTGCTTCCAAAAAGTATGACGGTTTTAATCTGGTGGAGTGTGGAAGTGGATTTGACGTGTTGGTTCCTAAAGATAGAGGAGTAGAAGAATTTCGTTTCTACTGGAATCTGGCGGGTTACGCCGGGGTGGAACTCTATATGCGTAGGGAAACCGGTATTGCCACTTATGCAACTTTATACCCGCATACGATTGTGGATGACGGAATCGGTGATTGTATCGTGTTCACGAAACCTGAATTTCCGAGATACGAGATTGGCGGGGCGGTGACGAATACCGATTATTCTTGGTTTGGTTTTTCTTACGAGAAAATATTGGAGCCATTGTTTCTGACATCGGAAGGATTGACAGTGCTTGCCTTTGGGAAGCAGACGTTTATCGTTAAAAACGGCGATAGTACCGTTTGGGGACTATGTAGCGCGAAAGAAGGTAGGGATTAATTAATTAACAATGAAGATTATGAAAACGATAAGATTACTGATAATATTGTTGATAACCTACATGGGGTATAGCTGTAGCGATGAGGAAGAATCATTGAAAAAGTTTATCTCCGACAAGGTGGAAATATCAGATTTAGAGTTGATAATTCCATCGGGAAGGCTTACCGAACGAACGATTATTACTTCGGATATCCCGTGGACATTGGAAGGCGGAGATGGCTGGTGTTCTTACGAACCGAAAAACGGGGAAGCCGGAACGACAATCGTGAACTTTACCTTGGAACCGAACACGGAATATGACGATCGTAGTGTGAATGTCACGCTTTCGGCGGGAGGAAAGAAGTACACGTTGACCGTGTACCAGAAAAAGAAGGATGCTATCATTCTTTCGAAAGACAAGTTTGACGATATCGGGATGGAAGGAGACGAGGTAACCGTCAACTTGCAAACCAATATCGACTATCGAGTAGAGATTCCGGCAGCATCCGCCTCTTGGATCACGGTTTTGCCGGAAGGCAGAAGTAGTGGTTTGGCTCGCGGGTTGGAAAATAAATCCATGTCTTTTAAAATTGACGCGACACGGGATGAAAGTGCCCGGGTAGGAGAGATTATTTTTATGAGTGTCGAGGACGAGAAGTTGAGAGATACCGTTTATGTTTATCAAGTGCAGCGGGATGTTATTGTGCTTTCCCGGTCAGAATATGTCGTGCCGCTAGAGGGGCAGACGTTGAAAATTGATTTACGTTCGAACGTAACATATGACGTGGAGATTCCGCAAGACGTGGACTGGCTGCGTTTGGATCCCGGACGTCAACGCTCGCCCAGAGTGGATCGTTTGTTGCTGCAAGTAGATGAATTTATGGATGGAGGAACCAGAAATTGCGTGGTTACCGTCAGGGATAGAAATACCCCGTCATTGTACGCGGAAATAAAAGTTTTACAGATAGATCGGGAGATTATTGTGATCGAGGATTCCGAATTTGTTGTAGACAGAGTATTGACAGCTCCGCGGGAAGAAGCAACCTACACGTTGAACATCTCGGATAATATTGACGGGCGTTATGAACTTGTTATTCCCAACCATGCTAATTGGATTCAGCCTGCTCCCGTGACTTTTGGGTTAGCATCGGGAAGTATGCGGATCAAATTGACAGAGAACCCGATTGATAAAACGCAGCGTATGGCTAAAATTTTTGTGCGAGGGATAGATAATCACGAAACTGTTGATACATTGACTGTCGTTCAGGCCGGAGGTATAGAAGCGGATCTTGACGAGCGGAAAATCATCTATGAAATAGCATTAGCTTTGGATTTCGAGAATTGGCCTGACGTTTTTAAAAAAGCTTGGTCTATGGAAAAACCGATAGAAGAGTGGTATGGGGTGAAAACACGTGACGGTAAAGTGATTGAACTTACATTCCCGGCGGATGGAAACGGACAGATTTCTCCTAAAATCGGAGAACTTACTCACTTGGAAACTTTGAGTTTCGGTGGTAGTTACACTGTTGCCGGGCGTAGGGTTTCCGGACCGATACCGCCAGAAATCAGTAGGTTGACGAATTTGAAAAAGTTATCGTTGAGAGGTGATTTTACAGAATTTCCGGTAGAATTTGGGGCTTTGGAAAGCCTTGAAGATTTGACCTTGAATTTCTCTTTCTATGATGCGTTGGATGTGATAGGTGATCTCGAGAATTTGAAAAGATTGACCATCACAACCGGTTTTGCCGGTCCGATGTCGGAGAACTGGGCAAAATTGACAAAATTGGAATACCTGAGTCTTTCTACGACTGGATTCACGTCAGTAGAACCTGTCGAACGCATGGTGTCGTTGAAGACGCTTTCTTTGTCCAATTGCAAGAATGTGCAAGGTGCTCTTCCCGGTGGAGTGGGATATTTGACGGCTTTGGAATCGTTGTCTATAACCAATAGTTCGTTCTCCGACCTGTGTACTTCATTGGGAAGTCTAGTGAATCTTAAAACATTGACCATCACTGGAAATAACTTCAATTTTATACCGGAAGATATTGGTGGATGTAAATCATTGATCACGCTGAACATGAGCGGTAATAATATTAGCGGGACGATACCGGAATCTATCGGGGATTTGGTAAATGTTACCACGTTAAATTTGAATAGCAATCAATTGACAGGGAATATTCCCGCAACGATCGGCGGAATGAGGGAAGTTACTTCCATTGAATTGAAAAATAATCAATTAACGGGAATTATTCCTTCTTCTGTCGACAACTTGGTAAAAGTAACTAAACTTGACTTGAGTAACAATCGATTGATAGGTTTATGCCCGGAGATCGGTAATATGTATGCCTTGAAAACATTGGATGTATCGGATAATCGTTTGGAAGGGACGATACCTTCATTGGGCAAATTGACAGCATTAGCTACTGTGAAATTATCCAGAAACTCATTGTCAGGGACCATACCAATGGATTGGAATAAGAACATGACGGGATTGTCAAGGATAGAATTAACTAATAATCAGTTGGAGGGTGAAATACCGAGTACTTTAGCGTTGTTGCCTAAATTGACATACTTGTGTCTGGATTCGAATAGGCTGGTGGGAGAGATACCATCTACTTTATTTAAGGTAACCACTTTGAAGGATCTTTATTTGCAAGATAATCAATTAAGTGGAGAACTTTCTGTTGATTTTGCTAATTTCAAGTTGAACAACCTTGATTTACGTGATAATAATTTTGAAGGTGCTATTCCGGAGAAAATTAGTGAAGGTGGTTTTTCTCTCTCGACGAGTGTTTTGCATTTAAGTGGCAACAGATTGACAGGGACAATTCCGCTGAATTTGTGGTCTAAAATGGAGAGTCACCCTAACTGGTCAATTCGAGAACAGCAGAATGGGGTTATATTGGCTCCTCCTCCCGGTAAAACGGAATGATTGAAATAGAGATTGTTCGAGAGGTATAAAGACTCTTGATGTTTGCCTCTCGAACACCTTTTGAATTTAAAAATATTGGATATGAAGACTAGATGGATACACATATTAGGAATACTTTTTCTGACATCTCTTTTTGTCGGATGTAGTGATGATAACGAGAACGAGCCGGAAGTGCCTGATCCCGGTACTGAAACCCCGGAGGCATTAGTTGCCCCCTCGGATTTGAGGGTAGCAAGCTACACGTATAATAGCGCGATTTTACTTTGGAAAGGAAACGCCGATAAATATGAAATAAGATTTAACGAGGGAGAAGTCATGGAATTGGAAGGTACCTCGTTCGGGACGGAGTCTTTGCAACGTGAAACGGATTATAATTGGGAAGTGCGGGGAGTCCGAGGGGAGGAATACACGCAATGGGTTAAAGGAGAACCTTTCAAAACCACGGCTTACGTGGACCCCCGTGAACGTTGGTGCGGTGAATGGATGAGTCAGAACTGGGGACTTGCCTTGTATTTTTCCGGTAAAGAGATCGCGTTGGATGATTTTATACCGGAATTGCCCGAGGGAACCTTGAATGAATTGTTGGCTCTGCTCTCTTTCACGATAGAAAAAGAGGGAGGAGAGGAAAGTAATTTGATTCGGGTAATCTCCCCGCTGTTGACAAAATTGGAATTACCGGATTCTTTCACGATTCCGATCGAAGAAGATGAATTTCGTTTGGATATTCCCCGGACAGACACGATCACCATACTTAAAGACGTGTCTTATCCTTTAGCCGACTTCCCGTTTATTTCGGAGATTGAAGGAATTAAAGATTTGGTTCAGAACAATAATTTGAATGATTTCGAATTATTGATTAAACAAATCTCGATCGAATTGGGACCAATGGATGCAGAGAAAGATATTATTCCCGCTAAAATCAGCGTGTCTACCGGAATGATTTTAAAGACAGATGCTGAGATAATCAATATGTTGATTAATCTTTTCGACCCGAAATTAAATGGAAATTTCACGGCGGATTTAATGAAAAAATGAATACAAGAAATGGATAGAATCGAAAAAGAGGTTGTCTGGGCAACCTCTTTCTCTTGTAAATATTCTAGATAAAAAAGAATGATTAATTCATTTTATTATAAAGAAAACGCTTGATCTTGTGAGTCGGGGTTTTTTCAAACGGTTCGTGTTGAACCATTACCAGTTGTAATTTTGAGAAATTATTTACCCGTGCATTCACGTAATCGCGAAGTTCTTGTTTTTGTTCTTCGATATAATCGTTGATCTTCTTTTTATAATCTCCGGCTTGATCTTTGAATTTCTGGTATTGTTTTTCCAGTTCTTCCATGTTGAAATGAACCATGGCAACAAGTTTACCGCTATTTTCAACGACCAAAGACTCGTTCACGAAACGGAAATTATTGATGATAGATTCTATTTCTTCCGGGTAGATATTTTCACCGGACGCACCTAATATCATCGTTTTAATTCTTCCTCGGATAGCCAGACGACCTTTCTTGTCCAATGTACCCAAGTCCCCGGTTTTAAACCAACCGTCTTCGGTGAAGACCTCGGCATTGAGTTCCGGGCGTTTATAGTACCCTTGCATCACGTTGGGACCTTTAATCCAGATTTCCCCTTGTCCGGATTTGTCCGGATTGTCGATACGGATGTCAACCCCTTCCATGATAGGACCTACTCCTTGCAGGAATGTTTGCGAAGGATTCGAACCGGCAGCCATGGGAGCGGTTTCCGTCAGACCGTAACCGATAGCGTAGGGGAATTTAGCTTCCCGCAGAAATTGCTCCACGGTACCGTCCAATTTGGAACCACCGATTCCGAAAAATACCAATTCTCCCCCGAATGTTTCCATCAGTTTCTTGCCCGCCATACGATTCAAAAGTTTACGAGTCGGTGCAAACTTATAAATCGCACTCATGAGTTTTGAACTCGTGAATTTGGGTAAAACTTGCGATTTATATATCTTTTCGATAATCAACGGCACGGACAAAACAACGGTAGGACGTATTTTCTGCATCGCCGGAACCAGTAATTTCGGTGTCGGTACACGGTCGAGATAGAAAACTTGAGCACCGAACATAAGCGGTAGCAAAAGTCCCAGCGTGTTCTCGTAAGTATGTGCCATCGGCAATATACTCAAGAAGCGATCGGCTTCACTCACGTGTTGGATAGTACAGCATTGGCGTGCGTCCCACACGAGGTTTTTGTGTGTCAGTACTACACCTTTCGAGAATCCGGTTGTTCCTGAAGTATAGATGATCGACGCGATGTCTTCCTCCTCGATGGAAATTTCCGGGAGAGGAGTCGTGTTATTCAAATCGATATCCGGTACTAACTTGTCCAAATCTTCCGGTTGGTAACATCCTTCCGGCATCGTGGCGAAGTTATTGATCAGGATTTTATGTTCTAGATAAGGTGTTTTCACATCTTCAAGACATTTTGCCAGTAGGCGGGAAACGAAGATTACCTTTACTTCCGCGTGTTCCAGAATATTCTGCAATTCCGTGGCGCAGAATCCCGGCAAGACAGGTACGGCAATAGCCCCGATGTTCGCGATGGCAAATTGGGTGATTCCCCAGTTCGGCATATTCGCGCTTAATATGGCTACCTTATCACCTTTCTTTACGCCCAAATGAAGTAAATGATTGGCAATAGATACAACTTCGTTATATAAATCTTGGTAAGTTTTTTTTCCGCTTGCGACAAAATTTAAAGACAAATTTTTTGAAAACTTGGAACAGCTTGTTTTCAAGAGTTCCGGTAACGTCAATTTCTTTAAAGTCATGTTCTAATAATATGAATTTTCCCTACAAAGATAATAAAGAAAATAATACGTTGTCGTTAAAATATTGCAAAATAGAGTAAATGACTTGAAGATGAGGCAGAAGTCGTAACTAAAGGAACTATGTTTCGTAAACTATTGGTTGTAGCGGAAATGTTTGTAAGTGTTGTAAAATATAGGTGTTTACGGGCTCCAATTTTTCATAAAATTATATCTTTCCTCTTGATAGCTAAAGAGAAGGATAAATATTGAAGGAGGTGTGTTGAAACACACCCTCTTCAATGATATTTTTTATTTCGTCGGAATAGCAGCTAATGTAGCTTTCAAGAATTCCCAGAATTTACCAACGGATTCGATGTTTACTTTCTCGTCCGGAGAGTGCGGGGAACTGATGGTCGGTCCGAAAGAAATCATGTCCCACTTGGGATAAGTCGAGCCGAGGATACCGCATTCCAGTCCGGCATGGATAGCCATGATAGCGGGTGTCTTCCCGTAGAGTTTATTGTAAACCTCTTCCATTTCTTTGCGGATAGCTGAATCCGGATTCGGTTTCCAGCCCGGGTATTCTCCGACAAAATTAATCTTGGAAGCTCCGGCGAGTTCAAACACGGAGTCAACTACTTGCGCGAGCGATGTCTTGGCTGTTTCCACGGATGAACGCATCAACATGTAAATCTCGATTTTACCGTCACCGCCCTTCACGATTGCTAAATTGTTGGATGTTTCCACCGTGTCCGGCATAGAGTCAATCATGCGCATCGCACCGTTCGGGCAAGCCTTGATAGCGTTGATTAAATTGTATTGCGTTTGTTCCGGCATTACGTTTTGCGGCATAGCGCTTTCTTCTGCCGTGAGGATAAGGTTCGGTTCTTTAGCGCTTAATTCTGCTTTAAAGATACCCTCGTACTCCTTCACTTTAGCAAGGAATTTATCCACATTGGCAGCCGGAACGGTGACAATACCGAATGCTTCACGCGGGATAGCGTTTCTCATGTTACCTCCCGACACCGAAGCGAGGCGGAGTCCTAACTCTTTGCTGACAGCTTTCAAGAAGCGGAAGAACAATTTGTTGGCATTTCCTCTGCCTAAATTGATATCCATTCCGGAGTGTCCACCCTTTAATCCTTTTAAAGTTAATTGGAATGCTTTACTTCCGGCGGGAACAGCTTCCGGCGTGTAAGTGAATTCGATTTCCCCGTCGATACCCCCGGCACAACCCACGTATAATTCTCCTTCGGTTTCAGAATCGAGATTCAACAAAATATCGCCTTTTACCCAGTTCGGGCGGATACCGTTTGCCCCGTCCATACCGGTTTCCTCGGTAGCGGTAATCAATACTTCAATCGGTCCGTGAGGAATGTCTTTTGACAACAAGATACCCATTCCGGCGGCAACACCGATACCGTTATCCGCGCCGAGCGTGGTTCCGTCAGCCGTTACCCAATCCCCGTCAACGTATGCCTCTATCGGGTCCTTGGTGAAATCATGTTGCTTGTCTTCATTCTTTTGAGGAACCATATCCAAGTGTCCTTGAAGAATCACTCCTTTACGGTTTTCCATACCCGGGGTAGCCGGTTTGCTCAATAATATATTGAAAGCCTCGTCCATTTCAGCGTGGATTCCGTTTTCCTTTGCCCAGTTCATCACGAATTCTCTCGCTTTTTCCTCGTGGTTGGAAGGACGCGGAACTTGAGTCAGTTTATAAAAGTTTTCCCAGATAGCCTGAGGTTCTAACGTACAGATACATTTACTCATAACGTTTTATTTTTTAGTTTTATGGTTTAAGATTCCAACCCCGTTCTCGTGAAGACCGAAAGTGTGAAATCCGAATTATTTCTATCGTTGGCAAGTTATAAAAAAAATAAATAAGTTGCGATTTAAATCGCAACTTATACATTTTTTATTTCAAGTGTTGATTCAAATAGTCAACGAATTTCGTGTAGAGGTGCAGCCGGGTCACGCCACCGTAAATACTGTGATTCCGGTTGGTGTAAATCTGCATGTCGAATTGTTTGTTCGCCTGCACGAGAGCTTCTGCCAACTCGTACGCGTTCTGCACGTGCACGTTGTCGTCGGCGGTCCCATGGCATAGCAACAAGTTGCCTTTCAAATTCTTCACCCAGTTAATAGGGGAGTTGTCGTTATACCCGGACGGGTTGTCTTGCGGGCGACGCATGAAACGTTCCGTGTAAATGGAATCGTAGAATCCCCAGTGCGTCACCGGTGCCACGGCGATAGCGGTCGAGAACACATCGTTTCCTTTCATCAGGCATAGCGAAGACATGAACCCGCCGAAACTCCATCCCCAAATACCCACTTTGCGAGCATCAATGTACGGTTGCTCCGCGAGCCATTTCCCCGCGGCAATCATATCATCACTCTCGATTTTCCCGAGTTGCATGTAAGTACATTTGCGAAATTCCTCTCCCCGGGCGGCAGTTCCGCGAGGGTCAATACAGGTCACGATATACCCCTCTTGTGCAAGGTATTGCGCCCAATCCATACCCCATGAATTTCTTACCTGTTGTGAATTTGGACCGCTATATTGGATAATTAATACCGGGTAAGTCTTGGACGCATCGAAATCGGTCGGTTTCATCATCCACGCGTTCAACAGGGTTTTGCCGTCGGCAGCCGGGATTTGGATATATTCCCTTTTGGCTACATTGTATTCCCCGAGTTTTTCTTTTAACGCGGCGTTATCCTCCAGCACGCGAACGGCTTTCCCGTTTGCCGTGTAAAGCGTGTACAGGGGAGGCATGTCCGCATTGGAAACCACGTTCACGAAATATTTAAACGATTTGCTGAATTCCGCCTCGTTCCATCCTTTCGCGGGAGTTAATTTCTTCTTCTTGCCCTTCGCGTCGATGGAATAAACGAATTTCTCGAGAGGGGATTCCTCGTGTGAAGAGTAATAATATAATTTCTTCACCGGGTCGTAACCGTAGAAATCAACCACGTCATAGTTGCCGGAAGTGATAGGTTGTACCTCCTTGCCCCCCATGGTATATAAATAAAGGTGTGAATAACCGTTTTTCTCGCTACTCATGATAAAGTTTTTCCCGTCTTCGGTGAAAACCAGATTATCCAGATTTTCTTCCGCTATATAGTACTTGTTTTCCTCGCGATAAAGAACGGTTGTGCTTCCCACGCGGGCGTTGGCAAGGAGGATTTCCAGACGGTTCTGGAAACGGTTCAGTTTCATGATTGCCAATCTCTTGGGGTCTTTCGTCCATTTAATTCTGGGAATGTAGATGTCTGTTTCTTCCCCGATGTTCATCGGGGTGGTAACCCGGTCTTTGATGTCATATACATGAACACTCACGACGGAGTTCGCTTCTCCGGCTTTCGGGTATTTATAGGAATAGTTGGAAGGATAAGTCGCGTTCTCTTTTAGCGCGGGGTATTGTCCTTGAAACATGTTCATGTGAAATATTTTCACGTTCGATTCGTCGAATTTGATGAATGCCAAGGCGGACCCGTCGGGAGCCCACTCGAAAGCTTTGTTGAAAGCGAACTCTTCTTCATACACCCAATCGGGAGCTCCATTGATAATCTCGTTGAATTTCCCGTCAAAAGTAATCTGAATCTCTGAACCGAAACGCAGGTCGGAAATGAAGATATTGTTGTCGCGCACGAACGCTATCTTTGTTCCCACGGGCGAGAAAGTCGCCAGACGTTGGCTGCCGCCCTCTGAAAGAGGTTTCAACTCCCTGTTCTTGAAATCAAAAACGTAATAGTCGGCAGTGAATGAACGACGGTAGATAGGTTGGATATTCGTGTAAATCAATATATGGCTTTCGTCCGGGCTGAACTCGTAATCTTGAATCATTTTCACGTCACCGTATTTCGGGTCGTTCAAATCGAGAAGAGTCTCGACAGCCTTTCCGGTTTTATAACTGTACATGACAAGCTTTTTCCCCCGGTCTTCCAGTACCGTGTAATGTTCCCCGTCGTTCAACGAGCGGAGTCCCGTGATTCCTTGCGTCCTGAAGGTGTAATTCAGGCAGAAATCATTCAACGTGAATTTTTTGCCCTGATTCTGCGCGCTTCCGGGGAGGGCGAACCCCACGATAAACATACATACAATAAACTTATAAATCATCCTCATGACAATTATTTTTAATTTTTAATTTGGGCAAAGATAAAAATATAAGATTAAAAAAAGGAGTACGCTGGAATGTTTTAGACTGGAGCGGGAAGAATTAATCGTGAAATAAGTAAAATTATTGTTATTATATTTGTATATTATTTATACTTGATTAGTACCATCTCCTATTCAATTCCCATTCAACTCCTATTCAAAGTCTATTTTAATGGTCGGATAATAGAAAAATAATTGTAATTGAATAAAAAATGTTACATGTGTTGTATATCGATAATAACATGATGAAATAATGATGATTATAAAATAGGGTTGAAATCTTTTTGGATGTAGGGCTGATTTTGTGACGTGATAAAACGATCGTTTAATCATGTACAAATATAAAACTTTTTTCATTATTAGTAAACGATAGCTATTTTATTTTCGAAATTCATAATCAAGTATTTGTGAATTTGTCGATAATCGTCATTCGTTGCAGATTGAATTATCAATAAACGATCGTTTTTTGATAGAGGAATTGTGAATTTAATCGTGCGTTAATCGATTGAAAATAATATTGTTGAAGGTGAAAAAGGTGGTTTTGAATTGGAATATGATAGAGCAACGATGGATGTATATTTGTTGTTTGTTCATGTGTTTGGAGGTGAATTGTTTGTACGCGCAAGAGGAAACGATTTACCGGACAAAGCAATTGGAAGAGATAGGACAAATGTTGGAAACCCGCGGTATATCAGCAATGAAGCCGGGAATATATGATGCCGACGCTATATGTCCGGGAAAAAGAGTACGCGTGGAAGCGGGGTTCGGGGGATTGATCTCGAGTATCGGACTGGAACTTTTTGATACACGTGTGGTGGCGGAGTATTTGCGTCCGGTCTATGATTTCGTGGAGCGTTATTTGTTGCGTTTACTCTTGATAGATAAACCGGACGAGATTCTTCGGCTTTTGAATGATGATAAGGTCGGGCTTGTGTTGAACGGGGTGCCTTTCGAGAAAAGTCCCGTGGCGTTGGTTTCGTTCGTGGCGGCGATCCAGCCGGGGACGGATTTCGTGTTCGTTGCCGATACGACTGCTTACAAGGTGGGCTGGGACACCGGAACGGGCACTTTGCAGATGACCTTCCCGAAACAGTACGGGTTAATCGCGGGAAAGGATAAAATCGAGATGGAGGATGATTTCCAGAAAGAGTTGTTCCTGTATATGCCGGATACCCCGGCGGTGGAGCAAGTCCCTTTGTCTGTGCTGACGGCTGTCCCCGGGTGCGGGTATTACAGGCGGAGAGGTGAACATTATATCATTCCGGCGTTGTGTTCCGACCGTTATTATCGTGTTGCTCCTGATAGTGTGGTTACTCTTTTGTTTGATAAGGATTGTCCGGAAGCCTCTCTCGCGAATCTTTTTTTGGAAGGGGAGCGGATCGGGCAAGAGGTGTTTATGGAGGTTGAACATAGGCGTTACGGTAAGCGTTACGATCATTTGGAATTGCCCGTTAATAGTTGGGTGGCTTTTTGTAAGGGTGAAAAGTGTGTGCCTTATTTTGGTGTGGAGGAGATTGCCCGGGGAAAGGTCACGGGTACCGTTATTATGGTGAACTCCAATTTGGGTTACAATCACGTGTTGTATTACGAGTGCGACCGGCAGAAATTTTTGAAGGGGGATTATTCCTTGAAGGGATGGTTGTACACGTATGTTCCCACGCATAACGTGTTGGATTTGTTCGAGGAATATAAATCGAAAGCGAAAAAGTTGAATTATTAAATATATTATTATGAAACGGTTGTATCTGTTTTTCCTCTGTTTATTTGTCTTACACGTGGCGGGAGCGCAAGAACAATATCAAGAGGAGAAAGCGAAAATCAAAGAAATCAAGTTGAGTGGTAATTATTATTATGCGGATGTCACGATGGATAAGCTGAATGATGCGCGGGAGTTGGCTTTGCAGAACCTGATACTGGGTGTCCAGTCGGATCTGTCGGTGGGCAAGGAGATTATTCCGCGTATCAAGGAGAAGTGGCAGCATATCGCTTTGGTGCGGGAGAATAAGCAGCGGGTGTTTGCCTATATATATAAAGGGGACGTGAATGAAAAGTTCGCGGGACAAAAAGCAACTACCGGGGAGACGATAGAGAAGAAGGATTCGGTAGAGGTGTTTCCGGTGAAAAAAGATACTCTGGCGGACATTCCGGTGAAGGATGTTCTCGTGGATAAGGATACAACCGGTAGTGAGGTGCGGGTGGACGTGACGGCTGTTGCTAAAGAAGAGGTGGTGCCCGATACGGTGAAGACGGTCGAAGTGCAACGGGTGACGGATACTGTCACGGTTGTGCGGAAAGACACGGTAGTGGTTACTCGTCGTGACACGGTGGTGGTGCGCGAGGTCGTGAAGGAGGAGGCACCCCGGGGTACGGGTAACCCGATGCTCGATAAGATATTGACGTTCCGGAAAATCGACGAGTTGCAACGTTATTTCGTGGAGCAGAAGGAGAAGGGAAAATTGATGTTCGGGAAATTGAGTTCCGCGGTTACCCCAGAGCAGTGTTACATGGTGATTTTCTCCCGTTCGGGGGAGGTGACAGCTATCTTGGGCAAGGGAATGGCTACCCGGCGCAACCTGACGAAAGGAACGGAGGGCGACCGGCTCGAGAATTACCCGAACCAAGGCAAGGTGTGGTTCCAGTTGTATTGATAAGGTGTGAAAAAACAGATAAATGCTATGAAAAAGAAGCTATTTTTCGGGTGGTTATTTCTCTGCGCGTGCTGTATGCTCGGGGGAAATGTTTCAGCCCAGTACAGTACGGATTTTTTCCTGACGGATATGCAGGATGAAGTAGTGAAAGAGCGGGTGCAGCAGTCGCTCACGAAATTGTTGACCGAGGTGAATATGGCACAGTTCGAGAGGAGGCAGCCGGAGTTGGTGGGATGCGGGTTGGATGGCGGTGCGGTGTCGGACGTGATGGCGTTGTGGAAGACGAGCCCGTTTCGGTGTGCGGAAACGGAGGTGATCGAGAAGTGTTTGCAGACGCCTTCCGGTTATCAGGTGCGCAATATCCCCTTGGTGATGGAGCCTTTGGACCCCGAGGCGTACGGGGACGACACCTATCAGGAGGCTGTCGTGAATTTCTCCCGTTCGGGGGAGATTACCGGGGTTTATTTCGCTATCGGGATGCATCTTTATAGCAAGGTGATTCGGAGTAATATCACGGTGACCGATCTGCGCCGCAGGCAGGTGATCCTCGATTTCGTGGAGAATTTCCGGACGGCGTACAACCGGAAAGACCTTGTGTTTCTTGATCAGGTGTTTAGCGACAATGCTTTGATCATCACGGGAAAAGTGGTCAAGTCGGTGAAGGGCGGCGATAACCCGTTCCGTTTGAATCACGACATCGAGTATAAACGCCAGACGAAACAGGAGTATATGGCGAATTTGCGGAACGTGTTCAATAGCAATAAGATGATCCGTGTCATTTTCGACGACATCAAGGTGGTGAAGCATCCCGCCAAGGAGCATTATTACGGGGTGACGTTGAAACAGGGGTTCACGTCCGACCGTTACCATGACGTGGGGTACGTTTTCCTGTTGATGGATTTCAAGGATGAAACGAACCCGATGATTCACGTGCGCACGTGGCAACCCGATAAGTACGAGGACGGTACGGATTTGCCCGCCGATAAGATTTTCTCCCTTTCGGATTTCGATGACGGGGAGTGAGCGGGTGTTTGCTTTTTGTCGGACAAGTGAACTTGTTACAGTCGTTTTATTTCATGAATGGTAGTGAAATAGAGATTTAAAATTATGAATATGAGATGTATGAAATTTTTATTGGTATTGGTGTTTTGCTGTGTCGGGCTTGCCCAATTACAGGCGCAGAAAAAGTTGGTGATTCAGCAACAAGAATCACGAACCTCGTTCTTTCCCGAGGAAGGGAAGGCTTGTGTCGAGTTTCTTTCGCCGCTGGAGGATTTGAATATTAAGTCTACTTTCGGGGAGCAGCCGGAGAAGAGCCTGAACGAGGACGGGTTGCACGTGTATCGTTTCGTGTTTGATTTGACGGACGAGATGAAGCGGACGTTGTATATCTCTGCCGAGGGTTTCGTGAGGGAGGAGTTGCGGTTGGTGATGTCGCCGAAGCAACGGTTGTATTACACGGTGTTCCCTCCCGACGAGAGTCCTTACCGTTGGGGTATGACGGCGGAGTATTTGTACTCGGGTACGGCATCTGTCGGCGGGCGTGTAGGTTTCGGGAAACGTTTCGGTTTTTACGGTTCTTTCAAGAAATCGAACGTGAAAGAGGAGGGATTCCGTATTGAGGAGATTACCGAGGAGTATGACACGAAAGGCTCGGTGGACAAGGGGTATATCCGGGAGAGTTATATTGCCGGCGTGAGCATGGGGCTTTATCGCTGGTGTTTTCTTCATTTGGGAGGCGGTTTCGGTAAATACGGTCGCCAGTGGGAGAGCAAGAGTGGTGAGCGTTACGTGAGTGACTTTCAGGAAGGTCCGGAGGTCGAATTGGGATTGAGTTTTCGGTTGGGGCATATTGTTCTGTCGGGGACGGCTAACGCCTTGATCGGTGACGATTTCATGTGTGATTATACCGCGGGTATAGGTTTCGTGATTAATTTCCAGAAAAAGAAGAAACGGTAGGGGTATTAAGTTAAAAATTTAGAGAGGATTATGATGAAAGCAAGAATATTTAAAGCGTTTGCCTTGTTGCTTTGGTTGGGGCTTTGGCAAACGGGTTGCTACCCGGATAAGTTTGACCCGGAGGGTGACGAGGTAGGACCGATTGCCACGTTGGATTTCTCGAATCCCAGCGTGGAGTTCAAGGCGGAGGCGGAGAGTCGCACGGTGATGGTGACGACGAATTACAAGACTTACCGGGTGGATGTGCCGGAAGAGGCGGCGACGTGGTGTCACGTGACGTCGGATGGTATGACGTTGTGTATCACGGTTGACGAGAACCCGTTCAACCGGGAACGCTCGGCGACAGTATCCGTGACCGTGGGAAAGGGAAGCAAGGAGTTGACGAAGACGGTTTCCGTGTTTCAGCTGGGAATGTTACCCCAGATAAGAATTTCAGATTCACGTTTGAACTTCGCGCAGAAAAATGCCGGGGAGAAGGAGTTGACGGTGACCACGAATCAAGACGAGTGGACGTACAATGTGGTGGGGGGGTGATGATGCTTGGTTCGAGGTAACCCGAAATGGTGATAAATTGAGCGTTGTGCCGCGGGGCGCAAATTCGGGTAAGGATTCCAGAAAGGGGTATATCAATTTGACATCTTCCAGCGTGTCGACAGACGTGACGGCATCTGGGGTGGTTGTCGTGGAACAATTGGGTACGGCTCCCGCGGTGTTGTTGTCGGAGGAGATGTTGTCTTTCTCTGCCGATGGCGGGGAGCATCGTGTTCAGGTGGTGACAAATCAACCTGATTGGCAACTTCATTTGCCGTTGATAGACTGGTACGAGGCTCGTGCCGAAGGGGACGAGGTGGTGATTTCCGTGAAGAAAAATACAGAAGGCAATGCCCGGAAATCCGAATTGACCGTTGCGTCGGGTACGGGAAATACTTTCGCTAATCTTTCGCTGGCGCAGTTGGGAACGGCTATTTCATTGGAGGTTTCGGCAGATTCACTTGTGGTTGAAGCCTCGGAATCATACACGACACTTCGGGTGACGACAAATGCCGACGAGTGGGAGGCTACCGTGACGGAAGGCTCGGGCTGGTGCGAGGTAATTAATGAGGCCAATTCGGTAATCGTTTACACGAAGGCTTATGATAATCCTACCGTGTCACGCAAGTGTATGATTAATTTTACAGCCGGTAATTTACAAAAGGAGGTACGTGTGATTCAATTACCGGCAATGACGTTGACTTTGAATCACGATACTTTACAGATGGCGCCTGTCAGCGAGAGCCGGGATGTGCTGGTGATTACGAATCAAAGTTCTTGGACATTCTCTGTAGCCCCGGAAATTGCGGAGTGGTGTAGTGCCAAGGCGAACGGTAATACCCTCACCGTGACAACGACTGCCAATAACGGAGAACCCCGTGAGGGAGAAATTATCGTGAGAGTTGGTGAGGAGGGGATGGAGAAGATTGTGGCGCTTACGGTTGTGCAGGAAGGCGTTTCGGATAGGGATTATTTAATGGCTTTTTGGAAGGCTGCGGGTGGAGAGCATTGGAATTATGGAGGACAATTTGCTCGTAGATGGGGAACCGATAAACCAATTTCCTCTTGGATGGGAGTGACGTGTAATGAAGATGGAAGAGTGATTAAACTGGATTTTAGGGATTTGGGTGTAGAATCTTTAAATTCGGCATTGGGAGGATTGACAGAATTGGAAGAAATATATGCTGATTATAATTGCAATCTTGTCGGAGAGATCCCTGTGGAGATTGGTAATTTGAAGAAGTTAAAGAGATTGAATTTGGGCCGTTCTCGTTGGGGTGGGAAAAATAATCTTACAGGAATCATACCCAGTGAGTTATGTTGTTTAACTGAATTAACTTATTTGAATTTGAATGGCAATGCCTTAAGTGGAGATATTCCGGTAGAAATAGGGAACTTGACGCAGTTGACAGAGCTTTATTTGGAGGGAAATAATTTGTCAGGGAAGATTCCAGCGGAGTTAGGGAATTTGTCTGAATTGGTCTGGTTGTACTTGCATAACAATAATTTGGAGGGAAATATTCCTGCTGAATTGGGAAATTTGTCGAATTTGGTTCACTTGAGTATGCACAATAACAATTTGACAGGGGAAGTGCCGAAAGAATTAGGCAAATTACATCTTCTTCAAACGACTAAATCTACTGATGTTTTAGGAAATACATTCTATTATTATGGACTGTCGATGTGTGGCAATCGCTTGACGGGAGTGTTCCCGATAGAGGTGATGGCATTGCCGCATTGGGATTCTTTTGTTCCGGATGAAGGTATTTTCCCCCAGCAGGAGGGGTACGGTTTCACGCTGGGCGGAGATGAAGATGAGCTTGGGGATGAGGTGTTTTGCGTGAATGGTGGTAATGATGCTTTTTCCGTGAAGGTTTCTTCTACAGGGAATTCTGTTGTAGATATTCCGGCTGAATATTCGTGGATAAGGAATATGACAATTGAGGAAACAGATACATTGCGATTTACTGTTGACGCGAATACCTCGGGAAGCTATCGTAAAGGATTCGTGACGGTTAAACGTAATTCAGGAGAATCTCGTGTGATTAGCGTGTACCAAGGTGTGGGTGATAGTCTTTATATTCATTTGAAGACGCCGGGAACGTTGAGGACATTGGTCGGAAAAGAGCGTATGACGACTACTTGCGGGGTGAAGTTGAGCGGAACATTGGGACAGGATGATTATGACGCCATGAAGTATTCCATGACAAAGTTGACAAGTATCGATATGGAAGAGGTGGAAGATACCAGTATTCCCGCTCGGGCTTTCTACGGGAAGAGTGCTTTCCGGTATATTGTGTTACCATCCCGACTGGAGGAGATTGGGGACAATGCTTTTTATGATTGCGGTTTTAAAGGGGAATTGAAACTTCCGGAAAGCGTGACGAAAATCGGGTATGCGGCTTTCCAGTCCTGTAATAATTTTACCGGGACTCTGGAATTGCCTGACGGGTTGAAGGAAGTAGGTGAATACGCTTTCGCGCAATGCACCGGTTTGCGTGGCGATTTGATTTTGCCTGATGGAATAGAGGTGATTAGCCGTAGGGCTTTTTATGGAAATTATTTTGACGGGAAATTGGTGTTGCCTGCCACTTGTGTTGAAATTGGAGAGTCGGCTTTTAATGGTTGCGAATCGTTAACAGGGGATGTAATTATTCCTGATGGGGTACGGATAATTGGCAAGGAAGCTTTTAATTATTGTACGAAAATTACGGGGGTGACTTTGTCTGCGGCGTTGGAAAAGATAGATGAGGGGGCATTCAATTATTGTATTAAGTTAGCCGGTAATCTGGTTGTTCCTTCTAACGTGAAATCGATTGGTGACAAGGCGTTTGCCGATTGTGCTTTCGAGGGAGCGTTGACTTTACCTTACGGTTTGGAAACTATAGGAATGGAGGCTTTTAGAGCTTGTTCTTTCACGGGGCAATTGAGTCTTCCGTCAACGCTTACACGAATCGGGAAAGGGGCGTTTTCATCTTGCTCAGGTTTCACGGGTAATTTGATTGTACCGAATGGAATAAAGGTGATTGAGGCTTCTGTGTTTTCCGATTGCAGGGGATTCAACGGGGCGTTGACTTTGCCTTCCGGTTTGGAAGAGATTGGAGATAACGCATTTTGGAGTTGTAAGTCCTTGTCCGGAGCTTTGGTGTTGCCTGCTTCGTTACGCGTGATAGGGGAAAATGCTTTTAGTTATTGTGACGCTTTCACGGGTAATTTGACTATTCCGGAAGGGGTGACTACGGTAAAGAGGTATGCCTTTGCTTGTAAAAGTATGGGGAATACGATAATTCTCCCGAGTACCTTGGTTTCATTGGGATATCAAGCTTTTTACGGGATGCCGGACATAAAGTACGTGCGTTGTAATCGGGCAGAACCTTTGGTTTTATCGCTTTCACCGTTCGCGAATGCGTCCGAGTGTACATTGATTGTGCCTAAAGGTTCTCTTGAAGCTTATAAAGCAGCTAATAAATGGAAGGAATTTGCCGTGATAGAAGAGGAATAAGTTTAATTTAATCGCAATTATGGAGAAAAGTATCGGAGATTTAATTAAGGAGGAATTGGAAAAACAGGAGCGGAGCATTAGTTGGTTTGCTCGTAAGTTGTCATGCGACCGTTCAAACGTTTATCGTTTGTTTCAAAAGGAAAGTATTGACACGACTCTGTTATTTCGGGTTTCCCTGCTTTTGAAACGGGACTTTTTTTCATACTTGTCCGAGCGGTTGAAAGAGAAAATGCAGTCGCAAGATTCGCAATAAAATCGTGTCATTCCCGCATCGTTATATTGCACGGGGAACTATGATTTTCTTGTATTTTTGAAAAAATATTAAAAAGAGCGTTGTTACAAGAACCTTATATTTAAAATTTAAAAATAGAAACTATGAAATCAATTAAAAGATTATTGTTACTAGTGGTAGTGGCAGCGGGTATGTCAAGCTGTGCGTCTTTGTCAAGTCAAGCCGGAATGGGAGCTATTTACATGGATGTGCAAACAGGTGAACACGTGACATCCAATCCGCTGGGCTCAAAGGTAGGAACTGCTTCCGTGAACAATATTTTGGGCGTGTATCTGTCGGGAGATGCTTCTATTCAAGCCGCTGCCAAGTCTGCCGGAATCAAGAAAATCAGCCACGTGGACAGCCAGAAAAAGAGTATTTTGGGAATTTTCAGTACTTACAAGGTGATGGTTTACGGGGAGTAAACGGAAGATTTAATTGAAACAGGTAATGGAGGTGTGTTTCGACACACCTCCAGTTTATAAAGTTCATAAAGTCGAGCCTTCGGCTCCTAAAGTTTATAAAGTCAATTGATATAATATCAGACATTTACAAAAAAAATAACAGACCTTTTGACCTTACGGACTTTATGAACTTTACAGACCCGAGGTGTGTTTTGACATCGCTTTCTCTTTATATTATAGTTATGAGAAGATTGTTTTTGGTGTTTGTATTGTTCATGGCTTTGCCGCTGGGAGCCCAGAATCTGAAAGGTTTCTACGTGCAGAAAATACATCCGGATGGATTGCTTTATTTCGTGTATCCCCAAAAAATGGCGGAGATGCAAGGGAATATGAAATTGTGTCGCGGGTCTTTGTTGTATGATTATACTTATTTGGATGCAAGGGATTCTGTGACATTATTGATTACGGTGGAAACGAACGCAGTTTTCAGTACGGATTCTTTATTCGTGGATCTCCCGGATGGTTCGAGGTATGCTTGTGCCGTGGAAATGATTTATTGCGAACCGCGTAAAAATGCTTGGAGATGTCGTGCGCGTTGTATGTTGACTTATGACGTGTGGGTGCGAATGTATAAAGAGCAACCCTTCACGCTGACACTATTCTCGATAAAGGATAATGTCGGTTTATGCTTTAGGGACAAAGCGGGGACGTGGTCAAAAGTTTGTGCCCGTTTTAGGCGGTTGCAGGAGATGATTCGTTTGAACCGAAAAAGTTAGTGTTGCAACTCTCGTTTAGTTGTGCTATCTTTGCAGGCTCAAAATCATGATTAGATGAAATATACCCTTTTAGCGAAAGACAAGAATAGTGAGGCACGATGCGGTGTGTTGACCACGGATCATGGGAATATCGAAACTCCGATTTTTATGCCCGTGGGCACGGTGGGAACCGTGAAGGCCGTGCATGCAAGGGAATTGAAGGAAGATATTAAAGCCCAAATTATTCTGGGAAACACGTATCACTTGTATCTGCGTCCGGGCACGGGTATATTGGAAGCTGCCGGCGGCTTGCACAAGTTTAATTCTTGGGATGGTCCGATCCTCACGGATAGTGGCGGTTTTCAAGTATTTTCTTTGGGTAATTGCCGGAAAATCACGGAAGAGGGAGTTGTATTTCGTTCGCATATAGATGGTTCGAAGCATTTATTCACGCCGGAAAACGTGATGGATATCCAGCGAAAGATCGGGGCGGATATCGTGATGGCGTTTGACGAGTGTCCCCCGGGACAGAGTGATTACGGGTACGCGAAAAAGTCGTTGGAACTCACGCAGCGTTGGTTGGAAAGATGCGTGCGGCAGTTTGACGCAACGGAACCCTTGTACGGGTATCACCAGTCACTTTTTCCTATCGTGCAGGGATGCGTGTATAAAGATTTACGGGAACGTGCAGCGGAGCATGCCGTGGCTTTGGGACGGGAAGGTTACGCAATCGGGGGATTGGCCGTCGGGGAAGAGGCGGAAACCATGTACGAGATGATTCAGGTAGTCAATCGGATTTTGCCGCAAGATAAGCCCCGTTATCTCATGGGCGTGGGAACGCCGGAAAATATTCTGGAAGCGATTTCCCTTGGAGTGGATATGTTCGATTGCGTGATGCCGACGCGTAACGGTAGGAACGGGATGTTGTTCACGACAGAAGGGGTTATCAATATAAAGAACAAGAAATGGGAGAATGATTTCAGTCCTATCGATCCCGCCGGGTTGAGTTTCGCGGATACCGATTACTCGAAAGCTTATTTGCGACATTTAATAAAAGCGGATGAAATTTTAGGCTTACAAATTTGCTCGATCCATAATTTGTCATTTTATTTGTGGTTGGTGCGGGAAGCACGCCGACATATACAGGCAGGGGATTTTGTAGAGTGGAAAACGAGAACGATTAAAAAAGTTACAAGAAGATTGTAGTGCCGCGAGGTACATGTGAAAATGAAAAAAATAGACATCTATATTATCCGGAAATTCTTGGGTACCTTCTTTTTCTCGATGGTGCTAATCTTGAGTATTGTGATTGTTTTCGATCTCTCGGAACGTTTGGAGAAATTCCTTGAAAAAGAAGCCCCGGCAGGGGAGATTATTTTCGATTATTACGTGAATTTCGTGCCTTATTTCGCTAATATGTTCTCCGCCTTGTTCACGTTTATATCCGTGATCTTTTTCACCTCGAAGATGGCGTACAACAGTGAGATTATCGCTATTCTGAGTACGGGAATCAGTTTCCGGCGTATGGTGCGCCCGTACATGATTTCGGCGGGGGTAATTGCCGGTCTGTCCCTCTTGTTGAGCGCGTTCATTATACCTAATGCCAATAGAAAACGGATTGCTTTTTCTGAAAAATATATCTGGAAACCTTATAATTTCAAGGAAAGTGATATTCACCAGCAGGTGGCGCCCGGTGAGTTTATTTACATGAGCGGGTTCAGTATATATGCCAAACGGGGAGATAATTTCACGTACGAGGTGTTCAAGGACGACACGCTGGTCAGCAAATTGTCCGCGAATTCTATCGTGTGGAATGATAAAAAAGAAAAATGGACTATCAAAAATTGGGTTTTACGGGAATTTGACGGGACGAATGAAACTTATACTGTCGGGAAAGAAGATATCGATACCGTATTGAATTTCAGTGTAAAAGAATTTACTGAAGACCCGAAGAAAATCAAGGAACGTCTGACATTGCCGGAGTTGGACGAGTATATAGCCCGTCAAAAATTGCGGGGGAGCAGTAACGTGGTGGAATACCAGATCGAAAAGTACAAGATGTTTTCGGGTGCTTTTTCCACTTTTATATTGACGTTAATCGGCGTGTGTATAGCCTCTCGAAAAATACGGGGAGGAATGGGATTCCACTTGGGATTAGGTTTATTAATCAGTTTCTCGTACATTTTATTCATGCAATTTTCAACAGTTTTTGCAACCAATGGAAACATGAATCCGTTATTAGCTGTATGGATACCGAATATCCTGTTCTCTGTGGTGGCGTTTTTCGTTTATAGGGCGGCACCGAAGTAATTGAAAATTGAATACGGGCATCGGCTCGCGTGATTGATATAAAATCAAAAATTAAATTGAGATTTAGAACATGAGTAGGGAAACTAAAAGACCTAGAATTACTAGACCGATAGGGAATCGTGATGAGAATCGTCGGGACAGAACACAGAATTTCGAAAACCGTGAGGGTGGAGAAAGAGAATTCAGAAGACCTAGCCGTTTTAACGCGGAACGGTCTGACCGTGAACGTGGATATAATGGTATCCGTGATTTGAATAAGGAAAGAGAAAGAGAACAATCCGGGGATTCCGACAACGGGAATCGTTATCGTCGGGAGACGGATGGAAACCGGGAAAGAGGAACACGTGAAGGCAATCGTTTCGAGAATCGGGATAACAATAACCGTGCTCCGAGAAGATCTTTTGATCGGGATAACCGGGATAACCGGATTAACCGGGACAATCGTGATAACCGGGAAAGACGGGAGTATCGTGATAACCGGGATAGTCGAGATGATCGTGAAAGACGGGAATATCGTGATAATTACCGTAATTCAGACCGAGAAGAACGTCGTGAAAGACGTCCGCAAGATCAGGATAGAAACAGAGAAAATCGATTCCAAGACAGAAATCGTGACGCGTACCGGAGAGATGATCGTCGGGAGCAGGGAAATCGGGATGATCGAGGAGAGCGTCGCGAACGGTTTTCCGAGCGTCCCAAGAGATCGTTTGATAACGAGGAGGCATCCAGAAGTGTATACAGCAAGAAAAAGCAAATCGAGTTTCGCAAGAAAAACGAGGGACAGGAAACAGAACTGCGCTTAAACCGTTATATTGCCAAAGGAGGTGTTTGTTCCAGACGTGATGCGGATGTTTTGATTACTACCGGACGAGTGAAGGTGAACGGTGAGATTGTACAGCAGGTAGGTGTGAAAGTGAAACGAACGGATAAAGTTGAGGTCGATGATCAAGTGATTGTTCCGGAGCGCAAAGTATATCTTGTGTTGAATAAACCGAAAGATTACGTGACCACGGTGGAAGATCCCTTGGAGCGTAAAACCGTGATGTCGTTGATCGATGGAGCTTGCAAAGAACGGGTTTACCCGGTTGGGCGCTTGGACCGTCAGACCACGGGAGTGTTACTTTTCACGAATGATGGTGATTTGGCTAAAAAATTAACGCATCCCAAGTATAACCAGAAGAAGATTTATCACGTATTCTTGGATAAGGTGGTAAAAACCGGAGATTTGGATGCCATACGGAAAGGTATTGACCTTGAAGACGGTTTTATTAAAGCCGATGAAGTTATGGTGTCTGCTGACGATAAGACTCAGGTCGGGATTGAGATTCATTCCGGTCGGAATCGAATCGTTCGCCGGATATTCGAGCATCTGGGGTACCAGATTCTCCGGTTGGATAGGGTATTTTTCGCCGGGATCACGAAGAAAAATTTGCCGCGGGGACGTTGGCGATTTTTAACGCCGGAAGAGGTGAACGTATTAAAAGCATATTAAAAAAGTTTTCTTTTTAATATATTTCTATTACCTTCGCGGATGTCCACCTTTAAGGAATGGTAATCCGCGAAGGTTTTTATTTTATACTAATAATGATATGGTTGCTTTTATAACAAATGGTCTTTACAGAATGAGGACATTGCATTCATTTTCTTACACGCCTAGATGGATTGTATTCCTGATAGACGTGGCGTTGTGCATAATGGCTGTGAGTGTTGCCTATCTGATCTGGGTTAATTTCCAAATTGACCGGATGAGGTTGGATTTTGTTCTGAACGGAGCCCTCGTGATCGTGGGAGTCCGGGTTATCAGTTTCGTGTTGGGGCGTACTTATTCCGGCATAGTGCGTTTCTCGGGAACAGAGGATGCTTTGCGCATCTATTACGTCTTGACAGCGGGAGAGATCGCTCTTTTGATGGGAGACGGTATCTATTTTCTAGTGTTTGGCGAGACTTATATCCCTTTGTCGGTGCTTCTTACCGAGTACGTGGGATTGACAAGCGTGATGGTGATGAGTCGTGCGATCGTGAAAAAAATCTTTTCCCAGTACGTCGGGGCCGAGCGCACGAAAAAGAACGTGATTATTTGTGGTAGTGACGAGTACGGGATTATGGCAAAGCATGCCATGGATAACGTGGAAGATGCCACTTATAACGTGTTGGCTTTTATTGACGTGAACAATCGCAAGGCGGGGAAAGTACTTGAAGGAGTCAAAATATACAAGATGTCCGCTTTGCCCGGGTTGTTGAAACGTCACCGGGTAGATAAAGTGGTGATCGCCAAAAAACAGATTTCGGCTGATAAAAAGCGAGAGATCGTGGAAACTTGTTTGACCGCGAATGTCAACGTGCTTGAGGTACCTCGTTTCGAGAGTTGGATAAACGGGGAATTGAGCATGCGGCATATTAAAAATATAAAGATCGAGGATTTACTCGAGCGTGAAGTGATCCACATGGACGAGATGAATTTGCGTAAACAATTATTGAACAAGGTCGTATTGGTAACGGGTGCGGCAGGTTCAATCGGTAGTGAAATCGTGCGACAGTTGACTCATTTCAACCCGGCGATGATCGTGTTGTTCGATCAAGCCGAATCTGCTCTTTATGATATTGAATTGGAATTAAAGGAAGAATGTGGTTTTACCGATTACAAGATCGAGATCGGTGATGTTCGTGACCAGAGTCGGGTAGAAGGTATATTCAAAACATACAGACCTAATATAGTGTATCACGCGGCGGCTTACAAGCATGTCCCGATGATGGAAAAACACCCGATCGAAGGTGTGAAAACCAATATTCTGGGAACGAAAAACGTGGCTGATTGTGCTGTCAAATATGATTGCCAACGTTTCGTGATGATCTCTACCGATAAAGCGGTGAATCCTACCAATGTCATGGGTGCCAGCAAGCGTATCGCGGAAATCTATACACAATCTTTAAATCGAATAGCGAATACACGTTTTATCACGACGCGTTTCGGAAATGTTTTAGGCTCCAATGGTTCGGTTATCCCTCGTTTCAAAAAGCAGATAGAGGCCGGGGGACCGGTTACGGTAACTCATCCCGAGATTACCCGTTTCTTTATGACTATCCCGGAGGCTTGCCAGTTGGTACTTCAAGCCGGGGCATTGGGTAACGGTGGTGAAATATTCGTGTTCGACATGGGTAAGAGTGTCAAAATCGTTGATTTGGCGCGGAAGATGATTAAACTTTCCGGTTACGAGATAGGTAAAGATATTCATATCGTGTTCACGGGCTTGCGTCCGGGTGAAAAGTTGTACGAGGAAGTACTTAACGTGAAAGAAACTACTTTGCCTACCGTGCACGAGAGAATCAAGATTGCTAAAGTGCGTGAATATAATTATAATGAAGTTGTCGATTCGATCAAAGCTCTTGATATCGCTTTGCAAACGAGGGATAACTTTGCCGTGGTAAAACAAATGAAATGTATCGTTCCCGAGTTTAAATCCAAGAACTCTACTTATGAGTCCATTGATTTCCAAATGGAAGAAGAGGGAGTTCAACACCACATGCAGGAGGTGCTGGATAAAATTCAGGTGACTGAAAATTTAGAAGTGAGAGAATAATGGAGCAGACGAATTGGTATGCTATATATACCGCTTCTCGGGCGGAAAAACGTGTAAAAAAACGACTTGATGAAGCCGGAATCGTGTATTATATCCCTTCGCGTATGGTGGAGTGGAATTCGGATAATCAGGTAAAACGGGTGGAAGTTCCTCTGTTTAGCAATTGTGTATTCGTGCGGCTTACACGTTCCGAGTTTTCCAAAATTCAAGACATTACCGGCATAATATCTTTTTTACGAGAGGGCGAAACCCCTGTCGTGTATTCCGAGCAACAGATTACATCCTTGCGTCTTTTAAATGATCACGCGGAGGAAATAGATGTTGTTGAAGGTGATATTCCGGTTACTTCTCCCGTTCGTGTCATTCAAGGTAAACTTTTAGGACTTGAGGGAGAATTGCTTGATGAGTCGGGCGTGTGCCGGGTTTTGGTTCGATTGCCCCGGGTTGGTAATGTAATTGCTGCCGTGTCACAGGATAGTGTGGTTCGTTTGTGAAGGAAGATTTTGAGATTTTCGGGTATTTGGGGTGAAAAGGTCTATTATTCAATTATACGAGGATGGATTTAGAAAGATTGTTCCTTCCGGGAGAACACCGATGTTTTTTGCAAAAAGTTTTCCGATAAAATACTTACTCGCTATCTCGTTTATACAAAGGAATTTCGTGAAGAAGAGCAAATTATTTATCTTCCCATGTATATGACTCAATTCCTCTATAGGTTTACATTTTGGTAAATTCTATTGAGAGTTATTTTGTTTGTTATTTTTGTGTGGTGCTATTTTTAGTTATGAATTTATGGTAGATTGTTATTTTGGAATATGGGATAAATTGTAATGGTGGAATAGAGTTACAATCTACGATGATTTGAGAGAAAGGTTTGTTTAAACTGTTAATTTTTATACCTTTGAAAATTCAAATAATGCTTCTTTTATAGATATGCTTATTTGATAAATTGTAGTTTAAATTGTTTAGAATAAGCTTGATTTATTTAGAGATTAATTATATAAATAGTGATGGAAAATACAAATAAATTGAAAGGGATTGAGCCTTTAGTTATGTTTGAAAAAGTATGGAATAGTAAGAAAAAACTTTTGCTTATCCTATGTATAGGATGGGGTGTTGGGATGATTATTTCTTGGAGTATTCCTACAGCTTACACGACTATTGTGAAGATTGTACCGGATAAATCAACAATTGAAAACAGTAATTTTATTTCAGATATAGTAAAAAGTAGACCTTTTTTGTTAGATTTTTGGGATTTCAAGGTAACTAGATTAAATGGTGATTCTTCAATCATGTTACGTGATTATATCTTGAAAGAGCAAAAATTTCCTTGGTGGAAAGGAATTGTGGATATACCTTCAAAAATTCGCAAATGGAAACAGGGAGAACCACTGTATGTTGATACTGTGAATTTGTTTCGTCTTGCTCCGGAGCAGATGACTTTTGTTTCAAGAATGAGTGAGAATATTAAGGTCCAAATGGATAAACGTAATGGAGTCATGAATTTGAGCGTTGTGATGCAAGATCCAATGATTTCGGCTGTAATCGCAAATGAAATATTTAAAGATATGCAAGAATTGGTTCGTGAAAAAAAGACATATAAAGCAAATGCTGATGTGCAATTTTACGAACAGTTACTTTTAAAAACTCGTGCAAATTATGAGAGTAAACAGCGAGAGTTAGAGGATTATATTGCTTCTCATGAAAAAAAGAAATCTACAATTTCGGCTTTGGAAGAAGCCTTTTTAAAACAAGAATTTGAATCGATGTATAAGCCGTATGTTTCAATGATGGAAGAGGTTGATAAAGCAAAAATGAAAGCGCAGGAGGAATCACCTACGTTTGCCGTTATAGAACCGGCTTCGGTTCCTACTTATCCGAGTGAGCCTCGAAGTTTATTAATTATTTTTGGCAGTATATTTTTCTTTGGTTTTTGCGGTGTAATCGGTTTGTTGCTCAAAGGGATGTTTAGATGAAAAATGCGCTCTCTTTTAATGGATTGTATAATGTCTTTTTTGTCTTAGGTTTCTATGTTTTTACCTATGCCACAAATATATATATAGTATTTGCATGTTGCGTTTTGTTTTGTCTGTTTTTGGCTTCAACAAAAGAACATAGAAAAATGCTATACTTGTATATATTTACATCAATTTTGATGGGTGTTTTTTATTTTGTAATTCATGATGGGGGAGCGGCTTATCGTATATTTAAGACATTAACATTAGTTTGGCTTACACTTTTTCTTCCAATAATAAATGATTTGAAAATTAGTAAGCTGCTTCATTATTTTCTTTTAGGCAATGCCTTGTTGATTTATATTGATGTATTTTTATATAATGTATTTGGGTTTTCTTTGACAGCAGGAGTGGAAACTTACGGATTCATGCGTTTTTCGGGTATAATAGAGGACTCGAATTTTTTTTCATATATGTTGTTTTGTTATATTTATTATTTGAAGGTAACAACAGGGAAGTATAATTTCTTTTTAATCGGGGCAGTTTTGCTTTCTCTCTCTCTTTCCTTGATTATAACAATGGTTGGAGTATTTTTCCTTTTGCAAATAAAAAGTTTGTGGAAATTACCTACGGTATATATAAAAATATGGGGTGGAATTGTTGCGGGGATGTTTTTTTTGTTGTATTACGGACTTTTATTTGTGTTGACAACTGTTAGGGATATTGATACCACGAATGATTATATGGCGGAAAAATTGGTGTCGTTGTCTTTGCGGTTTGAAAGTCAATTGGAGGCCTTTGATGCATTAGCTGTTGATCATGATTATTGGTGGGGAATAGGTGCAGGGAAAACGCGTGAAATTACAACGAAAGAAATGAATTTGCATAATTCTTATCTTCAAATGTTGTTGGAAATGGGAATAAATTGTTTATTGATCGTGTTTGTTTTTGGAATGTGGTGTTATTACTATTTAGATAAACATTTTGTATTGCTGTTTGTTGCATTGTTTTTATTAGGTAATGTTTTAGAGGTTTTTTATTTCCCGCTATTGTCTTTTATTCTATTTTTGTCGTTGATTTATAGTAATAAAGAAAAGAAAGATTGTTTAGCAACAGAATACGCATAAATTTGTATTGATGAATATTAGCTTAATACTTTGTACTCGAAATCGGAGAGATATATTGATTCATAATTTGGGTCTGTATGCAAATCAATTGAGTGGGAACGATGAAGTGATCATTGTCGATAGTAGTGATGAGCCTAAAGAGGTTTGTGTGGATGATATCCCCAATGCCAAATCAAACATTCGTTATTATCATACTCGACCGGGGTTACCTTTACAGCGGAATTATGGAATTAAGCGGGCCTCGTGTGATTTAGTGATGTTTTTAGATGATGATATTTATCTTTATGATGGAGTGTTGGATAGGGTAAAACTTTTTTTTGTACAAAATGGAGATTTTGAGGCAGTAACAGGTGCTTTATCCGAGAAAATTTTACCATCTCCTATCACACGGGTGTTCCAGTTTGTATTCGGAAAGTTATTTTTTACTTCTTACTTTGGGAAAACTTCTTTGACTCCGGGAGGATTACCGGTGATAGCATTGGATTCAGCAAAATCGCACGTTGCTAGATTTTTAAGGGGAGGGTTTTCCGTGTATAGACGTGGTGTTTTTGAGAAGATACAATATGATGAGCATTTTAAAGACTATGCTTATCTGGAAGATACAGATTTTTCCCATCAATTTAATGCTCATTTTAAAGCATATTTCTTAGATAGCTTCAAGGGATTCCATGCACACGAATCTACTAGCAATAAGGATCAAAGTAATTATAGAAAGCAGTACGTGTTGAATTACGTTTATATTTATAAAAAACACCATTTAGGTTCTGCTTTTAAAATGAATTGGGTTTTGTTCGGATTAATTATGGTTAATGGTATAAAAAGTCTAATGGAGAGAAATTATTCTTTTTATAAAGGTACTTTACAAGGAATAAGACAAATGCGCTTGGAGGGGCGTAAGTGAAATGGATAAGATATCTGTAATTATACCGGTTTATAATTTGTCGTCTTATATAGGACGTTGTTTGGATTCTGTAATTGTACAAACTTATAGTGAATTAGATGTTATTGTTATAAATGATGGCAGTAAAGATAATTCTTTGGAGATATTAGAAAAGTACGCTTTAAAAGATAAGAGAATAAAAATTGTAGATAAAGAAAATGGAGGTGTAACTTCTTGTCGACGGGTAGGACTCGAGTTAGCAAAAGGCGATTATGTTTTTTTCTTGGATGGAGACGATTGGTTAGAACGGGAAACTTTGGCTCATTTGTATTCATGTGCCAAAAACAAAGAAGCAGATATTGTTTTAGGGAATGTTTATTATAGTAGTGACATCAAGGACGAGGCGGTAGTGTCTTGTAGTTTCGATAGGATTTCATCAAAAGAATTTATTCATCAATTAGCGTATGGCAAGCAGTTGTGGAGTCTATGTATGAAGTTGATAAAAACGTCAGTTTGCAAAAAGATGGTTATTCCTGACGGGTTGAGTATGGCAGAGGATATGACCGGAATGTTGCAGTTGGCCTTTTATTCCAGTTTGATAGCTAAAAGCGATTATTACGGTTATCATTATTATCAGCGACCGGGAGCTTCAACTAAATCTCCGACGTTGAAGCATGCGAAAGATGCGTTAATTGCTGCGGAATATATTACCGATTTTTTCGAAAAGCAGGGAATGTATCAAGAATGTTTTGATGATATAGCAATTATAAATCTGCGTTGTTTGTTGACTAGCTGCAATCAAGGGGGAACGGATAGCAGAAGTCCTTTGGTCGAGAGAATTTATAAATCTTTCTATCGGAACGAGTATTTGTCATATTTTGGTATAGTTCATCGTGTGATATTGTATTGGTACAAAAAGGGAATTAATTTGTATAAGTTGTTATTATTATTTAGAAGGTGGAGATATGCTTAATGATAGGAGATTGTAGGGTTATAACGCATGTAAATTCAATCATAGAGAAGATTTGAAGTTTTAATGAATTAAATTAATTGCAATGAAGTTTTCAATAATAATCCCTGTTTACAATGTGGAAAAATATATAGTGAACTGTCTTAATTCTGTTTCAAATCAGTTGTATGATGATATAGAATGTATTATAGTTGATGATTGTTCGCCTGATAATTCAATGATACATGTTGCATCATTCCTTGAGCAATATGAAGGAAAGATTATTTTTAAAATTGTAACCCATGAAAAAAATCAGGGGCTTTCCGCAGCACGGAATTCAGGAGTGAAGATTGCAACGGGTGATTATTTGTTTTTCTTAGATAGTGATGATGAGTTATCCTTAAATGCATTGGAGCTATTTGCTAGTTATTTGAAAGAATATGGTAATGTTGATTTTTTGATTGGCAATTTTGAAGTTCTAGGACCTTTACATTATTCTTCTTTACAGGCAGAGTTTTTTTTGGACTCTACTGATGAAATTTTAGAAGCATATATTCATGGCAAGTGGCATGTTATGGCATGGGCTAAATTGATTAATCATGATTTTTTTTTAAAAGAGAATTTATGGTTTAAGGATGGTTTATTACATGAGGATGAGTTATTTTCTTTTCGATTGGCCGTGTCTGCGTCCAGAATGGTTTCTATAAAAGAAAGTGTGTATAGATATTTTATTCGGAATAATTCCATCATGTCAAATAAAAAAGAAAAAAATTATTGGGATTATTTATGGATTGTGGCTGAAAATGTGAAATTGGCATATAAACAAATACCTGAATCTTTTTATCCATTATTATATTCTTATTTTGTTTCTTTGCTATACACTCATTCTTTTTCAATACTAAATGAGAGTAACTTAAGAATTGAAGAAAAAAAGAAAATGATGGAGGAGGTTAAGGATTTGCTTTCAGTTATACAAGATATGGCACAAGATGAAAGTACGAAGATACGTTTAAAACGCAAAGTTTTGCGAGCCCCTTATCAAATTATTTTTATAGAAACAAGGATACATCGTTGGATTCAAAAGTTTTTTAATAAAAAAGGGTGATTTATGATACGAGTAAGTGTATTAATGCCTACATATAATCATGAGATTTTTATTGCTAAGGCGATTGATAGTTTTCTTGCGCAACAGGTGTGTTTTGATGTAGAGTTGTTGATAGGAGATGATTTTTCATCTGATAATACGGCTATTGTTGCCAAAGCTTATGCAGAAAAGTATCCTGATAAAATTCATTTTTTTCAGTATACGGAGAATAAAGGATTAATGCTTAATTATAAATACTTACTTGGGCAGGCTAAAGGGAAATATATAGCTATATTGGAAAGTGATGACGAGTGGATAGATCCGCTCAAACTTCAGAAACAGGTAGAAAAAATAGAAAATTCAAATAATTGTGGTTTGGTGTTTTCAAATTGGGTTATCATGGATTATAATTCGAATGAAACAGGGCGTTCAAAAACTCCAAGAAATAAGGTGGATTATTCTGGTTTATTGAAAGAAAATATGGTTGCAGCGGTGACTGTGTTGTTTTCGAGGGAAATGTTTGATTTGTATTGTAATATAGATGATTATATTTCGTTAAATTTTAAAACTTTTGATTATCCTGTTTGGTTATCAATAAGTGCCCATTCTAATGTAATTTATTTGGATGATTATACAGCGGGTTACCGTCACTTGGCAACCTCGATAAGTAATAATAGTAATTATCAAAAGGTTTTGGCTTTTAATCAAAGTGTTGATATTATTGTTCAATATGTTGTTGATAGATATGGTCGGGGCAGATTAGCGATACAAGAACTTGAGAATACTAAAATATTTCGTTATTTGATTCTTGCACTGCAATTTGGAAAGTTTTTTCAAGTGATGAAAATTGCTTGGAAGTTACATGTTGTTGATATAAGAACTTTTATTATAAAATTTTTTCCATGGATTTGGATTTGCAAAAATAGGAAGGTTGTTCGGACTAGGTGATAATTTTTTAATTGTAAATCTTTATTTTATCTTTGTGCTTCATAATGAAAAATATGTTAGTTACAGCTTCAATTGTTATATATAAGAATAAAAAAGAGGTATTAGATGCGGCGGTGAATAGTTTTCTTGATACGGAAATGGATGTTCGATTATATCTCGTAGACAATTCACCAAATGATATAATACGTAAGTGGTATTCTGATCCTCGAGTAGTATATATATTTAATAACAAGAATATAGGATTTGGTGCAGCTCATAATATAATCATGAGAGATACCTTTAAACTTGGTAAGTATCATTTGGTATTGAATCCTGATATTCGTTTTAAAAAAGGGACAATCGAGGCTTTGTATAAATTTATGGAAGAGAATCCCAATATAGGTAATTGTATGCCTAGAATTATATACCCTAACGGAGATTTACAGTATTTGTGCAAATTATTACCAACGCCTATAGATTGGATTATTCGAATGTTTATTCCTTTCAAAAAAGTAAGGGCTAAGATTGATTATTGGTTTGAGATGCGTTTTACAGGGTATGATAGGATAATGGATGTGCCATATTTATCTGGTTGTTTCATGTTTTTAAGGACAGAAATAATAAAGGAAATAGGTGTGTTTGATGAAGGTATTTTTATGTATGGTGAAGATACTGATTTAAACCGTCGGATTTTCCAAAAATATAGAACTGTTTATTTTCCGGAGCAAACGATTATTCATGATTTCGAAAAGGGATCTCATAAGAATTTGCGTTTGTTTTGGATTCACGTAAAGGCTGCTATTTATTATTTGAATAAGTGGGGATGGTTTTTGGATTCGGAGCGGAAAAGAATAAATCGTCAAATAAAAGAGCAATATCGGGTATAGTGAAATGGATGTAACTAATTATATTCTAGCTGATTTTAATTGAAATGATATGATCCAAAGCCTGAGGAAAGTTTCAGCATATTTATTTGGTTTGCGATTGTTGCGTACGGCAATGTCCGTGGTGACCGTGGCATTATCTGCTAAATATTTTGGTATTGGGATAGAGCGGGATGTTTGGTTGTTAGTCGTGGCATTTGTAACGACTATTAATTTGGCGGTGTGGGGACCTATTAATGAAACTTTTAGGACTAGATTTATATTTCTTCGAGAACAAGAAGGAGAATGTGAAGCCCTGCATAAGACGGCATCTTTGCTTTCTTTTATGATATTAGTAACGATAGTGATTTCTGTTTTAATTCTGCTTTTTCCTGACCTTCTGATGCGTATTATTGCTCCTTCTGTATCCAGTGAGAATAGTCATCTTTTTATTAAAATGCTATATTTGTTGGTACCAACTTTTCTTATCAATCAGTTGGTTGTTATAGGAACAAGCGTTTTAAATGCTTATGAATCATTTTATATACCAGAAATTGTAAACTTTTTTTCAGGAATTCTTCATATACTCTGTTTGTTGTTACTTGCTCCTGTGATTGGAATTGATTCGTTGATTATTTCCATGTATTTGAGTCTTTTATCGCTTTTATTTGTGCTTGTTTTTTATATTCATAAAAAGCAAATAAAGATAGGACGTTTGCCTTTGTTATTTTCTTGGAAAGCGGTAAAGCCATTCATTATTTTTTCCATTCCTTTCTTTATTCCTTATTTTGTATCACAGTGTAATGCAGTGGTTGAAAAAAGTATTTCGAATTTAATGGGAATTGGAGTTGTGTCGACAATTGACTATGCTCGTCGTTTTACAGAAGTGTTATTAGGAGTTTTTCTTGGGGTGTTAAGTTCCGTGTTGGTTCCAGTTTTGTCGAAACATTATTCGGATCATGATGAAGTTGGTTTTTTAGGTGTATTTAAGCAATATGTACAAGTTGTTTTTTTATTTCTTTCAGTAACACTTCCTTTGCTTATAGGTGCTGCCTTGCCGATAGATACATTTTTTTATTTTAGAGGAGGAATAACTATGGATACAGTATTAAATATGGCATTATTGACACAATTGTATGGAATTGCTTTTATAAGTGTTTCTCTTTACCTCTTTTTTGGGCTTTCTTTGCTAGCTCAAAATCAAGGGAAGAAGTATGCAATATGCGGAGCCTTGGCTCAAGTGAGCATGATTGTATTTGATGTTTTATTCTATAAAATGTTGGGAATTTATACTTTCGTTATTGCACTTTTTATTTCTCATACAATAATGGCTATTGTGATGTATTATTATTTGCGATTGATGGATAAAAAAGATGTCACAAAGTATATATTTCGTTATTTGTTTTTGTTACTATTGCTTATTGTAGTGCAAGTAGTGATTAACTATTATTTGCAAGGAATGCATATAGTTTTGCAAATATTGCTTCAAGGTATTTTTTTGTGCATAACCTTACTTTTATTAGGTTGGTTGTTTGGATTTAATCTAAAGCATTATATCATGATGATTAAAACGAAAATGGGATGAAAAGTGTAGTTTTTTTACTTCCTTGTTCGGCGACTCTTCCTGTAGGAGGATTTAAAGTTGTATACGAGTATGCAAACCGTTTGGTACAAGATGGTTTGCAGGTGTGTATTGTTTATGCGGCACAATTGTTTCCTGAAGAATTTTCTCTTGTGTATAGGTTACGTCGTAGGCATTATTACTGGCATTTAAAGCAGACAAAAGAATATTTACCTGATAAATGGTTTGTGTTGGATGAACGGATTCAGCAAAAATGGGTATATTCTCTTGAACAGAAGAATATTCCAATGGCAGATTATTATATTGCAACATCTTGGGAAACAGCCGAGTATTTGATGAATTATCAAGGGATTGATTCTTTGCAGAAGTTTTATTTTATTCAGCATTACGAAAAATGGAGTTGTAACGATGAAAGGCGTTTAATAGCTACATGGAAGGCTCCATTACATAAAGTTGTGATAGCTCCGTGGTTAGAGAATATTGCACATGAAATAGGTGAAGTGGCCGATGTTGTTGAAAATGGATTTGATTTTGATTGTTTCTATATAAGTAAGGAAATTCAAGGGCGTCAACATGATCGTATTGTAATGTTATATCATGAATTAATGTGGAAAGGTACACAAGATGCCTTTAAGGCTTTAGATATTGTAAAACGACAATATTCTAATTTGACCGTAAATTTGTTTGGAGTTTTTCCTAGACCAGAAAATCTTCCGGACTGGTATATATATTATCAGATGCCAAGTAAGGAAATTCTTAATCGAATATATAATGAGGCTTCAATATATATTGGTGCAAGTCATTCTGAGGGATGGGGACTGACTGTAGGTGAAGCAATGCAATGTGGTTGTGCGGTTGCGTGTACAGATAATGGTGGATATGCTGTGTTGGCTCATCATGAGGAAACGGCTTTGGTTAGTGCTGTGAAAAACGTAGATGCTCTGGCGATGAATGTGGTTCGATTAATTGAAGATCGAGAGTTACGCTTTAGGTTAGCTGTGGCTGGGAATCAATATGTTCAAGGTTTTACCTGGGAAAGAGCATATAGTAAATTTAAAAATGTATTGATAAAATGCTGAGAAAGTGATAGTTCGTTTTAGTAACTTGAAATGTTTCCAAGAGAATCTTAAGTAAATGTTATAGTATTGTTAAAAACAAAAAAACTCACGTTGTTGACGCAACCTTTATCATATCTTCGCATCTTGAAAGTAAAAAGCAACACACACAACACACTATTATTAATTATATGAATACAAATCAAACATTTAAGGTCTACACGACGTAAACAAGCTTTGGAAAACGAGGAGGCGTTTTTCGGGTAAAATGAATAACGCATTAAGGAGATTGTTTAGGGTCCATAAAATGGACAAAGTAAGATTTTATGCCGTTTAAATAGATCGAGGAATGAAAAGAATATTGATAATTGGAGGGAGTAGCTTTATCGCTGGACAGTTTATTCGGAATTACCAGTCGGTGGATTCGATAACTTGTTATAGTCGGCGTCCTACAGGATACGATAAGGAAATCGTGGTAAAGGCGTTTTGGGATATGCCTGTGGAGTCGTTCGTCGGGTTTGACGCAGTAATTAATTTTGCTGCTATCGTACACCGTCCGGAAGAGAAGAATCAGGAACTTTATGATGAGGTGAATTATCGTATGGCTTGCGTGTTGGCTCAGAAAGCCCGTCAGGCAGGCGTTCGTCAATTTATTCAAATGAGTACGATTGCCGTGTTTGGTACTGCCAGTCGTATTTCTACAGCAACACCGGAAATGCCGAGGACTTATTATGGAAGTTCTAAGTTGAAAGCTGATAAGGAGTTGTTGGCGATGAGTGATCACGAGTTCAAGACAGTGATTATTCGTCCCCCGATGGCTTATGGTGGTGGTATGGCACCGGGAAATATGATGCGTTTGATTCGTTTGGTGAATCGTCATATACCGCTTCCGTTCGGTTCGGCTCGGAATCGTCGTGATTTTATTAACGTGAAGAATTTGATAGAGTTTATCCATTTAACCGTGGAGAAAGAGGCTGAAGGTATTTTCTACCCGACAGATAAAGAACCCTATTCAACACGTAATGTTATAGAGGTGATTTCAGAACAGTTGGGTGTTCACACGATTAATTTACCTTCCCCGTCTTTGTTTTTGAGAATGGTTGAGAAAATTCGCCCGGATCTTTATCAGAAGTTGTGGGGTGATGTTGTGATAGATCGTCAATTGGCTTTAAATTCTATCGGTTATGAACCTCGTTATACTTTGGAAGACGGGATTCGTGAGATGGTTGAATCGTTCAAGCAAAGGAAATGATAGACTGGATTTACGGGTTTGTTCTTCTTCTACTTTTTGTGATGGAGAACATTTATTTTAAAATAGCGGAAAGATACAAGATCATGGATATTCCTAACGAGAGGAGTTCCCATCATACAATTACCCTGCGAGGAGGCGGGGTGATTTTTTATTTGGGAGTGCTCGTTTACGGGTTGACTTTCGGTTTTTTCGCCCCGTGGTTTTTGTGCGGGTTGACGTTGGTGGCGGTAGTGAGTTTTATGGATGATATGCATCCGCTTTCGGCGAAGTTGCGTTTGCTGGTGCAGACTTTTGCTTTGTTGCTTTTGTTGTTGCAGTTGGGGGTGCACGAGGTTTCGTGGGGATACGTGATTGTGGCTTTGTTCGTTTGCTTGGCTGTTCTGAATATATACAATTTTATGGATGGCATCAACGGGATTACCGGGGGATATAGCTTGGTTGTACTGTTGGCTTTGTGGGGGATAAACGCTTGGGTAATACAGATTGCGCCTGCGGGTTTTATTCCGGTGGTTATTCTGTCATTGTTGGTATTTAATTTCTATAATTTCAGGACTTGCGCGAGGTGTTTTTCCGGTGACGTGGGGGCTGTTGCTATTGCTTTTATACTTCTTTTCCTGCTAGGGACTTTTATCATGCGCACGGGGGAGATTTCGGTGTTGATTTTATTGGGCGTGTACGGGGTTGACGGTGTGTTGACAATTATTCATCGTTTGATGTTGAAAGAGAATATAGGACAACCGCATCGGAAGCATTTGTATCAATTGTTGGCTAACGAGGCGAAGATTCCCCATTTGTCGGTATCTTTTTTTTATATGGCAACACAGGCGCTTGTCGGGGGAGGGTATTTGCTTGTTTTGAAATATGCTCCGGCGTATACTCTTTTTTACGCTATCGTGAGTTTGGTGGTGCTTGTGGCGGTTTATCTTCCGTTGCGTCGTAAATATTACGCTTTATTGGAAGAGAAGTAATATTTTTCGCGTATCCATTTTTCATTTTCAATTAATACAGTATCTTTGCGGTCGATCCGGCTATTCGGTTTACGGTTTGCCCCGTGAGGGGGCGGTTTGGCTGTAAACCGAGAGGATGGTTGCGTAAAAACATTCAAAAAAAGTAATATGAGATTTTTAATATTGATCGTACTAATACTTGGCGTATCGAGGTTTGCTTTTGCCCAAATGTCAGATACACAAGTGGTAGAAGCTGTGAAAGAGGCACAGGCTCAAGGCAAGAGTCAAGATGAGATTGTGGTCATGTTGGCAGAAAAGGGGGTAACTAAAGAACAGGTTTTGCGAATTAAAGAACATTACGAGAAAGATCAGGCTACTCAAGGTGGTTTGGCACAGGGAAAACGGGAGCGATTGGAAACTATTTCTGTCGGTAACCGGGATGTAGTGTTGGTCACTGAAGGTAATAAAACGAGTGTTTTCGGAAGGAACCTTTTTAGTAATAAGAATCTTACTTTTGAACCAAATTTGAATATTCCGACACCGGATAATTACAAGTTGGGACCGGGAGATGAGGTGATTGTTGATATTTGGGGAAATTCGGAAACTACAATCCGTCAAGTGATTTCTCCGGAAGGGAATATTAACGTGCCGGGAATTGGACCGATTTATTTGAATGGTAAGCAGATTAAAGAAGCTTCTTCTTATTTGACGAATGTGTTCGGGCGAATTTATTCGGATTTAATATCGGGTGACCCGAAGACTTTTTTAAAGCTTTCTTTAGGGCAAATACGAAGTATTCGGGTGAATGTCATGGGTGAGGTCGTTATGCCGGGAACTTACACGTTGCCGTCGTTGGCAACTATTTTTCATGCGTTATATTCTGCGGGCGGGGTGAGTAATGTCGGAACGTTGCGAGATGTAATATTGTACCGAAACGGGAGACCGTTCAAACATATTGATGTGTATGAATATATAATGAAGGGTGATGATAGTGTTGATATTACCTTGCAGGATGGTGATTTGATAAATATCGGTACGTACCAAAAAATAGTGACGATCTCGGGAAATGTAAAACGTCCGATGCGTTATGAATTGAAAAATGACGAAAGTTTGGAACAATTGTTGGAGTACGCAGGAGGGTTTTCCAGTAATGCATATAAAAAGAATTTGAACGTGAGTCGTAAAGGTGATACCGAATATCAAATGTTTACGCTCTTTAGTGACGAATACCCTTCTTTTATCATGGAAAACGGGGATGTTGTGAAAGTTGATTCAATTTTGAATAAATATGAAAATAAGGTTTCTGTAACCGGTGCTGTATTCCGTCCCGGGGATTACGCGATTAACCCCATGATTGTGACTTTGAAGGATTTGCTTGCGATAGCCGAGGGACCAAGAGAGGATGCTTTCTTGAATCGGGCTATATTGTATCGCGAGAGAGAAGATTTAACTCGTGAAGCTCTTGCAATAGATCTTGGTAAATTTATAAAAGGTGAAGTTGAGGATATTGTTTTGAGGAAGAATGACGTGTTGTATGTCCCCTCGAAAACCGCTTTGCGAGAAGGTTACGTGATACAAATCCGAGGAGAAGTGAAGAACCCGAAAGAATATAATTTCGTGGAGGATATGACCATAGAGGATGCAATTATTCAAGCCGGGGGACTTTTGGAGTCGGCATCCGAGGTACGAGTGGATGTTTCCCGAAGAATAAAATCACCGAAAAGTACGACCGAGGCACCAGAAGAGGCGGAATTATTCACGTTCGCGTTGAAGGACGGGTTGATGGTGGATGGTATTAAGAATTTCGTTCTGGAACCGTTTGATGAGATTTACGTGCGTCGTTCGCCGGGATACCGGGAGCAACAGAACGTGAGGGTTGACGGAGAGATACTTTATCCGGGGACGTACGCGAAAACATCTATTAATGATAGGCTTTCAGATTTGGTGGCACGTGCCGGTGGAATAACATCTAAGGCTTACCTGAGAGGCGCTCGTTTGGAGCGTCGGATGAATCAGGATGAACGAATGAGGATGGCGTCAGCCCAAAAGTTGGCAAAATTTACGGAAGGTGATTCCATATCTATGGAAAGTTTGGATTTAGCTCAGACTTATTTTGTTGGTATTGACTTGGAAAAAGCTTTGGCTAATCCGGGAGGAGAGGATGATTTGGTACTTCGAGAGGGTGATGTTTTGCATATTTCTAATTTTGTGAATACGGTAAAAATCAGTGGAGCGGTAATGTACCCGAATGCGGTTACATACAAGAATAAAATGAAGTTGAGAGATTATATAGATAATGCCGGAGGATATGCTATGAACGCTAAAAAGCGTAGGGCTTACGTGATTTATCCGAATGGGACATTGGCGGTACGGAGAGGGGGACGGAATCCGAAAATTGAACCGGGATGTGAGATTATAGTCCCGATGAAGTTGGAGCGAAAGAATAGATTGGGTTTACCTGAAATATTAAGTCTGACTTCTTCGACGACTTCTATTGCCGCTATGGTTACATCAATTCTTAATAGCACGAAGTAGTATGGAACAGGAGATAAAAAGACAGACAAATCAGATTCCGCAAGATGAAGAGATTGATTTGGTGGAAGTCATCCGGAAATTGTGGAAGAACCGTAAGTTAATCATTAAGATCACGGTTGTCTTTATGGTGATAGGTGTGCTGGTTGCTCTTTTTAGTCCGAAAGAGTATTCTGCAGGGTGTACAATGGTTCCGCAAGTGGGAGATAAGAAAGCAAGTGGCGGATTGAGTGGTTTGGCTTCGATGGTGGGTATTAATTTGGGTTCCATGGGTGGGGGGGAAGTTCTTGCCCCGACGATTTATCCCAAGATATTGGCAAGTATCCCTTTTAAAAAGGAGTTGATGGCGACACCATTGAAATTCGAGGAATACGAACAACCTGTTACTTTGTTTGATTATTACACGAAAGACGAGTATAAAAAATTCAGTCTTTTCGGGGTTGTTAAAAAGTACACGATTGGTTTGCCGGGGGTAATCATCGGCGCTATTCGAGGGGAAGATACAACACAAATTATGGCGGAGCAAGGCTCGGCGATTCAATCGCTTTCGAAGGATGAAAAAGATGTCGCCGAGATATTGGATAAGATTGTTTCGTTGAACGTGAATGATAAAGACGGATACGTGCAGTTGTCTGCTTCTATGCCTGAGCCTTTAGCCGTAGCACAGTTGGCACAACAAGCGCAGAAGTTGTTGCAAGAGTACATCACTCGTTTCAAGATTGAGAAGGTGCAGTCGAATCTGGACTTCGTGCAAAAACAATATGATAAGGCGAAAGAACGTTACGAGGTAAGGCAGGATGAACTTGCCAAGTTCCGGGATGCCAATAAAGGATTTGTTTCGGCTGTGGCCAAGACGAGGGAGGATATGTTGACTAACGAGTATAATCTTGCCTATAGTGTATACTCGGAATTGGCGAAGCAATTGGAACAGGCTGAAATCGCCGTGAATGAAACAACCCCTATATTAACGGTTGTTGAGCCGGTAGTGGTTCCCGTGGAACGCTCGAAACCCAAAAGAGGGTTGATATGTGTGCTTTTTACATTCTTGGGTGGTTTTGCCGGAATAGGTGTGGTGTTGGGATTACCGTTTTTGGCTAACACGTTCGGGAATGATAAATTGAAGAAATGGATAAAAGAATAGTCCGGAGCTGAGGGGCTGTAATTAAAATCACGAGGGCGGAGAACATTTTATTTTCCGCCCTCGTGATTTTTTTTCGAATGGTGTTAATCCTTTTCCGTGTAGGTCGTGTAATTAAGATGTGTATTAAAAGTAAAATCTTAAATTTAGAAACATGAAGAATTTAATCTACATCGGTCTGACACTCCTGTTTGTCGCATGTGCCACAGACCCCCAGAAGGAAATGGAAAAGAAATTGCTTGGAGAGTGGTGTAATCCTTACACCTACCAGTCCACGGGAGAATTGAAGGGATTCCGTTTCAAGAAAGGTGGTATTTGTGAAAGTATCAATATCCCTAGTCTGGATCTGAAAACTTGGGAGATTCAGGAGGGGTATCTGATCATTAAGGGGGAAAGTATCGAGGATGACGGAACGAGAGAAGAGTACTTGACGAAAGAGAAAATTACACAGTTGAGCTCAGACAGCCTCTCTTTGCTCGTGAGTGCCGGACCGCCGCGTATCGCGTTCCTGTATTTGAACACCAAAATTATCAAAGAACGAGTAACCCCTCAAAAGTAAAAGACTATGTGCCGTTTATCATATATCGTTATTCTCTGTTTTATTCATGTGTTTTTAGTTTCCTTTGCCTGTTTAGCGCAGAAAAAGGTGTTAGATGAAGAGGCTTACCGGAAGTGGCGGAGGGTTGACAGCTACAAGTTGTCGCCCGACGGGAAGTGGGTAATGTACCGGTACATGTATTTCGATAATGATGCGGCAAACAAGGTTGCCCGAAATATTTATTATTTCTATGATGTAAAAACCGGGAGAACGAGCACTTTGGAGTGTCCGGATTCTCCCGAGTTTTTTGCCGGGGGCGAGTGGATTGTTTACGGTAAGAAGGAAGGTGACGATGTGATTCGTGTGGCGCGTTGTTTGCGGAACAAGAAGGAGGTCTGTCTGCGAGAGGGTGTGGAACTCAATTCCGTTATCCCCTTGGCCGCGTATCAAACGAATGATACGCTGGTCGTGAAAAATATACAGACGAATGATAGTCTGGTTTTGACGGGTGTCGGCACTTATTGCCTTTACGATAAGGATTGGAAGATTGTCTACCTGAAGCGGGAAGCCGATAGCCATACGATTTATTTCGGTTCACGGAATAAGGCGGGCAAGTACGAATGCCTGTATCGGGATACCACGAAACGGTTGGAGCATTTTTATTTCAACGAGTGGGGAAAGGACGGCGGATTTTATTTTGCTGGGGATGAAGGTGAGAAAGGATATTATACTTTTTCATTGAAAGACAAACGGGTGACGGAACTTCTGGATGCGGACCGGATAGAAGTAATGGACGTGAATATGCGGTCTGTGCGACAATTGGGAAAATCGAAACGTTCTATATTCGAGAAACACAAAACTCCGAAAGCTGCAAAGCCCAAGGGGGAGAAAGACGAGGGTTTTACCCTTGAACTTTGGAGTTGGAACGATCCGGTGATTCCCTCGCAACAAGCGATAAGCGGGTATCGTCCAGCCGTGCCCACTCCCGAACGGTTTATATCGGACGCGGCGGGCGGCGGGTGTATACAACTTTGTGAGGCAGGTCACCCGGAATTGTATATGCCTGATACGGATGCTCCTGTTTATGCTTACGAGAAGGATGAAAAGCCTTATCTGAACAAGCGGGACTGGCTGCATGACACTCGTTTTGATTTGTATCTGGTGAATCTGGTTACCGCGGAGCACCAATTGGTGGCGGAATCTTTGACTCGCCGGATTTACTGGAGTCCCAAGGGGGATTATTTACTCTATTACGATAACGGCAAGCGTTCATGGGTAGTACTGGAACCGGGTACGTTAAACCGCAGGGTGCTAACCGATGAAATTCCTTACCCGTTACACGACGAATTGTACGATCGCCCGAATCCTGCACCGCCTTACGGTATAGCGGGATGGAGTAAGGACGGGAGGCGGCTTCTTGTTTATGATCGTTTCGATATTTGGGTAGTAGACTTGACCGGAGAAAAAACGTATTGTTGGACGTGCGAGGAAGGGCGTAAACGTAACACGATATTCCGTTTGTTTAATATCGATTGGGATATTATTCAAGTGGATATGGAGCGAGAGAATCGTGTCATGTCTACGGATTGGACGACAAAGAATACGGGTGTCTGGGCGTTGTCCCCGTCCGGAAAACTTGCACCTAAGATTGAAGGTGCTTTTATGTTGACGATTACCCAACAGTCTGCCGACGGGAATACGTTGTTGTGCACGAAACAGAATTACTATGAAGACCGGGATTTGTGGATTATCGATCCCTCGTTCAGGAAGATGCGGAAGGTCACGGATGTCAACCCGCAACGGGCCGATTATAAATGGGGAACGGTGCAGCAGGTGGAGTGGACGAATTATGACGGGAAAGTCAATCAAGGATTACTCTATCTACCGGATGATTACGACAAGAACAAGAGTTACCCGACGATAGTGACATTCTATGAAACCCATACTCCCGAGATGCACCTTCATCCCGTGCCCGGGTTGAGTCACGCTATGATTGACGTCCCCACGTATGTCAGCAAGGGATATATTGTATTTCAACCGGATGTTTATTTCGAGATAGGCAACCCGGGGAAAAGTTCTTACAATGCGGTTGTGAGCGGAACAAAAGCTTTGATTGACAGAGGAATCATTGATCCGAAACGGGTAGGTTTGCAGGGACATAGTTGGTCGGGGTTTCAGACCGCGTATCTGGTGACGAGAACCGATATGTTCACCTGCGTGAATATCGGTGCAGCTTTGATCAACCTGACCTCTGTCTATACCGGGATCCGGGAAGAAAGCGGTGTCCCTTGTATGTTGATGTACGAGGATTGGCAATGTCGCATGGGGACTACCTTGTGGGAAAATCTGGAGGGGTATATCGAGAATTCACCCTTGTTGTTTGCCGATCGGATTCATACCCCGGCGTTGATTTTCCATTGTGATAAGGACGGGGCTGTTTCCTATTATGACGGTAGAAATCTTTTTCTTGCCTTGCGACGTCTGCAACGTCCGGCATGGATGTTGAATTATGTCGGGGAAGGTCATTTCTTGAATGCACGCCCGGCACAAAAGGACTGGACGATACGGATGGAACAATTTTTCAATCACTATCTCAAGAATGAACCTATGCCCCGGTGGATGAAAGAGGGTATTAATATCCACGAGCGGGGATACGACCAGAAGTATGATTTTTAATCATTAAATAGTGGGGTTAAAGAATCCATGCAGGGTGCATGGATTTTTTTATTTCAAATTCTTTGGTTTCGTTTGAAGAAACTTATTAAAGTTATAACTTTGAAAGTCCCAATTTTACATGAGGTGGACGGTATAAAATAAAAGTAGATTATGAAGAATTTTGCAATTTTCGGTGTAGCAGGATATATAGCCCCAAGACACCTGCGTGCGATCAAAGACACGGGGAATAATTTGGTGGCAGCGTACGATAAGTTTGATAGTGTCGGAATCATGGACAGTTATTTCCCGAACTGTTCTTTCTTCACGGAGATGGAGTTGTTTGACAGGCATTGTTCCAAGTTGAAGAAAACGACCGATCGGGTGGACATGGTTTCTATCTGTACACCGAATTATTTGCACGACGCGCATATCCGTTACGGTTTGCGGTTGGGGGCGGACGTGATTTGCGAGAAACCGCTGGTGTTGAACCCGTGGAATATAGATGCACTAGAAGACGTGGAGCGGGAAACGGGACACAAGGGGTACACGATTTTGCAGTTGCGTTTGCATGATTCAATCAAGGCGTTGAAAAAGAAAATTGACGAGGGACCGAAAGATAAAGTGTATGACGTGGACTTGACATATATTACTTCCCGGGGGAACTGGTATTACACGAGTTGGAAAGGTGACGAACGCAAGAGCGGAGGTGTGGCCACGAATATCGGGGTGCATTTTTATGATATGTTATCATGGATATTCGGTCCGGTGAAAGAGAATATCGTGCACGTGATGAGTCACGACCGGGTAGCAGGCTTTTTGGGACTGGAAAAAGCACGGGTACGTTATTTCTTGAGTATCAACGCCGATAATCTGCCGGAGAATGCCGTGCAGGGAGAGAAACGGACATTCCGCTCGATACAAATCGAGGGGGAAGAATTCGAGTTTAGTCAAGGATTCACGGAGTTGCACACGGAGAGTTTCCGTCAGATTCTGGCGGGTAACGGATTCCGCATCGAGGAAGCCCGGAATTGTATCGGTATCGTGCATGATATTCGGCACGCTACCCCGATCGGCTTGAAAGGTGATTATCACCCGTTGGCAAAGTTGCCTTTGGCGAAACATCCGTTCGGGTGGAACCGATAATTGATTTTAGATTTTAAATTTTAGATTGAATGATTACTGGTTTTAATGATATATAATGTGGTGAGGAACGGTAAAATTCATGTGGTTGAAATGAACTTGCAACCTGTGAACCTGTAACTTGTAACTCGCCGAAGGCGAATAAAATATGCAGATAATAGATAACGAATTATTGGATGAAGTATCCCGGCAGGCGAGGGAAAGCGAGCGTTTGCGGATGAATTATAATTTTCATGATTCATTGGATGCGAAAGCGCAACGTTTGCTGAATGCACTGGAACCGGGAACGGAATTGCCTGTTCATCGTCATTGTATGACGGCGGAAACTTATATTGTGCTCCGCGGAAGGATTCGCGTGTATTTTTATGATGATGACAAGCGGGTGACGGAAGAAGTGGAACTTGCTCCGTCGGAGGGAAATTATGGTATTCATATTCCTGCCGGGCAATGGCACACGCTGGAAGTTATGGAGAAGGACACCGTGATATTCGAGGTGAAAGACGGGCCTTACACTCCTATCGAACCGAAAGACCGATTGGAAATTTAGAATGATCGAGATAATTCTAAATTCTAAATTTTAAATTCTAAATTATGGTTATGTTTGACAAGTTGATAAATAAGGAGGCGAAGTTGGCGTTGGTTGGGTTGGGATACGTGGGGTTGCCGATAGCGTTGGAGTTCGCGAAGCAGATTGCTGTGATAGGTTTTGATATAAACGAGGTGCGTTTGGCAAAAATGCGGGAACATATAGATCCGAGTGATGAATTAGGTGCGGAGGCATTCGAGAACACGGACATCGAGTTTACTTCTTCGGTAGACGTGTTGCGGGAAGCATCGTTTTATATCGTGGCTGTGCCCACCCCGATAGATCGTTTTAACCAACCGGATTTAACTCCTTTGTTGTCAGCATCCCGCACCGTGGGAAAAGCGTTAAAGAGAGGCGATTACGTGGTATACGAATCCACGGTTTACCCCGGTTGCACGGAGGAGGACTGTGTTCCGATTCTGGAAGAGGTTTCCGGGTTACGGGCAGGGGTGGATTTCAAGATCGGTTATTCCCCGGAACGGATTAACCCCGGTGATAAGGTACACACGTTGACGAATACAGTGAAAATAGTGTCCGGCGGTGATGCGGAAACATTGGAAACCGTGGCGAAAGTGTACGAGTTGGTGGTGAAAGCAGGGGTGCATCGGGCCCCGTGTATTAAAGTTGCCGAGGCGGGTAAGATTATCGAGAATACCCAGCGGGACGTCAATATTGCCTTGATGAACGAATTGTCTATTATTTGCAGTCGTATCGGAATCAACACGTATGATGTACTGGAAGCTGCCGGGACAAAATGGAATTTCTTGAAGTTCTATCCCGGCTTGGTCGGGGGACATTGCATAGGTGTCGATCCTTATTATTTGGTACACAAGGCAAAAGAATTGAAATATCACCCGCAAATGATTAATGCCGGGCGGTTCGTGAACGATACAATGGGCGGGTATATTGCCAAAAAAATCGTGAAGCGAATGATCGCCATGGGCAAGAATATACTGGGAGCGAGGGTGCTGGTGATGGGTATCACGTTTAAAGAGAACGTGGCGGATATCCGTAATTCAAAAGTGGTGGATATCGTGAACGAGTTGAAAGATTTCGGGGTTGACGTGGATGTTACAGACCCGCATGCCGATCCGGAAGAAGTTCTTCGGGAATACGGTTTTTCATTGATTGAACAGCCGAGAGCGAACTATGACGCGATAATTGTTGCCGTTTCTCATAAAGAATATATAGATTTGGACGAAGCGTATTTCCGGGGATTGACTTATGAACATGCCGTGCTCGGGGATGTGAAAGGTATCTACCGGGGAAAAATTCATCAGATGAAATACTGGAGCCTATAAATAAAATGATAACTTCGCGTCATAAATAGAAGATATGAAAGGAATTGTATTAGCCGGTGGATCCGGGACCAGGTTATATCCAATTACCAAAGGCGTATCGAAGCAGTTGTTGCCGATATACGACAAACCGATGGTTTACTATCCGATTTCAGTATTGATGCTGGCGGGAATTAGGGATATTTTAATTATTTCAACGCCTCAAGATTTACCGGGCTTCGAGCGTCTGTTGGGTGACGGCTCCGATTACGGGGTGCGTTTCACGTACGCGGAACAACCGAGTCCGGACGGGTTGGCACAGGCGTTTATTATCGGCGAGGAGTTTGTCTGTGATGATTCCGTGTGTCTGGTGTTGGGAGATAACATCTTTTACGGCCAACATTTCACGGGAATGCTGTTGGACGCGGTAAAACATGCCAAGGAAGAAAACAAAGCTACCGTATTCGGTTATTGGGTGAATGATCCCGAACGGTACGGCGTGGCAGAATTTGATAAGGACGGGAACGTTTTGAGTATCGAGGAAAAACCAAAACAACCGAAGTCCAATTATGCCGTGGTCGGTTTATATTTTTACCCGAACGAGGTCGTGAAAGTGGCGAAGACAATAAAACCGTCCGCTCGCGGTGAATTGGAAATCACTACCGTGAATCAGGCTTTTCTGGAGAAAGGTGATTTGAAGGTACAGTTGTTGGGACGCGGGTTCGCGTGGTTGGATACGGGTACTCATGATTCATTGGCGGAAGCGTCTACTTTCGTGGAGGTGATTGAAAAACGCCAAGGTTTGAAAATTGCCTGTCTGGAAGAAATTGCTTATCGTAAAGGATGGATTGAAGCAGAACAGTTAAAGGGATTAGCCCAACCCATGATTAAAAATCAATACGGACAGTATTTGTTGAAATTACTGGAGTAATTTCAACAAGTTGCAGGTTGCGTGTGTCGTATTATTAAAGATAAATTATATAGCTGATGAAGAATATTTTAATTACTGGTGGAGCCGGGTTTATTGGTTCCCATTTGGTAAGGTTAATGGTAAATAAATATCCGGACTACCGTATTATCAATTTGGATAAGTTGACTTACGCGGGAAATCTCGCTAACTTGAAGGATGTGGAAAATATGCCGAATTACGAGTTCGTGAAAGCGGATATTTGTGACTTCGAACGGATGCGTGAGATTTTCTCTGAATATCATATTGACGGGGTTATACATTTGGCGGCAGAAAGCCACGTGGATCGCTCGATACGGGACCCGTTCTCTTTCGCGCAGACAAACGTGATGGGAACACTGAGTTTGTTGCAAGCTGCTAAATTGGCTTGGGACGGTAATTTTGATGATAAGTTGTTCTATCACGTTTCAACGGATGAAGTATACGGTTCTTTGCAACCGGATGGAGGCTTCTTCTTGGAAACGACAAAGTATGATCCTCATTCCCCGTATTCGGCATCAAAGGCTTCTTCCGATCATTTCGTCCGGGCTTATCATGATACCTACGGGTTGCCCGTGAAGATTTCGAACTGTTCGAATAATTACGGAACTTATCAGTTCCCGGAAAAGTTGATTCCGCTGTTTATTAACAATATCCGTCACAATAAGCCGCTTCCGGTATACGGAACGGGTGAGAACGTGCGGGATTGGCTGTTCGTGGAAGATCATGCCCGTGCCATAGATTTAATCTTCCATCAAGGAAAAATCGGGGACACGTATAATATCGGTGGTTTTAACGAGTGGAAAAATATAGACTTGATCAAGGTAATGATCAAAGTGACCGACCGTCTTCTGGGACGTCCGGAAGGTGCTTCCGAAAAATTAATCACTTACGTGACCGATCGCGCGGGACATGATTTGCGTTACGCTATCGACTCCACGAAACTGCACGAAGAATTGGGATGGGAACCCTCTTTGCAGTTCGAGGAAGGTATCGAGAAGACCGTGAAATGGTACTTGGAAAACCAAGATTGGTTGGATAATGTAACTAGTGGAGAGTACATGAATTATTACAAGGAAATGTACCATGTATAATTACTAAATTGAGATTGGAAATGCATGTTACATTTTCAATTTTCAATTTTCAATTTTCAATTGTAATGAAGGTAATAAAAACGGAAATTGAGGGGGCGGTTATTATTGAACCGCGGGTATTTGGAGATGAACGCGGTTATTTTTTCGAGAGTTATTCCGCTCGATGGTTCAACGAGAACGTGAGCGAAATCAATTTCGTGCAGGATAACGAGTCCAAATCCAAATACGGGGTATTGAGAGGATTGCATTATCAATTACCGCCTTACACGCAGGCAAAGCTGGTGAGGGTAGTGAAAGGCAAGGTATTGGATGTGGCTGTCGATATGCGGAAGGATTCACCTACACTTGGCAAACACGCGGTCGTGGAGTTGAGCGAGGAGAACAAACGGATGTTTTTCATCCCGAAGGGATTCGCGCATGGTTTCGTGGTATTGAGCGATGAGGTGATATTTCAATATAAATGTGACGAATTTTATGCCCCGGGACATGAGGCGGCTGTACGTTTCGATGATCCCGAACTGGGAATAGATTGGAAGATTCCGGCTGAAGATTTAATTTTGTCTGAAAAAGATAAGAAGCATCCGAATTTTCGGGAAGCGATATTGTTGTAAAAGAGGATAGAATGAAGAATTTTTTATTTGGACAGAACGGATTGGCTGCCAAGATCGTGCACACACGTTATCTTAGCCGTTGGATCGTGATGGGGTGTGATGTGCTGATATCCACCGGGGTGACGGTCTTTGCCTATTGGTTCGTCCGTTTCGTGAGAGAAGAGCCGGTAAGCTGGTCTGTTGTCGGGTGGCTGGCTATTTTTGCGGCGATAATCAGCGCGTTATCTTTTGCCGTATTACATTCGCATCGCATGGTGATGCGTTTTACAACTTTACGGGAAACATGGCGACTAGGTATAGCCATGTTATTGAAAGTCGTGATTTTGTATCCTTTGGTACACGTGATATACCCGGAGATTTCCGGTTGGCGTCTGATACTGGGAGGAATCTTGGATATGATGACAACGACGGTGGCTCTGGTATCTGTTCGCGTATTGCTCGTGACTATGTATGATTTCTTGAAAGTACGGGTAAACGGGGGACAGAAACGGGTGTTGATTTATGGTATGGATGATTGCAGTGCTTCATTGAGTAATGCCGTGTCCAATAGTTTTTTACCCTCTTACAAGGTGGCGGGGTACCTCACGATAGGGAAACGTTATAAACATTACCGTTTATCGGGAGAAAACGTTTATTTCGTCACGGGGGAAGAAGCTTTCAGCCGTTTGGTGAAGCGATTGAGAATAGAAGGGATCGTGTTTCCTAATTATCGGACAGCACAGGAAGAACAGAAACGGTTGGTGAATTATTGCCAGAAGTTGGGAATGGAAATGTTGGTATTGCCATCCGTGGAAGAAGTGAATGACGGGCAATTACCTCGTCCCCAGATGAAAGAAATCCGTCTGGAAGAATTGTTGGGGCGTGACGAGATCAAGATTAGTATGAAAGAGATCGGCGAGGGACTCGACGGGAAAGTGGTTATGGTGACAGGTGCCGCGGGTTCAATCGGAAGCGAATTGTGCCGTCAGTTGACTCGTTTCAATATAAAGCAATTGATATTTTTTGATTCTGCCGAAACGCCGATGCATAACATCCAACTGGAATTTACGGATAAATTCCCTAACACTCGTTTTGTGCCGGTGATAGGCGACGTGAGATCTAAGGAACGGGTGGATTTCGTGTTCCGGAATTATCGTCCTCAGGTTGTGTTCCACGCGGCAGCGTATAAGCACGTACCCTTGATGGAGTTGAATCCCTGTGAGGCTGTACGGGTAAACGTGTACGGTACGATGAACGTGGCGGATCATGCCGTTCGTTACGGGGTAGAACAGTTTGTCATGGTATCGACGGATAAGGCGGTGAACCCCACGAACGTGATGGGGGCTTCCAAGCGTTTGGCGGAAATTTACGTGCAAAGCCTTAGTGTCGCTATCCGGGATGGAGAACACGAGGGAATCACACGTTTTATCACGACACGGTTCGGGAACGTGTTAGGTTCTAACGGATCGGTAATCCCGAGATTCAGGGAACAGATTCGTAATGGAGGTCCCGTGACGGTGACGCACCCCGATATCATCCGTTATTTTATGACGATACCGGAGGCCTGCCGACTCGTGATGGAAGCGGGTATCATGGGAAAAGGCGGAGAGATTTATATATTTGAAATGGGACGTCCGGTTAAGATAGCTGATATGGCACGGAAGATGATCGAATTGTCGGGTTTTAATCCGGATAAAGATATCTCTATCATATACACGGGATTAAGACCGGGGGAAAAGCTATACGAGGAGTTGTTGAGCAATAAGGAGAATACTTTGCCCACGGCGCACGATAAAATTCGGGTAGCCAAGGTGAGAGAGTATAATTACAAGGAAGTTGCCAAAGAGTTGGATGTATTGAATGAATTGGCAGCATTGGTGAATATCCCGGAGATGGTAAAGATGATGAAAGACATCGTCCCGGAGTTTGTCAGTAAAAATTCCGAGTTCGAGAAGTTTGATAAAATAGTTGAAAATGTATAAATTAAAAACTCCTCCGTCTGCTTCGCAGCCACCTCCTCTATAAACAGAGGAGGAGTTGATGACTCTAACCAAAGACGGTGAGTAATTCAGCTCTCCCTCTGTTTATAGAGGGAGTACGGCGAAGCCGGGAGGGAGTTTTTTAAATTTAAAATCTAAAATCAGAAAGGTTTATGGCTAATATATTAGTTACAGGAGCGAACGGACAACTCGGAACCGAGTTAAGAAATAGAGGTTTTTCGTTATTGGACGACGTGTTTTACACGGACGTGGAGGAATTGGATATCACGAGCGCGAAAGCGGTATCGTCGTTTATTGAAACACATGAAATAGACACGATTATCAATTGTGCGGCTTATACCGCCGTGGATCAGGCAGAAGATGACGAGGAGCGTGCAGCCAAGATTAACCGTGATGCCGTGGCCAACTTGGCAAATGCAGCATTGCAACATGATTGTATATTGCTTCATATTTCGACGGATTACGTGTTTGACGGCACGGCAGACCAACCTTACACCGAGAAGAGTGCCACGAATCCGCAAACCGTGTACGGTCGGACAAAATTGGAAGGGGAAGAAGCTATAAAGAAATCGGGTTGTATGTATATTATCATCCGTACGGCATGGTTATATTCTGCTTACGGTCATAATTTCGTGAAGACAATAGCCCGTTTGGCGAACGAGCGGGACGAGATAAACGTGGTGAATGATCAGTGGGGCACGCCGACGTATGCCGGCGATCTGGCAGAAGCGATCATTAAAATCATGGAAAACGAGGATTTGCCCGAATGGGAAGGAATATATCATTTCACGAACGAGGGGGGCTGTACTTGGTATGATTTCGCGAAAGAGATCGTGGCTCTCGCGGGAGCGGATTGTAAAGTCAATCCGGTAACGACCGCCGAGTATCCCGTTAAGGCGAAACGCCCTGCTTACTCTGTTTTGGATAAAAAGAAAATTAAAGATACGTTTGAACTGGAAATCCGGGATTGGAGAGATGCATTAAAAACTTGCATGGCAACTTTTTAACGCGTACCTTCGCGGGCGTTTTTAGAAAAAGGAAAAAATGATTACAGTTTCGGATTTAGAGATTCAATTTGGGAAAAGGACGTTGTTTCGGGATGTGAATTTAAAGTTTACCCCGGGCAATTGTTATGGTGTGATAGGTGCTAACGGTGCCGGAAAATCTACTTTTTTAAGGATATTGAGCGGGGAATTGGACCCGACAAGAGGTACGGTCATGTTTGGTCCCGGGGAACGGTTGTCCGTGTTGAAACAGGATCACTTCGCGTTTGACGAGTGTACCGTGTTGGATACCGTGTTGCAGGGACATTCCTCTTTATGGAAAGTCATGCAGGAAAAGAATGCCATTTACATGAAAGAGGATTTCTCTGATGAGGATGGTATCCGTGCAGCCGAGTTGGAAGAACAATTTGCCGGGATGGACGGTTGGAATGCCGAGAGTGATGCCGCTAACTTGTTGAGTGGGTTGGGGATCAAAGAGAATCTGCATTATTCATTGATGAAAGATATAAGCGGTAAGCAAAAAGTGCGGGTGTTGTTGGCACAAGCGCTGTTTGGCAAACCGGATAATTTGTTACTGGACGAGCCCACGAATGATTTGGACTTGGAAACAGTGATGTGGTTGGAGAATTATTTGGCGAATTACGAGAATACCGTTTTAGTCGTGTCGCATGACCGCCACTTCTTGGATGCCGTTTGTACCCATTCCGTGGATATTGATTTCGGTAAGATACAGTTGTTCGCGGGTAATTATAGTTTCTGGTACGAGTCAAGCCAATTAGCGTTGCGTCAGGCTCAAGCCAAGAACAAAAAAGCCGAGGAGAAGAAAAAAGAATTACAGGAATTTATTTCTCGTTTCAGCGCTAACGTGGCGAAGTCCAAACAGACGACCAGTCGCAAAAAGATGTTGGAAAAGTTGAATGTCGAGGAGATCATGCCTTCTACGCGTAAATACCCGGGTATTATTTTTACCCCGGAACGGGAGGTGGGCGACCGTATTCTGGATGTCCGGAATTTGAGTAAGACCGTGGATGGACAAACTTTGTTCAAAAATGTCGAATTTACCGTGGAGAAGGGGGATAAGATTGCTTTCCTGTCCCGTGATCCGAGAGCGATGACGGCATTGTTGGAAATACTCACGGGCAATGATAAACCGGATACGGGTAGTTTCACGTGGGGTGTAACCATCACGAATGCTTATTTGCCTTTGGATAATTCGGCGTATTTCCAGACGGATATGACCTTGGTGGATTGGTTGGGGCAATATTCTGCCGACACGAGCGAAACTTTCTTGAGAGGTTTCCTTGGGAAGATGCTGTTCTCCGGTGAAGATATATACAAACGTGTAAAAGTATTGTCCGGGGGAGAGAAAATGCGTTGTATGATTGCCAAGATGATGTTGACTAACGCGAATGTACTGGTGCTGGACTCTCCGGCGAACCACTTGGATTTGGAGTCCATACAAGCATTTAACAACACATTGGTTGCGTTCAAAGGGGTAGTCTTGATGAATTCGCATGACCACGAGATCATACAAACCGTGTGTAACCGGATTATTGAACTGACTCCCGCGGGTATGATTGACAAGCGAATGGATTTCGACGATTATATCACCAACGAGAAGATCAAAGAGCAATTGAATCAAATGTATTGATTTTATAAATTAGGTTACTATTTGAATATTCGAAAATTGTACTATATTGTATGGTTTTCGAATATTTTTCATATATTTGTACTCAATATAGTTGAGGATATATGAAGTGTGTATTAGTGACCGGTGGTGCCGGTTTTTTAGGATCGCATCTGTGTGACCGATTGATTCAATCGGGTAGTCATGTGGTATGTTTGGACAATTTCTTCACGGGAACGAGGGAGAATATTAGTCATTTGATGGAACTTCCGAATTTTGAATTGGCAGAGAGGGATGTTATCTGGCCTTATATAAAAAACGTGGATGAAATCTATAATCTGGCTTGTCCAGCATCTCCGATTCATTATCAATATGATCCGGTAAAGACGATCAACACTTCCGTGTTGGGAATGGTGAATATGCTGGAATTGGCGAAAGGAGCGGGAGCCAAATTGCTCCAGGCTTCAACCAGTGAAGTATATGGCGATCCTGTCATTCATCCGCAGCAAGAGAGTTATTGGGGGAACGTGAATCCCATAGGAAAGCGCTCTTGTTATGATGAGGGAAAACGATGTGCCGAAACATTGTGCATGGATTATCACCGTCAATCGGAAGTTGTTGTAAAGATTGTTCGTATTTTTAATACTTATGGTCCCAGAATGTCAGAGAATGACGGGCGTGTGGTATCGAATTTCATTGTAAATGCTTTATCCGGGAAAGACATTGAAATATACGGTGACGGTACTCAAACACGGAGTTTCCAGTACGTGGATGACCTGATTGAAGGAATGATACGGATGATGGCAACGGAAGACGAGTTTACCGGACCTGTAAATATAGGGAATCCGGGTGAGTTCACGATGTTGGAATTGGCTCATCTGGTACTGGAGTTAACGGGCTCGAAATCTAAAATCGTGTACAAGATACTTCCGGAGGATGATCCGAGAAAGAGAAAACCGGATATCACTCTGGCAAAAACAAAATTAAACTGGGAACCTACGATACCTTTGAAAGAAGGATTATTGAAAACCATCGATTATTTTGAATCGGTAATGTAGTATTTGGTGTTTTTTATTTTTTGATAAAAAGGTAATTATGAGAAATTTATTATGCTGTTTAGTTTTAGGGGTGTTATTCACAGCATGCCACAAAGACGGTCCTTATAAAGGTGGGGATAAGGATTTGGTCGTTCCGTTAGATTTTAACTGGAAAACTTTAGAAAGACAAGATCTGAAACTGGATAAACCTTCGTCTGTTTATTTGGTAAAGAACGGTGAGGAGTTATTGATCGGGGATGGACTTGAAGCGGGCGAATATACATTTACGACGGGGATTAAAGGTGGGGAATTGAAAGTGAAACCTTCAGCTATGGCGTACTCTATTGCAAGAGCGCCGGGTGATGAGGTTCCTAACGGGCACCGGATGATTTATTATCCGGGTGAGGGGTATTGGGCGAGTATGATGGTTGAAGATGTTTTTCCTTGGTTGGGAGATCTGGATATGAATGATGTCGTATTTAATTTTAGATTAGGATACGAGACTATCAGTGATAATAATAATGGGAAAGAAGTGAAATCACTGACTATATGGATCAAACCGGTAGCTGTGGGTGGTGCTGCTTACAAGCAAGTAGGACTTGCTCTTAACTTTGTCAATAAATCCATGAAACATTTGGCTGTGAACAAAGTCAGCGGACAAGTATTCATGGAGGATGAAATGTTTACTCTAAACAAGAAAGGTAACGAAGAGGGGGAAGAATATATTGTCCCGTTGATCGGAAACTTGTATTCTTGTTTTGGGAAAGAAGGTGGTATTTTGAATACCGATCGCAATTTACCGCAATTTGACGCGGAGGAAGTAGTAATAAAAATCGAGTTTTCTCAGAAACCGAAATTAACCGAAATCCAATTGGAACCGGACAATGCGGGGAATATGATGGACTTGTTCGTTACTTTTGGTACAAGAGGCAAAGAAGTACACGTGAAAGGGCGTCCGGCAACGGCAAAGATGGATCCCGAATTGTTGCATCACGGTAATAATAGAAATTTTTCTTCTCCGGAAAATTGGGTTTGGGCATTGATTCTCGATACTCCGTTAAAATACCCGCAAGAGAGTAAGGCGATTTATGACGCTTATCCTGACTTTGAGAAATGGGTGAATGGCGAAGCAGGCTTTGAAACACAAGATAAGTGGAGTTTTAATTGTAATTCGGATTTAGTTTATTAATAGTAATATTATTATGATAGGACAGGGCGGATTTACGAATCCGCCCTGTTTGCTTTTTCCCAAGTTCCTTTCCCCTTATGCTTTTTCAAGTAGAAGAATCCTTTCAGTACATTCAAGTTCATGAAAGTGAAGTAGTACGGGATAAACAGTATCTTTACTTTGATTTGTTTTCTGGCAAGTGATGCCCCTGTCCAAGCTAACAGGTAGAAAATAACTTGAAGTACAAAAATAACACTATATAACGGGGTAAAATGTGTTGCGAGTACCAGAATCAGATTCACGGGTAATAGCAGGAAAAGGAGAATGGGAGTGATAGACCAGCGTAACACCCGGTGTGAGATATATTGAAAAGAGAGGAGCCCGTAACGGAAAGGATTAAGAAGAGGGCGTAGCCGTCGGATAGATTGAAGCCCTCCCGCGGCAATGCGTACCTTTCGTTTTTGTTCCTCTTCAATGTTAGCAGAACCGGATTCTATGGCGTATGCTTTGTCACAATAAGCTATTTTGTACCCCTGCATGGCAATGCGTAAAGAGAGAATAAAATCGTCGAGTAAAGTATCTTCCGCCATCGGGACGAATAATTCCGTCCGAATGGCAAATAACTCTCCGGCTGCACCTACCGCGGAATATAATCTTGAATCCCACGCTTTTAGTTTTGATTCATAACGCCAATAGAAGCCTTCGCCCCCGGAAGCCGCGTTGTCTTTGTCTTTTACTTCAATACGCTTCTCTCCGGCAACACAACCGACCTTTGTATCCGTGAAGCATCGTACAATTTCCAGAATAGCGTCGGCATTGAGCATCGTATTGGCATCCGTGAAAACAGTGTAAGGTGTTTCTATATATTGCATTCCTCTGTTGAGTGCGGCAGTTTTGCCTTTACGTTCCGGGGAAAAAAATACAGTTATGTCGGGGTAGACTCTCAACATACTGTTTGTCATGTCTGTCGAACCGTCCGTGATCCAAACCACGTTAAGTTTATCCTTCGGGTAATCGAGTTGCATACAATTATCCATCTTTGCCTTGACGATCTTTTCTTCATTATAGGCGGCGATAAAAAGCGTCACGTCGGGAAGATTCTCCGGAAGTGACAATGGTTGTGCCGGATGTCGTTTTCCCTTGAATTTGACGAGTATATATAGCAGTATCCCGTACCCGATAAAAGTGTAGAACACGATGAAAATGGAAATCCAGAATAATATTTGAAGAAACTGTATCATGTCTGTTATTTTAGATAAAACTCACTGGTAACCGGATTGTGGTCACTCCACTCCTTTTCCGGGGAGTAGTAGTCTATACATTTCAATTCGTCGGAATAGAAGATGAAATCAATTCGCAACAGCCGATGCAAACCCCGGAACGTGTAAGCGTAACCGTTTCCGCTTGTCTTGAAACTGTCTTTCAGTTCTCCTTTGATACGGTGATAGGTGTATGACGACGGAGTATCGTTAAAGTCCCCGCACACGATGGTCGGGACACCTGTCGTGTCGATAACTTGTCGCACGATATCGGCTTGCGTGGCTCTGAGTTTGAAGTTTTTGGATAGTTCTTGCGTGATATCCAGTACTACTTCTTCTTTTTGTTGTATATCCGTGTTTTGGAATACCGGATCATCCAGTAGTTTGCGTTTCCCGCTGAAATTGGTCGTTTGCAAATGGCAACTAATCACTCTTATCGTTTGCTCGCCGACTTGAATATCAGTCCACATGGCATCATTTGTCGCGGAGTTTAAAGGTATTTTGCCGGATTGCAGGATAGGGTATTTGCTGAAAATACCTATTCCCAACGTGGTAGAACCGGGTAAATACGTCACGGCATGATACGGTAGATTCAATAGCCGGGATAAAGTTTCTGCGTTGATTTTCGTGTCTTCCCGGTATTCTAAGAAACAAGCAATGTCTACATGATCGTTTTTCAGAAATTCGGAGATATAGTGTTGTGTTTCGAACTTCTCCCACGATTTGAATTTACCCGCGTTATAACTGGCGAGGCGTATGGGTAATTTGCCGTTTGGGGTTTCCGGCGATGAAACCGTAACTTGGAAAATAGACGTGAGATAGCCGATATTAAGAAAGATAGCTGCGACAGGAACAATTGCCCACCACCTCTTGCCGATAATCCAATAGACGAGTATAACGAGGTTTATGATTAAAACGACAGGCATGGCTAAACCGATAAACGTGATCCATGTCGATTCGTTCGGGTTAGTTTGTCCCGCCATGTACGCGGCAATACTGATCCCCGCCGCCACAAAACTGACCGGAATCATCAAGAGGGAGAAAAAATATCTGAGTGCTGCCATTATATTGTTATTCTAAAAGTACGCCGATGTTATATTGTAATAATGCAAATATATGCTATTTAGTACAAATTTTGGATAGATTGGAAAGAATTATTATACATGGTCTTTCTTTAACTCTACTTTCATTATAATCGGGTTATGGTCACTCCACGAGAGGCGGGGGGATTGATATTCCAACCCGATAAATGATTCGTTATAACCGATAAAATCTATTCGTAGCAATCCTTTGATGCCATTGAATGAATGTCCGTATCCTTTTCCTCTGTCCCGAAATCCGTCTGTTATATTTTTTCCGGCAATATGGTTGTAGGCAAAAGATACAGGAGTATCGTTGAAGTCGCCGCATACGATAACGGGATAACGGGTTGTGTCAATGATTTGTCTGACTTGTATGGATTGGTTGGCTCGTATATTGAAATTTTCTTTTAGTTGCTCCACGATGGTTACCAACGTGCGTGCCTGACCTTTCCAATCCTTGACGCTTTTATATTTTTCATATTTTTTGCTGTTGGGACTGACATTTGTGGTTTGTAAGTGATTATTAAAAACACGGATTGTATCTCCTTTAATTAGAATATCCGCCCACATGCTATTGTTCTGTTTTGAATTGAAATCAATTTCCCCGTATCGAATGATAGGGTAGCGGCTATAAATCGTGATTCCGAAATTAGCCCATGCCTCTTGTCTGTTAAAAAATACACATCGGTAGGGTAGACCGAAGCGTTCCTTTATCGCTATTGAGTCTTGTTGAGGTTCTTCGCAGTGTTCTTGAATACATAAAATGTCGATTTGATTATCTTCGACTACTTTTTTTATATTGTATTTCACGTTACGTGCGATCCAGAAAAATCCTTCCACGTTATAACTGGCAATGGTTATTTCGTTGTCTTTTATATAGGAGATATCTTCTTTCCAAGGTGATTGAAATATTCCCGTAAAATAATTGTAATTACATATGATTGTGATAAGTGGTAGGAGTACCCACCATTTTTTGCAAATAGCCCAAAAAATGAAAAGATATAAATTTGCGAAAATAATGCCGGGCATAAATAATCCTGCCAGCGCCGGAATCCACCAACTATTCGGGTTGGTATATGGCGCAAACACACCGGAAATTCCGATGAATGCCATACCGAGGGTTGCGGGTTTCATCAACAAGTAAAAGAAGAACCTTAATGCGGCCATTTTCTACAATTTGAAATAATCTGAGTTTATCATACACGGTGCAAAATTAGCAATATTGGCGTAAATTGGCTAATCTGCAGTTTAAAATTTATCGACATCGGTTTTCACTTCATTATATCAAGAACCTACTGAAATCCCACTGAAGATATACCCAGATAATACCGTAATCATACCCCTCTTTCGTTCTTCCTCCGTTTATCCTCTGGACATCCTATAATCTTTCATATAGAAACATTGGGGCAGAATTGCTCATACCCGGTTTAAAAGGAATGTCTTCCTTGGTTCTTCTTTGGGAATACATTGGGTTCTCTTTGGGATTTGAAAAGTATCTTATCCAGTCTTAGAAAATTTATTTATTCAGATTTAAATTTTGCTGTCATAATCATATGGTTCCATAGGTAATGTATGCGACCGACACCTAAGAAGGTGATATCGTGAAAGCCTTCATCAAGAAGTAGTTTGGTAAGAGTTGTTCGAGACCAAAATTTGATGTGTCCACCTACCCATAATGCACTATAGTGATAATCCATACGGTTGAAAAGAGCTAATATGATATTTTTTAGATACCCGTGATATGGGGTGGAAACAATAAATGTCCCCCCTTTATGTAATTCTAAAATGTTTCTGATAAATGTAATATATGTTCTCGGGTTATAAAGATGTTCAATTACTTCGGTTGAGATAATTGTTCCGAATGGAATATGAGAAAGTGCTTTTGGTAAGGTATTCAAGGAAATATCATTGACAAAAAAATGTCCAGAATGCTTATGATTTGCGATCTCAATGCCTTGCTCTGACGCATCTATGCCATACATATTGTAACCTTCATCTAATAATGTATTTGCTAAAAATCCGTTCCCACAGCCTACATCTAATATAGGTGAACCATCTTTGGGTAATATTTTCCGTAATGAAGGTAATAAAAGAGAATGATACGATTGAGGAGTATCATCTTGCCAGCCAAATTCTTGATATATTTGAGAATTCATAAGTAAGTAATTTATATGTTTTTATTATATGTTTTCGATAACTTTCTTCATTTGATTTTTCCATGAAAGAAATTGTATTGAATCTCTTATTTCTTGTGGAGATGTATTTAATTCGCAATAGAACAAGAGTAATTTTGTTATATCAACAGGCTCCTCGTTTGCAGGAATTTTCATGATGTAGGGCATGTCTTCGAAGTCATCATCTATTTCAGAATAGATAAAGGGAATCCCCCTCGCTGCATATTCTCGGTTTTTAAGAGTTTTGATGTTTGTTATGCCACTACGGTGACGAGCTAAACTACCAATTCCTAAATGGCATAATTCAAAAAGTGCATCAAGAGATTTTCCATGTTGTTGACCGTGGAGGATGACGTAAGGTTCTATATGATATTCTTTGATGATGGATACATATTCATGGCGTTCTCGTTGACTGAAAAAATCTCCGATAATGTGAAAATAGACTTTGTAATTTGGTTGCGTACTATAATAATTGGCAAGTCCTTTGATTAAACGATCAAATCCATGCCAGAAATGTATTTCTGCGACACCGATTAAATGAAGTTCTTGCGATACATCATTCTGTTGCTGTTTGACGGGAATTTCGTTGAAATCAATGCCATTGGATATTTGTAGGGTGGGAACACCGAAGATGGTGTTATAGTTTGAAAATGTAACTATTTTATCCAATAGTTTTGCCATTTTTTTTCTAAAACATTGATCCAATCGTAATTGTAATTTCATCTTAGTACTCACGTATTCTTGGTCGTAAGGATAAGTTGGAATTTCCATAACCACTCGGATACCAGCTTGTTTCATTTTACGAATCATGCGAATCGTGAATGGATTTGCATTATGAGCGGAACGTATGTAAACAAAATTGATTTGGTGTTGCATAGCGTAATTCACTATTGAATTAAACTCGATTCGTTTGTAGATTTTACTTTTTAATCCTTTCCCGTATGAAGCAATGATTTTATCGTCAACCATACGATACTTTCTGTCGCTTTTTTCTTCAAGGTAGCATAGGTGTGTCTCCACTCCGTTATTTGATAAAGCATGTACTTGGTAATGTATTTTTTTACTAATACCGTTGCTTGGATTGAAACCATGGAAGATGAGGAATAACGCTTTCATTATTTAGATTTTAATAACTTCATTAAATTGTATTCTTTCGTGGCAAAAATGTACACGATGCTAATCCCAGCGAAAGTAATGCCTTTTATAATCAGACTGATTAACAGGGGACTACTATTTAAGACCGGAGTTATAAGATATAGTGAAAGAAAAACAATGCTACCGAGTAAAGCGGGGGAACCTAATTGTTTCCAAAAGTGAATCATATGGCGTTGGAGTGTGAAATGGTACATTTGATAATAGCATTGAAGAAAACTGATAGAAAACGTAATTGTGATGCCCCAAGCTATGGCAGTAAGTGTTTTGAATAGAAATAAACCGATAAATATGCCTGTTACGTTGATAATTGACGAAAATAATCCACAAAAAAATAAACTGCGGGTGTCATTGGATGCTTGGAAGATAGAGCCTGACGTGGACATGATAATTTGAATTCCCACGGAAATAGATAATATTTGAAATACAGAAACAGAGGGGAGCCATTGGTGACCGAATACAATCAATGTAACTTCTTTGGCAGAAAACCAAAGGAATGCAGATAATGGTAGACCAATGAAAGCTAACAGACGAATAATTTTTTCATATGAGGTTGCTAAACGATTCAAATCATGTTGGTAATTGGAAAAGATCGGGTGCATGACAGGTGTGATGACATGAGTTATGTTTTGTAACGGGAGCATCATCAAACGATACGATTTCTCGTAATAACCAAGCGTGGACATATCCATATATTTGCCAATGAGAATTTTGTCAAGATTCCGACTGAAATAATTAATGATATTGAACATGAATTGATAAGCTGAAAACTTGAATATCTTTTTCATAGATATGATGCCCCAAGTCATTTTTAGGTGTTGCGGGTATTTGCGATAGGATATAATAAAAAGTAATATACTGGAAAAGATGGGATTTATAATTAGTGCGTAAAGACCTGCTCCGCAAAGTGCTGCAGTGATAGCGATTGTACCTCCGATTACTTGCACACTAAGGCTTCGCCAAGCTATAAATCTGAAAGATTTTGTTTTGTATAATAAGGCGTTGGGAACAATATTTGCCGAAGCAAAAAATAAATTTATGGATAATAATTGGGTGATAACAATCATACTTGATTGTTTGTAAAAGAATGCAATAGGCCATGAACAAAAGAAGAACAGGACGGTTAAAATTGTTCCACTCCAAATAGTAAATGAAAATATGTGGGTTAAGTCTTCTTGTTGAAGTTCTTTGTGCTGTATGATCGCCGGAGCAATACCTAAATCACTGAATATACCGAAAAAGGAAATAATAACTGTTACCACAGCTACAATCCCGAATTCTTCAGGTGCAATCAATCGTGCAAGTATTCCGGCAATAGCTAATGAGATAAAGATGCCTGAATATTTGGCAATTGCCGTGTAGAATACACCAGAAACGAGATCTTTCTTAATGGAGGACATGTAATTACTTTTTGAAAAAGGACTTGAATAATAAGATTTCAATTGTTTTGAATGACACGTATTTGAAATAATCAAAAATACTGCATTTGGCTATATATAAACGCTCTTTTAGAGGAAGATAGGAAGCATTCCATATTGCTGCATTAAGCATATTTGATAAATGAGTATCTATAATTTGGGCAACTTCCATTTTTTGTTTTTTGTATCTTTTCAATTCATTGGCTACGGTGAAATAGCCTTGTATGTTTTTGATAGAAAATTTGCGAGTCGTGATAGAATCTTTTCTTATGCGACGTTTAAAAAATATTTGTTTGATATATTTGACACGAGTGGCTGTCAAGTATAGCATTGCAGTATACAATTCATCTTCATGAATAATATGAGGGTAAAATTGAATATTATTTTCTTGAAGATAACTCAGACGAGTAAAACTAAGACAAGGTGATGTTCGGTAATTTGCCGTTTCATCTTGTATTTTTAATATTTCGATCCCGGACCATACTCTATCTTCTATTTGTAAATTGCGTTGGTAGCGATAGTTTCTTAGAATAGAGGCTTCATCAGTGAAACTATCTGCATCAAAAAAGACAAAATCTAACTGTTCGGAAGTACACTTTTGATAACATATTTCTAACGTATTTTTTTCCAGAAGATCGTCACTATCCATGAAATAGATAAATTCACCTGATGCTTTCTCAATTCCGACATTGCGAGATATAGATTGTCCTTGATTAATTTGCGAGAGTAATTTTATTCTATGATCTTGTTTTGCTAATTCCGTGATGACTGAGAGGCTATTATCTGTAGAACCGTCATTGATAATAATAATTTCAATATCATGAAGTGTTTGCTCCATAATGGATTCTACCGTTTGTTTCACGTATTGTTCCGTGTTATATACGGGTATAATTATACTAACCTTAATTTGTTCCATGGTATATTGTTAAGATTATTAGTTTATTTTTGTAAATAATCCTCTAAAGTCTGAATTTCTTTCTTATGATCAATAACTTCGAACAATTTTAATTTAATGATGTGCATTAATGCAGTGCCCGTTTTTTTCATTTCATTAAAAATGCTGCGGGGTGGAAATATTTTCTCAACCATATTCCTGTCCCATTTTTGTGTAAAAAAAGATAGATAATAATCATCTTGTGGATTTACGATGAAATCTATATTATCTTCCCATTCGTAACGGTTAAGCATTAAATCACCTTCGGTAAATCCTAATAATTTGTATGCTAAGGATTGGTATGGTAGGTAATTTAATAATAATTCCCCATAATCGGTTTTGTAGTTTCCTGGAACTAATTTTTTTGAATAAAGAATCAATTTATTATCTATATCCAGAATTACCCATTTGTGTGATTCTTTAGGGAATAGGAATTCACCAATGAGGCTAGGAGTCTCTATATAGCCTCGTTTTCCTACCCGGCAAATTTCGTTTATGAATAGTTTTGGATGTACCACGTGTTCCAATACTTGGTTGCAAATGACATAATCAAATTCCTTGTCTTTAAAGGGTAAGTGCTCGCCATCAGCTTGTATAAACTGTTGATGGGAGTAGATTTTGATATTTCCACATCGATGCTTGTTATCATCTATGTATTTATCTGCAATGACATTGGAACGGTAGGATGGATTGTGGCCGGAGCCGACTTCCAATACACGATCTTTCCTGTGTATGTACAAGTCATTCCTGTCGATTGGTTTGCGAGTTCTCATGGGATATTTTTTTTACGTTTTCCCATTCTTTTTTTTGGGAATTATATTGCTTGATAATTTTTACCGGATTACCAGCTGCAATAGAGAATGGCGGAATATTACGATTGACAATACTCCCGGCAGCGATGACTGAATGTTTGCCAATGGTGATACCTGCCAATATAACGGAATTTGCACCTATCCAAACATCGTTTTCAATTGTAATTCGGGAAGTGTTTACGCCTTGTGAAATGATCGTTTTATCCGGATTTTGATAGTTGTGATTGAGTCCTGAAACTGTAATATTTTGAGCAAGATTGACATCATCGCCTATCGTAACGGGACCGATTATAGTGTTGCCTAATCCAACTCTGCTTTTGGATCCGATGATAATGTCACCGACCATATTATTCATAGTAGAAAAACTTTCTATGACAGATTTTTCACCTATGATAAACGAATTAAACGGAACGATATCTTTTCGTACATTTCTATATATAATAGATCTTCGACCTTTTTTCAAATAAAGAGGTTGAAGTAATCTAATCCACCAGCGAGGACGGGTCTTTATAGGATGCACGATGGAATTAAGAACAAGTAATTTCAAACGTTGATTAGTTTTGAGTTTTTCTTTTATATTGTTTCTCATGTTCTTCTCGTTTATTGTCAGTTAAAATTCAAGGTTTGGATTTGCTCTGCTCCAAGATGTTGATGATTTGTTGTTCGGCATTTGTCTTTATCTTGAATTCAACCCGCCGAGAACGTTCTTGATCTTCCGTTTGGTCATTATTGTAAATAAGTTTACTGGAGGACAAACCGTTGGCAGTAAGCCTGTTTTTTGTCCAATTGAATAGTTCTTCATCCTTTATTTGGAATAACACGTATTCCAAAACTTTGCGTGTCCTGTCTTGAGAAAGTTCCATGTTGTTGAAATAAGCCTGACGGGAAGAGGGTTCTCCCTGCCATTCGCTGGAAGTATGTCCTTCGATACGAATTTCCTCAATATACTTTTTGTATTTCGGGTCAGTTAGGATTTGTATAAAACGAGGAAAAAAGCTGTCTAGGATACTTTTGAAATGATCGTTCAATTCTGCGCTTCCCACTTTAAACAGAATTTCGGGATTCTCGAAACGGATAGAAAGAGTCAATGAATCCAAGGCTGCGTTCCAAATTTGGAGATTCTTCGCAAATTCTTCCTTTAAATCATGAGTGATTTTCACTTGTGTTTTTTCATAAGTCTTTGCTATAGAAGTTATTTGACTATTTTTTTGCCCAATGCTTCTCATGTACACAACGGAAATAAAAAGAAAGATAATCATGAGTACAGACATCAAATCCGAGATTGACATCCATTGGTTTTCTTCTTTTGATGATTTAAATATCTTCATGATTTACAAATAAATGGTTTATTCGCTGTCATTCATTTTTTTGTAAAGAGTATCGTGATCTATGGATAGCTTTTTAACAATAGTCATTAATGTTTTGGTAAATTTCTCCAATTCAGTTAATTCCCGCTCGTATTTTTCTTCTATTCGGGTCAGTTGCGAATTCATTTGTTGTTCGGAACCTTTTATGAAATCGCCGAATGATGACACTTGCTCCATGAAAGCATGACTCTGTTTCATGTTCATGTTATTGGTTTTTCCCAAGAACGTTTCGATATTCTTGTTCGTTTCTTTTAGTTTTAGAAGTGTATCACGGAGTTGTTCCTGCATGGTTTGCGTGAACTCTTCGGCATGCGCCATGTATTGCAATTGTTGTTCTTGTATATCGTGTATTTTGAGAATCGTTTGATTTATTTGTTCCGAAACCTTGTTATCCAAATGGGAGATGACCATTTGTAATGTTTCGGTAAGGGCTTCCGTATTTAAAGAGAGTTCCCGGGAAGTTATTTTCAAAAGATTATCATTTAAGGATTGGAAATTATCTACCAGACGTTCGTTTGATAGTTTGATTACTTGAATAAGTTCGCTAGAATCTGTTGACTTCGTGTTTTTCTCAATGTTTCCGAGTAATTCGAATAATTGTTTATCCGTGAATTCTTCTTGTTGCTCCACCTCTTTTTTCATTCCGTAGAATGCAGGAGTAAGTTTAAGTAATAAGGATGCTAACATTCCTGCGATAGAGGTCAGAAATGCTGTTTTCAGTCCTTCTAATAATTGAGGAATGGAAAGGTCTATATGATCAACATTAAAAAGCCATAAACCATACATGATTCCCCCGAAAGTTCCGAGTAGTCCTAGGCTGACTACCGTGGAACTTAGTAATTGAATGTTAAACCACTTTCGTCCAATGTATGGGAATAGAAATATAACTAGCGAACTGATGATGGATATATAGTCACTCATGATCTTACTTTTTAATAGATTGATATACTTTTAATAACTGTTCTGCCGTATGTTGCCAAGAGAATTGTTTAGTTCTTTCCAAGCCATAAGCGATCTGTTGTTCACTATACGCCGTATCTTGTTCCAGTTTCAATATCTGTGCGGCAATCGCGTCGGCATCCGTCGGGTCTACCAGTATTGCGCCTTTTCCCGCGACTTCGGGAATTGCGGAGGTATTGGACGTGACGACCGGGGTGCCGCATGCCATCGCTTCCAACAACGGGATTCCGAAACTTTCCCGCAATGACGTGTAAAGGAATGTTTTAGCGCCATTATAGATTGCCGGAAGGTCAGAATGAGTGATATACCCGGGGGAATGGAGCATAGGTTTTATTTCTTCAATTCCTTCCTGCTTTAATATCTGATGGATGACTTCTTCTTTTAAATCTGCGATCAACAAAGGGAGAGGATTTGAAGATTGTTTCACGTAGATGCTGTATGCTTTTAGTGTGCATGGAGTATTCTTTTTCGGATCGGTGTTACCGAGGAAAAATAAATATTCTTTAGCAGGTATATATTTTTTCGTGACGGTATAAGTTTCTTTCAAAGGATGGAAGCGGTTACTAAAACCGTTATGAATGGCGATAATCTGTTCTTTCGGCAGATGTAATGTTTCACGAATCCTGTTACATTCGAACTGTGATACGGTGATGATTTGTTTGCATTTTGCCAATACGCGGGGAACAACAAAACGACGATAATACCAGCCCATATTCTGGTACATGGATTTATTATTGTGCGCCCTTTTTTCCAAAAAGATAATATCATGCAATGTGAGAACAAGCGGTGCCGGACAGAATAAAGGGGCGGTGTTGCTCGTGCAGTGTATGATATCCGGTTTTATCTTGCCTATAGCTGAAGGCAAGGCGACTTGTTCCCATAAGGGATAAGTCGGGCATTTTATTTCGACAATACGGACATTGTCCGATGCCTGTAAGCATCGGTCTTCACCGGGAGCGACCAGTATATAGTACTCGTTTTTGCAATCCGTCTTTTGTAATTCCCGAATTGTTTCGAGAGCCACGAAATCCATCCCGTGTTTATTTGTCCGAAAAATCCGTTGTGCTTCAATTGCTATTTTCATGGGCATAATATTTATAGGGTGGAAGAACCGTTTTTTTCGGTGGTGACAAACTTTTTATTCATGCCTTTCATCCTGAACAAATTAGCTACCATCATGATAAATAACAGGGGGAGTTTGTTGATTGATTTTTTGAATTGCTCATCAACGAGTTTATCCGGTATGGCAAGGCATAGCGTGATGCCCATGACGAGAAACAATCCCCACCATTTCAGTGCAAGCGGCCAATCTACAATTTGCATAACGCATCCCATCACGATAATTCCACCGAACAAAATTAGGCGAGGGGGGAGCATCCATTGAATCAATTTATCGCTATAATCGATATTTCCGGTGATAATAGCTTTCGGAAGATCCTTGAAAACACGTCCCCACTGGGCGAATTGGGTAGCCAACCAGCGGCGGCGCTGATTGTAGAATCCTTTTTCTCCTTGGGTTTTCTCGTCATACACGTATACTTCATCCAAGTATTCTATAAAAATTCTTTGTTTAAGTAGTAGAATTTCCAACTCTTTATCCTCGCCTGCGGTGGATAGATGTTTGACATTGTCATGGAACCATTGGTAATTGAAAGCCATACCGGAACCGATGAGGGCAGAGGAAACACCTAATCTTACATGTCCGCGACGGAAGATGGAATTGTTCACTTCTTCACTGAGGCCATCCAACACGGCAATCTCCGTGTTGCGGTTTTTAGCTGTTCTGTGTGCTTGAATGGCTTGTACCCCGGCATCAAAGACTTTGTTTATTTCTTGTAAGAAATTTGTATCGACAACGTTGTCTGCATCCAGAATCACGACAACATCAAATTCGTCCCGTCGGAAGTGATTCATGGCAAAATTGAGTGCTTTCGCTTTGGAACTTTCGGGATAGTCAGCCTTTAGTAAGGTGATCGGGAGTTGTGATAAACGGTCATTGGTTGCCTCTTGCATGTGGTCGGATATAACAACCACGTCATAAAGTTCCCGCGGGTAGTTCTGTTTTAGAAAAGATTCCACGACGGATACGATTATCCGGTCTTCTTTGTAGGCGGGAAAAAGTATGGCAAATCGATGTTGTTTCTTTGCTTGCGGGTAATATGATTTTCTTGTCCCCAGAGAAGCAAGAGAATATATTAACGGATACGCCACGGCAATGCTTGCCAAAATCCAACATATATATTCGAATAGATATAAGATTTCCTGAATATTCATATTATTCCCTTTTATGTTTTAATCGAAAAAAGTCTACACACCCTTCAAAAATAGCTCTTGCTTGTGCCGATTTTGCATGTAGCAAATTTACGACAATATTTTTGAAATCAGCAATCAGAAGCTGATAGATTAACGAAATAAACAATGTTCTCCCGTGTCGGTTTCGCCACGTGTATAACAGACGATTGCGGGTGAGATAGTAGGTCTTTAACGGACTGTCTTTTCCCGTGCTGCAACTTTCTTTGTGATATATCGTGCAACGGGGTTCATACCGGAGTTGATACCCGTGATTCCGCATTCGGGTACACCAATCCATTTCTTCATAGTAAAGGAAATAGATTTCCGGCATCAATCCGATGTTTTCGATTACTTCACGTTTTACCATCATGGCCGCTCCATGAAGAAAATGGGTTGCTTTCGGAACGTCAAATTGACCTTTATCCGGTTCATTATAACCGATAGCCCGGTTGCGTAATGTATATTTGCTTAACGGGGTGAATCCCGCGAATTGTATGTTCCGGGGCGGAAAGGCAAATTTAATTTTCGGACTTACGGCTCCGATGTCTGATGAACTCATCAGTGTTTCATGTAAATAGATCAAACTATCGTCAGATACAAGCGTATCGTTATTCAGCAGGAAGATACATTTCCCTTTTGCAACACGAATACCTAAATTGTTGCCCCCGGAGAAGCCTAGATTCCGTTCACTGCGGATACTCTGAATGTATGGGTATTTTGCCTGCAATATTTTCGCCTCATTCTGTACTGACCCATTATCCACGACAATGACCTCGTACGAACATTTTTGAGGGTTTTGTTGTAGAGATTCTATTAATTCACAAGTTTCTTGTAAACCGTTATAGTTAATAGTAATAATGGATATATCAGGTTGAAGGTTCATTTGGTGTTAACTCTTTGTCATAATACGGTGCAATAAACAAAAATACAAATAGAATACTTATGATAATTCCATTAGGATATGTGGTAATGTCATTTGCATATGCTGCGACAAATACTCCAGCAAGGCCTGCAATGATAGAGAATAATATATTCTTTAAACGTTTGTCTTTGACGATCACCATTGCAATATACGATGCTCTTACAAAAATAATGACTAATAGCGAGAGATATAATGATAATCCGATGATTCCTGTTTCAAGCCAATACATCGTGAGTAAAGAATCTGGAGGTAGTTTCGATAATTTACTATCAATATTGAAACGTTCCATACGCCCTCCGCTTAATCCCAAACCGACTCCGAAAGGTTTGTCTTTCATAAGAGGTATCATTTTTGCTTTGTTTATTCCCCGTATTTTAAAAGAAGCGTCTTCTTTGTTAAATGCCGAGCGTACTCGCCGAATGAGAGAATTACTATTGCCAATATTAGTTTGGGTGAGAAATAATATGACAACAAATAATATGCTACCTGCAAAAAATAAGTTCTTAATATTTCTGCATAATAATGTATATATACCTAATCCTACAATGGGAACAACAACAGCACTTCGGGTACCCGATATTAATAATCCGTAGGTAGAAGCGAAAGCTGCACTCCAAAATAAGTATTTCACCCAACGTGTTTTAACGAAGAAACCGGAAATTCCAAAAATAGTCATAGAGAGCCCCATCGTGATTCCAAAATTAGCAGCGTCCGAAAGGAATGAAAAATATCGGATTCCGGTATAAATAATATGAGTTCTGGCGCCTCCATCTACAAATAACCACTTTAATTCTGCTGAATCAAAACCATGGCTTTTTTGCCAATAACCTTTTAGAGCAGCCAATATAGACAAAATTGCCCATATAATTAGAAGCCAATGGAAATCTTTAAAACGAATGAAAAGAACTGGGATAATAAGAGCGCTTATTAAAGGAAAAGCGTATCCTGTTATGGCGATAAGCCATGCATCAGGTACTGCAAGAGGATTGAAGAGCTCAAAGAGGCAATAGAGAAACCATATTGCCCAGAGTATTGTCAGTAGGTTGGCACTTCTTTTCCATTCATAGGTTTGGAAAATGTTTTTTATTAAAAGAAGACACCCGATACCGGTGGTAAGCCCGAGCATGATGATACCGATTTTCAACGGGATATATCGATTGATACCAGATATGATATAATTAATAATGAAAAATGCGTAAAAATAATATTGTTTTTGACTGAATTTTGCTGTAACTAGGACTAATAACGGTAAACAAGCGAAAAGGAGGGTTGGTATGCTCCCTCCATATACTGTTAATAAATATATAGCACATAGACCGATGATGAATATGATCGATATAATATATGATGAACCGTTTTTAAACATTGTGCAACGGTTTGTCATTTGCTGTCAATCCCAATTGGGCTATTTTGTATAATAGCCTACGGAAAAACGTGTAAGGTGGCATTAATCCATTTATATCTTCCGCGGCATCCCGTTTCGTGTAATTCAATACTAGGAACAAAGGAGTTTTATTACACATTTCTTTTGTCCGTTCGAACAATTGTTGGTCTGTATTTTTCCAAGTACGCCTAGAGTCTACAACTTGTAAATTCAGGCTGACATTTTGTAAAATATTTGTTGTTAGTGCCGCATCTTTTAATGAAGGATATTCTACTATAATAATCTTGTCTTTTAATGTTGTTTTTTCCGAATCATCCAATTCCTCCAGATTTAAAGATTGGATAAAAGATTGCGCATCTGTCTGAAATTCATTTTGCCAAGATAGTTGTGTTACATCAAAACCACGATCAGTAAATTGTTGCGCAATTTGTTGCATGATATAGCTTTTCCCTTCTCCCGGTTCATTACTGATCAAGTTTATGATATTACTTTGGTCTGATTTGAAATAAGTCACGGAAGAGTTACATAGTGTTTGCGTAGAGAGTGTTGTGTACACTTGGTTATACCTTCTAGCGGCAAAAGATAATTGACGAGTGAATACACCTAAAGTTTGAGAACCTGTTAATTGTTCTGCTTTAAATATATTGTGTAACGTGTGATCCAAAATCTCTATGATCAGGAAAAAGAAAATCGTGAATATCAAGGCTGCAAAATATGCCGCAATACTCAGTAGTTTGTGTTTATTAGCTGCTGATGAAACTAATGGATAGTAAGGGGCATTCATTACTTTTAGACTTGCCGAATTCATTTGGATACTCTTTTGTTTTAATAATGCAGCATTCAGTGCATCCAGTATCGCCATATATTTCCTTTCATTTATATTTACGATACGTTCTTTGCGTGTCAACGTGGAGCCGATCGGGGCAAAATGTGAATATTTTTTTACCATGTGTGTTTTTCGTTGGCTCAATACCTTTAATTCTGCTTCTGCCTTTTTGAAATTAACAATTTGTTTCAGCCATTCTTCTATAACACTTTCGTTGGATATACCTTCTTTATTGTATTTTAGATATCCCATTTTCTCAAGAGCGTCGGTTAAGGCTTGCTCGTTTGTTTTTAGTTCTTGGTTAAGTGAATCAATTGTCGCCTGCGGAATAATATTTTCCGGGTAATATTTTGCCATCGCAAGCTTTTCATTGATTTCACTGATTTTATTGTTGTGGAATATGAATGAATTATTTGTTTGAATAATCTCGGTTTGTAATTGCATTCTTTGTTCCAGTTCTTTTTTTAGACTGTCGGCTGCGTTGTATTCATTTAAAGACTCCCAATATTGTAATTCATAATCTCTATTTAATGCGGCTACATGTTTGGTTTCTTCTTCGTAATTGATCACTTGGTTTTCAACACGGTAGCCTGTTAGACTATCTTCGGCACTTTCAAGTTCTTTACCGACAAATGTAAGTTCTTTACGAAAATATTCGATAACATTATTTGTTTCACCAAAACGCAGTTCTTGATATTGCTTGTTAAATTCATCAATTAATATGAGTAACGTTTGGTAAACTATTCCTGGGTCATTCGCTGAATATGAAATAGCGAGTATATCACTATTGCCCATACGTTTGACATCTATTTTTTGTAATGATTCACGATTCACATAACGAAGATCCCATTGGTATATTCCATACACGTAATTCGAGGGGTCATTTGTTTCATATTTGAGCAAATTCTCGTAAGTACGTTGCTCGTTGATGGAATCATTTTCAGAACTTTTATCTATTAAATCATGGATAGGAGCTCCATGGTTGTATAAATACAGATAATTGGAGGCATTTACGTATGTATTATCTTTTTGAGGATCTCCATATACCATGATCCGTGCGTATAGGCGTAATGATACTTGTTTCAATGTTTGATCGGCAGTAATAATATTAAGCAAATTATCCATCATGCTTCCTTGGGTATAAGAAGTTGTCGTGATACCGCTTTCAGATAGAATATTTACTCCTGTTATAATACCTGTGTATATAGAACAATTGGCAGAATAATCACGAGGAGTTTTATTGAGATTCCAATAGACCAGTAGGGCTATAATTATCGGCGGCACGATCAACCAGAACCGGATGCGATAAAAGAATTTGATAAAGAAAGTAATATATTTCATGGTTATTTATTTCTTAAATGCATATTGCTAATTAATTCTAATTTCAAGAACATGATATTGAGTTCATTAATAATATTCTCATATTCTATTTTTGCAACTTTTTGTGAGTGTTTGAAATCACTTAATGTCCTATCTGAGTTTTTGGTTTTATTATTTATATAATCTAACTCTGCAACTTGATATTCGGCATTGTATAATGTGATAGACTCTGTTGCGAGTTTCAATAATTTTAATTGATATTGAATATTGCAATACAATTCGATGATTTCGTTTTTGATTTCATCGAATTTGATCTGTTTCGTGTATTCACTGCTTCGTACAAGTTCTTTTTGCTTCTTTACGCTTGCTCGATGACTGAATAATCTATTAAATGGTATGCTTATATTTGCCCCGACTGTCCAACTACTTTGGTTTATTCCAGAGTAGACCGTTGTTAACTGGGTGTACTGGGTTTCTTGATCTGTGTATGTTCCCAATATCCCATAAGTATAGCCTGCACGAACAGTGAAATATTGCCACCAATCTCGTTTGGCTATTTTTAAGTCATTACGTGCAGCCTCGATGGCTGATTCGATTTCTTTTATCCGGGGATTTTTTTGTGCTCCTTCGAACAGGGAATCTAGGAGGGGGAGTTGAAAATCAATAAATTCACTGGTTGTTAATGCTTGAGGAACAAATCCCTTGACATTTAATATGGAATCTCTGTTTTGCCTGTTTTGTCCCAAGCAAACAAGGTTTAAAAATAAAAGACAACCGATGATAATATATTTCGTGTCCATCTTGCTAAAACGTTGTTAATTACACATTCTCTTTCTGCACAAACGCCGTGCATGTTCTGCAAATAATATTTATGTCAGTCCAGAACGAAAAGTCCCGGGCGTATTTTATATCCAATTGTTTTCGTTCTTCGGCGGATAAGGCTCCTTGGTCGCCTCGTTTTTCGACTTGCCACAAACCGGTTAACCCGGCGGGAGCCATAAAGCGTTCGATGTATTCGTCCGTGGTTAGTAATTCCGCCTCGTACAGGGGGAGGGGACGATTTCCCACGATAGACATATCTCCTTTCAGGATGTTGATTAATTGCGGGAGTTCATCGATACTGTATTTCCGGATAAAGCGTCCGACTCTGGTGATACGCGGGTCGTTCTCGAATTTCACGAAGGCGTTTTTCCGTTGTGTACGGCGATTCTTTAACAACTCTTGTTCGGTCGTGATAAAATCATCGGCAACCAAGAGTGTGGTATCGTTCGTTGCGGTAATATTTTGAGTGTTTGGCTGTTCTTCCGCAGATTCTTCCCGGTATTGATTTAAAGCTTGAAATTCTTTCAGTCGTTTGTCCGCATCCATGTACATGGAACGGAATTTTAAGAAGTCGAATATATCGTAATTACTCCCCACTCTTTTGGATTTGTAAACGATAGGGCCTTTACTTTCCAACCGTATTGCGAGAGCGGTCAGGAGCAGGAACGGGGAGAGGCACAGGAGTGCGATGGTCGAGAACGTGATGTCAAAAATCCGTTTCCATAGAGGAAGTTTGAATCTGCGGGGACAACTGTTCTTTTTTGCCGTTTGGTAAAGTTTAAGTTTCGGGAGAAAAGCCAACGTGGTTTGGATATCTTCTGCCGAAGAATTGATATCGATGACTTCATTCGCTCCCGCCTGCAAATATCGCGGGATGTATTCTTTCACGACTTTATCCGTGAGAAGAAGTATGTATACATCTTTCACGTTGTTGCTTACCGTGGCTTCCAACCATTGGAGGTCTTGTTCTTTGTTCCGGGATTCGATGAAGATGTACACGGGGGAATCTTCGTGCCTGTCTTGTTTGTTTATAAACAATATCGTTTTAATGGGGTTACTGAAAACAGTAATCTCATTTTCCAGATTCTCGGATATTCTTTTTATCCAATCCGGATTTTCCCCGATATAATAGGCATACATGCTGTTATCTCAATAAATTCCGGACTCTGATTTTTAATTCCTGCGGATTAAAAGGCTTTAGCACGAAATCAGAAGCTCCTGCTTCCAGTAACTCGATCCGATCGTTACTACTCTCCAGACTGGATAAGATAATGACCGGGATAAAGTTGAACATGGAACTGGCTTTCAGGTGTTTCAGGAATGTCTTTCCGTCCATTTCCGGCATATTGACATCGGAAATAATCAGATCCGGAATATTCCCGGCGTGCATCCATGCTAGTGCTTCTATCGGATTGCTTTCCGAGTGCACATCATAGTCTTTGGATAATTGTATTGTGATAACTTTCGCTATTTCAGGCTTATCATCAACAATTAAAATACTCTTACTCATAACAAACGCTCTCTCTTTTTGATAATACAAATATACAACATTACTACGACATAGAGCAGTTTTTGCTAGTTTTATGTATTAAAAACTTATTTTTTTGAATATTCATTCGTTTTATATTTCGAACGAGGGAAAATGTGATGCTATGACACGGGTAACAAGAGGTGGAAAGTTAAAAACTATCGTTGGAAAGATGCCATAAAAATGAATTATAGTTTGTACATTTGTGGCTGTAATTACGTGCGTTATTTAAAATATGATGTGTATGAAGATAAATCCAGCTGAATATAAAATATTGGTTGTGGATGATGTTCAGTCAAATGTTTTATTGTTGAAAGCATTGCTTGGACGTGAGGGGTTTAATATTATTTACGCCATGAACGGGACGGAGGCTTTGGAGAAGGTGAAGAGTGAGTCCCCGGATTTGGTTTTATTGGATGTCATGATGCCGGACATGGACGGGTTCGAGGTAGCGGGACGCTTGAAGGTGGAACCGTCACAAGCCGAGATACCGATTATATTTTTAACCGCTTTGAATGATTCCGCCAGCGTTGTGAAGGGTTTCCAACTGGGCGCAAATGATTTTATTTCCAAACCGTTCCGCAGGGAGGAATTACTGATTCGTGTGGAGCACCAGCTTTCTTTGGTGGATGCCCGGCGTATTATTCTGAGACAGACGGAAGAGTTGAGAAAGACTATTGCCGGACGGGATAAACTCTATTCGGTTATCGCCCATGATTTGCGATCGCCTATGGCATCGATAAAGATGTTGTGTAATACCATCATGATGAGCATCGAACCGGGCTCGGTTCCCCAAGATGTATTCGAGATGCTGGAAATGGCGAATAAGACTTCCGAGGAAGTGTTCTCGTTGCTGGATAATCTTTTGAAATGGACGAAGAGTCAGTTGGGCAAGTTGTCGAATGTACCTCAGCCGATCGACCTCGTGGGGCTTGTTGACGGCGTGATCGAGGTGTTTAAACCGATCGCCGAAAGTAAGTCAATCGCTTTGGCATTAGAACGTTCAATCGAGAGTGTCGAGGTCGTGGTGGATGTAGAGATGATTAAATCAGTCGTGCGTAATTTGATTTCTAATGCTATAAAGTTCAGTCATAAGGATACGACAGTTACAACACGTGTTGAGACAAGAATGGACGAGAGAAACGGGCTGAACGAGGTCATAGTGATCGTGTCAGACAAAGGATGCGGGATAAAAGAGGAAGATCAGCCGAAATTGTTGAACGAGGCAACTCATTTTACCACGTTCGGAACGAATAGCGAAGAAGGTTCCGGTTTAGGCTTGTTGTTATGCAAGGACTTTGTGGCTAAAAATAACGGGCAACTCTGGTTTACATCGAAACCCGGTGCGGGATCTGATTTTTGCTTCTCGTTACCGTTAAAGTGATTTTACCACGGTTTAGTCGCCTTCGGCGAGTTGCAGGTTACAGGTTGCATTTGCCTTCGGCAAGTTGCTTCTCTAGCGTTCAAGACTGTATTTTAGTTCCTCCTCTGTTTATAGAGGAGGTGGCAGCAAAGCTGACGGAGGAGTTCAATCTAAAATTAATAAACTGTATAAAAATAATAAAGGGGCGATCACATTGACCGCCCCTTTACTTTATTCAAATTCTTTTAGAATTTTCTCGACTTCTCCGGGAGTTACCCGCCCGTACACTTTCTCTCCGATCAATACAACCGGGGCAAGTCCGCAAGCTCCCACGCAGCGTAAACTGGTGAGAGAGAATTTCCCGTCGGCGGTAGTTTCCCCGACGTTGATTTTCAGAACTCGTTTGAATTCATCCAGTACTTTCTCCGCGCCCCGCACGTAGCAGGCTGTTCCCATGCACACGGAAATCGGGTGTTCCCCTTTCGGTGTCATGGTGAAGAAAGAATAGAAGGTCACGACCCCGTACACTTTTGAAACGGGTATATTTAGTTGACGCGCGATAACTTCCTGTACTTCTCTGGGAAGGTAACCGACCAGTTCCTGCGCTTTGTGCAAGACGTTGATCAATTCGCCCTCTTGGTTTCCGAACTCTTCACACAGTCTTACCAGCTGGTCAACTTTGCACTTTGCTAATGATATTTGTGTCATAATGATATTTCCGAATAATTATTGTTCAATAATCTCTTTTCCTCTGTTGAAATAGCACGTGTGCAATAAATGGTGTGCTCTCTCGCTCATGGGTTTGCCCAAGAATTCTTCGTACAACGAGATGATGTACGGGTTCTGGTGCGACTTTCTGAAGTTTTTTTCCGAGTCTTCCGTGTAAAGAGCTTTGGAACGGGCCATGATACGGGCAGAATCCCCGTGATGGAACGGTTGACCGCCACCACCGATACATCCGCCGGGGCAAGCCATCACTTCGATTGCGTGGTACGGTGATTTACCTGCGCGCAGGTCATTCATCAATTTGCGTGCTGTGCCCAAGCTGTGAGCCACGGCGACTTTCAATTCGAATCCGTCCACGTCGATGGTTGCTTCCTTCAAGTTCTCGATACCCCGCACGCCTTCGAAGTTCACGTTCTCCAACGTTTTACCCGTTTGGATTTCGTAAGCGGTACGCAGGGCGGCTTCCATCACGCCACCCGAGGCGCCGAAGATAACAGCGGCTCCCGTGGATTCACCTAACGGTGCGTCGAAGTCTTCGTCTTCCAGTTGCATAAAGTTGATGTTCGTTTCTTTGATTAAGGCTGCCAATTCGCGCGTGGAGATGGAGTAATTTACATCCGGGTCACCGTCTGTCTTGAACTCGTCACGCTCGCTCTCGAATTTCTTCGCGAGGCAAGGCATCACGGATACCACGATCAAGTTCTCGCGTTTGATACCCATTTTTTCAGCCCAGTAAGTTTTGGCTATCGCCCCGAACATTTGTTGCGGGGAACGTGCGCTTGACGGTCTGTCCAGCAAATCGGGGAATTGTTTCTCGAAGAAGTTCACCCAACCCGGGCAGCATGACGTGATTATCGGTAATTTCACTTCTTTGTCGCCATTCAGGAATGCGTTCAGACGTCCTAACAATTCGGTTCCTTCTTCCATGATGGTCAAGTCGGCAGCGAAGTCTGTGTCGAATACTTTGGCAAAACCCAGTTTGCGTAAAGCGGCAACCATTTTTCCGGTAACGGATGTTCCGGCTGCCAAACCGAACTCTTCACCCAAGGCGGCACGAACGGCGGGAGCCGTTTGCACGATTACGGTTTTTTCCGGGTTAGCCAGATCGTTGATCAGGCGATTGGTGTGTGACAATTCGGTCAAGGCACCTACCGGGCACACGGCAACGCACTGGCCGCAGAATGTACATTCCGAGTCTATCAACGCGTCATCGAACGCGGGCATTACCACGGAGGCGAACCCGCGGTTCACGGCGCCTAACGCACCGACTGTCTGCACGTCGTTGCACATCATTTCGCAACGGCGGCAGTAGATACATTTGGTCGCATCCCGGCGGATGGAGGGTGACAAATCCACTTTGAATTCTGATTTCTCGCCGGCGAACGGAATTTCACGGATACCTAATTTGATGGCCGTGTCCTGTAATTCGCAATTGCCTGATTTGGCGCAGACCAAACAGTCTGACGGGTGATCCGACAGCATCAGTTCGAGTACGGTTCTACGGGCGTTCAACACGCGCATGGTGTTGGTACGTACCACCATATTGTTCTCGCACCGGGTGGCGCAAGAGGGGGCAAGATTTTTTCTGCCTTCCACCTCGACCACGCAGATACGGCAAGATGCCGGGGCGTTCTTGATGCACAAATCTTTCAGGTTCATGTAGCAAAGGGTGGGGATGTCGATACCCAGTTCCCGGGCTGCCTCAAGAATCGTGGTTCCCTTGGGAACGCTGATTTCTCGGTTATCTATTTTTAGTGTTATATTATTTTCCATCTTTAAAATCTCCTTAGCTTAGCAGGTTGCCTAAGCAATTTTCAATTTTTAATTCTCAATTTTCAATTATCTCGTGCTAACTGCTTTGAACTTGCATTTCTCCATACAAGCACCACACTTGATACATTTTGCCGTGTTGATGAAATGCACTTCTTTCCGTTCTCCCACGATAGCGTCAACGGGACAATTGCGCGCGCACAACCCGCAACCGATACACAGTTCCGGATCGATATGGTACATCAATAATGCCTTACATTGTCCTGCCGGGCATTTCTTGTCTTTGATGTGTGCCAGATATTCGTCGTAGAAATTATCAAGGGTAGACAGTACCGGGTTCGGGGATGTTTGTCCCAACCCGCAAAGGGCTGTATCCTTGATCACGCGGCTGAGGTTTTTCAGCGTGTCGATATCTTCCATCGTGCCTTTGCCTTGGGTTATTTTATCCAGTATCTCGTGAAGGCGTTTGTTTCCTACACGGCAGGGCGTACATTTCCCGCAGGATTCCTCTACCGTGAATTCAAGGTAGAATTTGGACACGGATACCATACAGTCGTCTTCGTCCATGACGATCATACCACCTGATCCCATCATGGAGCCGGAAGCCAGCAAGTTGTCGAAATCAATCGGCACGTCAAGGTGTTTCTCGGTCAAGCAACCGCCGGAAGGCCCCCCTGTTTGTACGGCTTTGAATTTCTTGCCGTTCTTTATACCGCCGCCGATCTCGTAGATCACTTCGCGCAAAGTGGTTCCCATGGGTACTTCGATAAGTCCCACGTTGTTGATTTTTCCGGCGAGGGCGAATACTTTCGTACCCTTGGAACGCTCCGTTCCGATTTTGTTGAACCAGTTGGCTCCCTTCATGATGATAGCCGGGATGTTCGCCAAAGTCTCCACGTTGTTCACGTTGGTCGGGCGATTCAAATAACCGGATTCAGCCGGGAAGGGCGGTTTCATGGTCGGTTCCCCGCGGTGTCCTTCCATAGAGTGGATTAACGCGGTTTCCTCCCCGCACACGAATGCTCCCGCGCCGTAGCGTAATTCTATTTCGAAGGAGAAATCGGTACCGAAGATACTTTCTCCTAACAGCCCGTATTCTTTAGCTTGCTGGATAGCGATTTTCAAACGTTGGATAGCAAGCGGGTATTCGGCGCGGATGTATACCAAACCTTTGGTAGCCCCGATACTGTACCCGCAGATAGCCATTGCCTCGATAACGGAGTGGGGGTCACCTTCCATGATGGAACGGTCCATGAAAGCACCCGGGTCACCCTCGTCGGCGTTACAAACCACGTATTTTTGGTCAGCCGGGTATTTGCTGGCAAATTCCCATTTCAATCCTGTCGGGAAACCGCCGCCGCCGCGACCGCGCAAGCCGGACAGTTTGATTTCTTGGATTACCTCTTCCGGTTTCAGTTCGGTGATACATTTCGCGAGGGCGGAGTACCCGTCACGCGCGATGTATTCCTCGATGTTTTCGGGATTGATGAATCCGCAGTTGCGTAAAGCAATCCGGAGTTGTTTTTTGTAGAATCCCATGTGCTTGGAGTCGCTCACGGCTTCTTTCTTTTCCGGATCCTTGTATAATAATCTCTCTACTTTTCTTCCTTTGATCACGTGTTCGTTCACGATCTCCTCTGCGTCCTCCGGTTTCACTTGAACGTAGAAAGTGTTGTCCGGCATGATTTTCACGATCGGTCCTTTCTCGCAGAAACCGAAACAACCGGTAGCGATCACTTGAACTTCGTCGTCCAAGTTTTTCTCTCTTAAACTTTCTTCCAGCCGGGTAATGATCTGTTGGCTGGCAGATGCTCTACATCCCGTTCCACCACAAACGAGGACATGCATTTTATAACTCATAGATATTCGGGTTTTTGATTAGTTGTTTTATCTGTCTCTGATTGTATCAAAATTAACCGGAATGATGTCAGCCACCAGCTCGTCATTCTTTAAATACTTTTGAATGATTTCTTCCGCTCTTTCCGTGGTAACGTGACCGAAAACGATCGGGTCTTTTCCCGGCTTGGTAATCTCAACTGTCGGTTCCGCATAGCAGTATCCCATGCATCCCGTTTGGGTGACAACGGCAGTGATCCCGTTCTTCTCGAGGTTCTCGATGAAATAATTCATGGTTTCCTTACTACCCGCGGCGATACCGCAAGTTGCCATGGCTACTTTTATCTGAACCAAGTTCTCTACCTGTTCGCTCTTCTCGCGAAGGTCGATCTTCGTCTGCACGTTTTCCTTAATACGTTTGAGGTCTGCAAGTGATTTAATTTTTTCCATTATTAAATGATTAAGGTTATTTTGTCTTATGTTGTTTGTGTTATTTCTTTTATATTTTCCCGTATCATCTGGCGCAGAGCCATAACGATTTCAGGATCGTTAATGGGTACTCCTTCCATGATTTCTTTTACTTCTTCCGTGTCAAAAGTGTAATCTCCTTTCTCCGTGATGTGACGGTAGATAAATTCAATGTCGGGGTTTGCCGAGACAAGTATCACGATAGAACCTGCCACGTCGCCCATTGGCGGACGATCCCAGTGCGAGAGAGAGAAACTGGCTTCCAGTGTCGTGCCCACTCCTTCCTTTGATTCTATTTTCAGTGTCCCTCCCGTTGCTTCGGCATTTTGTTTCAACAAGGGTATGCCGAGTCCCACTTTGCGTACCGTTCTGCTCGTGAAAAAAGGGTCGGTTACTTTTGCCAGCGTGGTTTCGTCCATCCCGCGTCCGTTATCATGAATGGTGAATACAAGAGAATCCGTACTTGGTTTCTCTTGCAAGCTGATTTCGACACGAGAGGCATTGGCTCGTATTGAATTCTGGGCGATATCTAGGATATGGTCCGATAACGTTTGCATTCCACACCTGTTAATTTACACTTTTTTTCTTGAATAAGATTCGCACGCTCTTATAAATTTTTCTTTTTTTCTCTCGTTTAGTTTCAATCGCGAGAAAAATCGCTTCAAATATAATTAAATTATTAATAGAAACAAGCATTTTATCCTTAACTTGTAATAATATAGATTGCTTCTAATGAAGAATTTATTCCTTAATTGTTGTGCCCTGAATGTTTTTAGCTTTGCGTTGGAAAACAATGATATGAATGGCGGGGTATAATTATTCCGTCTGGTGTCGTTTAAGTGTTGCTCTCAGTAAATTGAAGTCCACGGGTTTCGTGATATAATCATTACATCCGGCTGATATGGCTTCTTGTTTGTCGGTTTCAAAAGCGAAGGCGCTAAGGGCAATGATCGGGATTCGGGTGTCGTATTCCCGGATTTTTCTGGTGGCGGTCAGTCCGTCCATTTCGGGCATTTTGATATCCATCAGAATAATATCCGGGCTTTCTGATTTGAATTTGTCAATGGCTTCCACGCCGTTATGTGCCCGGATGATAGAGTAGTCTTTTTTTAGCACCGTGAAGACCAAAAGAAAATTACTCTCGTTGTCCTCGGCAACGAGTATCGTTTTGCTTTTTGATGTTTCAACTCTATCGTTATTACTGTTCATTCGGTTTGTTTTGAACATTCAAAAAATGAACGTTTAATTAGAGTACAAATATAGGCAATAAATCCAATATGTAAAGAAAGCAGGTTTGATTTTAAGAAATTAAATATCAATATACATAGCGATATAGCCTGCTCTTCGACTTCGGGAATAAAAAACGACGTATTAAACGTTCGTTTTTTGAGATGTTTTTTGAGGGGTTTAAGTTCATATTGAGAGGGTGTTACGCTTAAGCGGATTGTGAATATTGAATACAGTCTACAACGCAAGAAAAGCAACCTGTAATTTGCAGAAGGCAAATGCAACCTGTAACCTGCAACTCGCCGAAGGCGACTATAAAAAAGTTCGCGTACAATAAAGTTTTCCCCATGTATATCCTATTGATTCCCAGTGGTTACACTCCTTGTTATTCTATTGTTATCATATATTAATAGAATGATAGTATGATAATAATGTAATAATCAATTAATTGCAATCTAAGATACCTTAGAATATCCCTAGGGATGCACGTGGAAAAGAACTCGGGAAAACCTGCACGTGTACTGTTTCTTTGGCAGCTTTGCTGCCGTGAACGAAGCACCGCGGTATCCGCAGACTTTATAAACCCTTTCCTTAGTCCTCGAACTCGATTTTTCCCGTGAGTGGAGAGAACAACGGTATTTTGGGTTTATCTTTCAGGAGGTCTTTCACGTCGTCCAAGGATAGATGGGGTATGGGTTCGGGACCTGCAACCCGTCCTACTCGTCCTTGCAGGCAGTATTGCTTGTAGGAATTGGGAAGTTTGTTCGTGAGGAAATCGTCCAGTGTTTTTTGATATTCGATACTGGATTGCAGGGAGCGTTTCTGTATTCTAAAGAGCATATCGTGTGATACGAACGTGCGGAAAAACGTGAGAATCGAGTCAAAAATACCAAGAGCGATACCGTCTTTCAGGCAACAAGTGAAGCTATTGTCTTCTTTCTTTTTTTCAGATAAAGAAAAGGATATGTTATCTTTGATGAAGTAATCAATGACATCCATACCGGGCGTGCATAGATTGTTGGGTATCAAATAACGGTTGCGGTAGCGGCTGAAAAAGTGTCCGGTGAATCTGCTGAATGCCCAGTCTTCGGTATCCAGATCGTAAAAAGGAAAAATGACGCCGACTCCCCGGGATGTCACGTAAGGGGAGTAGTGGTATATTTCGGGGGCTTCCCGTGTCTTTTTGCTGTGACAAGTGATCGTGACGCGCCATTTGTTGCGTGTGGCGGGCGATACCCATTCATGCTGGAATGTCACGGGATATTTTTTAGCCAAAAGGAAATCCCGGCGGTGGAGTTGGTATATTTTTTCCTTGTAGTTTTCAAGGAGCGCAAGGTCCCGTCTGGTTTCCTTGATGATTTCTTCAGCGGTCATGGATTCTACGAACATAATCTCGGTATTTCAAAATTGTCTTTATTTAACCTATAAAGGTGAAGTAATTCTTCAAACTTTAATTATCTCCTCATTATTATTTTTCTTCACAATTAAAATCAAGCAGATTATCTGTATTGTATTTATCAAAATCGGATTGAAATAATCGGTCTTGAATGATACGGTATTTTTCAAACTCACTTTCCGCGTATAGTTTGGCTTGTTCTGCCGATATTTTTCCTGTATCAGTCAATATCGGGCGGTCATCACTATCCAAAAATTTATCTATTCTAGTAGACCAATCCTCCATAGTCATGGGAATATGCCGTTTTGCTCTATCTTCAGCCAAATCAAGGAAAGCGTTGACGATGCGTCCCATCGACTCTAATTCATCCGCTTTAAGGTAGTTCTTGGCAATAGCCACATCCGTTCTTACAATCTTACCGTCAGGCGCCTTTTCCCATGTGGTAAGTCCCATGTGCTCTTTTTCTGCATTGGCTCGCTCAACTATTAGTTCTGCAGCAGTATGTCCATGAATAGCGTAGTGCATCTTGTTCTGCACTTTTTTAAAGAACATTCGTGTTGTCGGTGCATCTCGGTTGTAATCAATGCTTGTAGCGTATATATCAGTCAGTTTTTGATAGAAACGGCGTTCGCTTAATCGAATTTCCCTAATTTCGGCAAGCAAATGCTCGAAATAGTCCTCGTTGATGAATGTACCGTTCTCCATCCGCTTTTTGTCAATCACGTAGCCTCGAATGGCAAATTGACGAAGTACATATGTACACCACTGACGGAATTGAGTGGCTCGTACCGAGTTTGTGCGATAGCCGATTGATATTACCGCGTCCAAATTATAATACTTGGTAGCATAGTCTTTGCCATCTGTGGCAGTTCGTCGGAATTTCCGACAAACTGAGTCTTCTTGCAACTCTTGACTTTGAAAAATATTTTGCAGGTGCTCGGCTATTGTTGAACGACCTTTATCAAATAGGAGTGCTATAGCATCCTGCGTGAGCCAAAGAGTTTCATCTTGATATAATACTTCGATTCCTTCTTCCTTGCTTTCTAATTGAAAGATAAGAAATTCGGCAGTACTATTATGTATTTGGAGTTTTTTGCTCATATTTCTTGATTTGACGAGCGAAGATAGCGATAAATTCTTATTAGAGGAGCGTGTACACCCGTTTTTTACTTGATGTTGTATTTTAAATTCAGTATGGCATTCCGGATGGAATCGAATGATAGATCGGGTAGCGAAAGCGTGGTGGTTACTTTCCCGATGTCGTCCACGTAATGGGCGTCGGAAGAGCGAATAAACGGGTTGCCGGACAAATAGGCATTTTGCCGGATAAATTCTTCCGGTGTGATGCGAAAGCTAAGTTCCAGAGCCTCGTAGCGCAGGTCTTTGGGGACAAATCCCAGTTGCGAGAGGATGCTGAAACGCGATTTGTCGATGTGTGCCGGGATGAAGATGCCGTCCAAGGAGTGGACGACCCGTTCTATGGTGTTGAGGTCTACATCCAGCGCTGAAATCAGTAGACGTTCTTCCTCGTAGGTGATTTGTTCCTCGGCATCGACTACTACTTGATAGCCGAATTTGTCGGGATTGTTCTTTATGTCCGGCAGGTGATGATCCAGATAAGTTTGAAATTCCGCGAGTCTTTCCAGAGTCGGGAAGTAGGCGAGGGCGTGTACCTCTTCGATGGAGTTGATTTCCGTGCCGCAAAGCACCCGAAGCCCCTGTTTTTCTCCCAATTCTTGAATGAGCGGGGCTTGTCGGGTGGAGTTGTGGTCGGATATCCCGATGAGTGAAATGCCTTTCCTTAAAGCTATGCCGATGATATTCGCGGGACTCATTTCCAGATCCCCGCAAGGTGAAAGTATGGTGTGAATATGCAAGTCGGCACGGATTTCCATGACGGGCGGTATTACGGGTGTAATAATTTATAAAGTTGTCCCGTGATCTCGAACGCCTGTAACGGGGTGGAGAGAATCGGGATGTTCTCGTTCTCGCTTTCGGCGAGGGTGTCCTCTTCGGGCACATGGCCTTTCACGAGAATGATCGCGGCAATCTCTTTCAACGAGGCGATAGCCATCACGTTCTTGTGTGTTTGGAGTGTGATCCACACGTCACCTTCTTGCGCGTGTCCCATGACGTCGCTTAGCAGGTCGGACGTGTAACCTCCTTTGATTTCTCTTTGCAATCCTTCTTTGCCCGAGCAAACGGTAAGATTTAAACGCGAGATAATGTCTTGTACTGTCATAATGCTATTGTTTGTTTGGGTTTATGTATGTTTCTTTTATTTTTCAAATCGTTTGATGCCCCACGTTTTCTCGGATAGTTCGAGAGATTCGTCGGGCGTCATGAGGTCTTCCGCGCAAAGTATCTTTTGCATGAAGACGCATTGGTTGAGTTTTGCCTTGCATTGCACGACATCGCGGGCAAGGGTTTGGCACGACGGGGCGCCGCAAGCACCGCAATCTATCTGGGGCAGGACTCCCATGATGCGATTGAGTTTTTGCATTTTTTCCATGGCAACGAGTATGTTTTCGTCCAGTTGCTCGATGGAACGCGGCGGGATTTCTCCGCTTAGTTGTCCCTCTTTGAAGAGGTATGACTCGTATTGTTGGATGTCGTCGGAGGTGGTGCGATTGACCTTTTCGCTGGTTTCCATGCGCTTGCGCAGACGCTCGATGGTCAGGAAGCGATTGTTGACCGCCAGAGCACCTCCCGCGCAGGAGTGGTCGCACGCCCTCAATTCCAGAAAGTCAATATCGGTCAATTCGTCGTTTTCCAGTTTCTCGAGGATGTCTATCACGTTGTGAATCTCGTCGATAGCGAGGCAGCGTCCTTCAAACTTGGATGCTTCCCCTTCGGTTAATGCCCACGCGATGGACTCCGGGGACAAGTAAGTTTGTTCCGAAACGGGATTGACGGGCTGGTCCCGGTGTTGCGTGAGTCCCATTTGTATTTTGTTGTATATGAAATCGAGATTGATAACCCCGTCGATATTCGATTCGTCATCTCCCACGGGACTTTTCACGGCGGCAATTTTTGCCGCGCAGGGGGTCACGTAAAAGATACCCACGTCTTCGGGTGAAATACCTTGGTCGATGTATTTTTTCCGTACAAAAATGGCTCCCAGATCCATGGCTTGTTTGAGCGGGATGATATGGTCTATCAGCGAGGGGAAACGTACTTGTATCAAGCGCACGACTGCGGGGCAGAATGCCGAGATGAACGGTCTGTCGTGCGAGTTTTTCTGCATGTAGTTGCGCATCGCTTTTGTTAGGATTCCCGACGCTTGAGCCACTTCAATGACTTGCGTGAATCCCATCGAGTGGAGTTCCGCGAAGATTTGTTGCTCGGTGATCTCTTCGGAGAATTGCCCGAAAAGCACGGTGGGCAGGAGAATAATCCTGTGTTTGAAGTTGAATATTTGGTTGAAATCGTCTTGCTCCACGTATATCGCGTGTCTGGGGCAGGACTTGAGGCACATGCCGCAGTCAACACAGGCGTTTTTGTTTATCGTGGCCAAACCGTCTTGAATGCGTATCGCTTGAGTCGGGCATAGACTCATGCAATGCGTGCATCCGATACAGGCGGTCGGGGCTACTTTCAAGGCGTGGTAAAACGGTTCCATCTATTAATTTTAGATTTAATGATTTTAGATTTAAGATTTCTCTTCTCCCCACCTGCCAACGCTTCATTCTACATTCTTAATTTCTATTACCGTCTTTGGCAAGATTCACCAGCTCCTCCTCTGTTTATAGAGGAGGTGTCAGCGAAACTGACGGAGGAGTTTTTTTTCATTTTCAATTTTCAATTTTTCATTTTCAATTGAAATACGTTGTCATGGTCACTTTCGTTCCCTCGTTTACTTTTGATTCTATGCTTAACCGGTCGCAATTCTTTTGTATGTTCGGGAGTCCCATCCCCGCGCCGAAGCCCATTTCCCGGACTTCCGGGGAAGCCGTGGAATAACCTTCCTGCATGGCTAATTCGATGTCCGGTATGCCGGGTCCCCGGTCGTTGATAACGACGGTGATCACGGTTGGGGCGATGGTTACCTGCATCGTGCCCTCGTAAGCGTGGGCGACGACGTTCACTTCAGCCTCGTAGAGTGCCACAACGATACGTTTTAGTACCGATGGATTGACATTCAGTTGTTTGAGTATTTTTTTTACTTCGCTGGAAGCAGATCCGGCTCGGGAAAAGTTTCCTCCCTCGATGTTGTAGCTAAATTCCATGTTTGTTGTTTTAATAAATGGGTTCCAGCCCGGCCTTGTACAATTCGCCGCATACCTTGAACATGCTTTGTTTACATTGTAATATGGCAATGTTACATTCTTTTGCCAAGTCTATCATGTCGGGGGAGGCTTGTTTTCCCCGAACGAACAGAACAAAGCAGATATCTGACATTTCCGCCGTCCGGATGACTTGCAGGTTGGCAAGTCCCGTGATAAGCAGCATTTCGCTGGTGTCCAAACGAAGTACGTCGCTCATCAGGTCGGCAGCGAAGGCGTGGCGGATAACCTTGTCGAGATGACCGTTTTCGTGGATTATCCGGGCGTTAAGTAATACGGCAACTTCTTTTAGAGTCATAATTGTGTTTTTTGGTTGCTCCTAAGTTAGATAAAGTAATCCGGATTTTCAACAAGATTGCCTGAATTAGATTTTAAATTTTGAATTTTAGATTTTAGATGGAGGGATTACAAGGGTTTTCCGAAGGCGGAGGGTAACTAAATTCTTTCCGAAGACGGTGGGGATTCTACCTTGAGTCAATACTTTATTTAGGGGAAGGCTGGCATATCGGGTGTGTGGCGGTGTTTTAATGCCCGCCCGTGGGGTGGTTTGGTGTGATTGTACCTGAATGTTAAACATGTTTATTTCTTACTAAAACGTGGGCTATAAGTGGGTTAAGTGTGGGCAATGAGTGGGCGATGCCGCCTACAAGCCGCCCAATACCCGCCCAAAATCCTTGTTACGGGGTAGTAGGGCAGGAGAAAAGCGTTTTGACATGTCTACTCTCGGTCGGGGGGACGTGTCGTTTAGATAGTGAAGCTCACGGAGAATATCATGTCTGCGAACATGGACTGTTTTTTAGTTTCGTATCCTAAACGGAACCCCAGATTCATGGGGAACGGGAGGCGGAAGAAATGAGTATCGACCGTTGCCTCTATACCGTAGGAGTAGAATGTCTTTTTGTAATATTGGTTTTTCTCGTGCCCGACATCAAAAAATGCGGCTGCCGTGATTCGTTTCATGTACAGGATGGGACCCACGTGGGCGTCCGGGTAGCAAATCGGCATCCTGTACGTGGTGTGCAGGGTGGAGAGGTCATACCCGTACAGGGAGAGCCCGCGGGGCGACTGGATTTGATTGCTGTAATAACTCCGGTCTTTCAGGGATTTGTCCTGATGTCCCAAATAGAGGGAAAAAGAATGGTGGGGAGCGAAGCCGGGGAAATAGAAACGCCCCTCTACCCATGTCGAATTGCCGTAATCCAGATTCTCGAAAGGAGTATGCTGGTACCCGAAGGTTAAACGTTGTCCCCAGCGAGGGTTGATGTCCCGTTCGCTCATGCGGGTTTGGTTGCTTAGGATAAGCCCGTAGCGCATGATTTGAAGCGTGATATTGTCCGGCTTCCCGGTGACACTGACGTAGGGGGGGGTATTGGGAACAGTTTGCCAATGGCGGTTTGATAATAAATAGGTGTTCTTGTGTTTGTAGTCGTGAATAGTTTGTAATTCGTATCTCACGTAAGGTATAATGTTACGGTAGTAGTTTTTTCTGGATAAATTGAATGGGAATTGTAGGGTAGCGGTTCCCTTGGTGTATCGTGATTTGTAAACTATGCGTATCGTGTCTTGTTGTAGTTCTTCCCTTCGTGGTGTATAGTTTACGAGTGTTTTGTAAACATCGTCGTTGCGTCCGCTTTTGAATTCCAAGTCCAGTATAGGCCAGAATCCTTTGTAAGATGCTTTCACTTGCCAATTACCGTGTTTGTATCCCTTGCCCCGCACGTACCCGGCAGTGAGGAATAGCGTGCTGAGTTTATTCTGTGAGCTGGCGGCAATACCGAAATCAACATCCGTGTCGTCTACATCCGGAAATATGGGACCCCAGCTATGGAAGTTGAACAGGTGGAGGGTTTTGTTGTATTTCCGACTGACATAGGTGGAGTCGGTATTTAACGCGAATTGCCAGTCCTCCTGTTGTGTCACGGTGTTTGCGATAGGGAATTTTTCTTTTTCTATCGGGTTGTTCTCGAGTCGGTTGACGGCTATTTTCGCCGGTTTGTAACCGTCCGCGGTGTAGAACGAGAAATAAAGAGAGTCTTTGCCGGGGGACAGTTGGGGATAGCGCAATCCGAATTTGGCATTCAAGGCGTTGTGACCGAAATCGTTCGGGTGATCTTGACAGTAGAACGAGTTGTTCGTGTCGAAGGCTCCCCGGTAGATGATCCGGTTGCCCGCGGCGACGGGGTTGTCAATCTCGTAGGGTGTGTTTGCCGTCAATGGTGTGCGTTTCCCGGTACGTATATTCACGGATTCGATGTGTTTGCCGTGCGTGTCGACAACGATGGTGATGATATTGCCTTGACCGTCGTGGGAGGGATGCACGAATAATTCCGTGCCGTTTCCTTTCAAGCGGAAAAGTTCTTTTTCCAAGCGGGCATCCATGATCACGAGAGAGGCCTGATTTTCTTTATCGACCTCGACGAACCCCCAGTTGTCGTCCACGGTAAACGGGGCGTAACGGTTCTGGCGAGCCGGATGGCGGCGGTATTTGTTGCGTAGCAGGTCATACGTGGCGAGTACCATTTTTCCGCCTTGTTGCCAGCGGGGGTGCGCCTTGTATTCAGACCACACGAGTGTGTGATTGTTGTACGCGAATTTGTAATCGTATAAAGTACCCGTGCGGGTAATTATCTCGTCGCCCGCGGGTTTAAGAAACACGAGGGCGCCTTCCTGTGCTAGCCCTTCTTTATAGGCAATGACTTCGCCCGTGGGGGTTGGCACGGGGTAGTGGTAGTTCGCGTATAGTTCATCGCGGGTGGGAATGGTGTCGAACAAGTGGTTCACTTGATTGGCTTCCCGTTGCCAGATTTGTTGTAGTTCGCTGAAGTTGTCCCGGTATAGGGTACGTTTGGCATCGCAATAGGTGTTTGCCTTTTTCACGCTGTCCGGGTGGATGAAAAGGGACTGGAAGTGTCGGGTGTTCCACAAGGAATCCCGCTTTTCGTTTAGCGTGAGTTTCAGGCTACGGGCAAAAGGCGTGATGCCGTACGGGCGTTTGCCGACACGTGTCAATGCGTCCTGCCAGATGCCGGGACCGTAGTGGATGCGGCTGTTGCCGACCATGTAGTAGCCGAGTGTGTAGCGGTTCGGGACGAAATCCTTGTACGAGCCCAGCACGGCTTTGTAATAGGTGTAGATGCCTTTTTCTGTGATTTGGGCTTTCATTTCGTTCAGAAATTCGGGGGAGCGTCCTCGTCCGCTATGACCGACGGAGGTCTCGAAGACCGTGGCATCCCCTTCCAGAAACCACATGGGTACGTATACCCCGATGACGGCCATGGTGATTTGTTCCCCGAAAATGTAATATAATGCTTTCGTGAATCCTTGATTCACCTTGTCGTATTGCACGATGTGGCGAAATTCGTGTATGCATAAGTGTTCCAGCCAATCGTCGCTGACGTCTTGCGGGGGAGCCGTGTAGAGTTCACTTTTTTTAGGAGCCCAACCGGCGTTTCCGTTGGATATACCTCCGTTTGCCCGGACGATCATGGACATTTTTTTTGCTTTGATGCCTAGCGTGTTGGCATGGGCGTAGAGTTTCGCATAAATGTTGGCGAGGTATTGGGCGTTCTGCTCGAAGAAGTCGGGGTAGATAATTTGGAAATTGTCTGTCTTGATTTGTCGCCAGCGGGTGCTGCAAGGGTCTTGCCCGAGGTCTACAAATTGGGCTTTTGCCGGAATAATAAACAGACACGTGAATAGTATGCTGGTGAAGAGGATTCTGGCATTTTTCAGTGTATAGTAATATTTCATAAGTGTATGCTTGTAGTTTGTTTACTTGTAAATAGTCGGCTAAAATATATTTTTTTTTGATATGATACTCCACGAAGAACGATTATCTTTGCGAAACGGCTGTTCGATTTTAGATTTATGATTTTAGATTTACGATTGATGGCTGGGATTTATCCGGATACGATATGATAACCTGCAACTTGCCGTAGGCAAATGTAACTTGCAACTTGTAACTTGCCGCAGGCAAAAACTGGAAAATGATGGAAAAAGAGAGAATACTGGAATTGAGAAAGGAATTGGAGCGTTACAATTATTTGTATTACATGAAGAATGCTCCGGTGATATCGGATTTTGAGTTTGACAAGTTGATGCGCGAGTTGGAGGATTTGGAGGCGAAGCATCCCGAGATGTACGATCCCAATTCGCCTACTCAGCGAGTGGGTAACGATACGAATAACGAGTTTGTGCAAGTGGCGCACAAGTATGGAATGATGTCATTGTCAAATACGTACAGCGAACAGGAAATACGGGATTTTGACGAGCGCGTGCGTAAAGGTATCGGCGGGGATGAGGTGGAATACGTTTGTGAATTAAAATATGACGGGACGTCAATCAGTTTGCGTTACGAGGAAGGGCATTTGCAGGTTGCCTCTACCCGGGGGGACGGGGTGAAAGGGGATGACGTGACGGCAAACGTGCGGACAATCCGGACAGTGCCCTTGAAAATGCAGGGAGAGGGGTATCCCGCGGAATTTGAGATAAGGGGTGAGATACTGATGCCCTTTGCCGTGTTCAACCGGCTGAACGAGGAACGTTTGGAGGCGGGAGAGGCTTTGTTCGCCAATCCCCGGAATGCCGCTGCCGGGACATTGAAGTTGCAGAATTCGTCTGTCGTGGCGAAAAGACAACTCGATTGTTACTTGTATTATGTTCCGGGAGAGATCACGCTGACAGCCACGCATTACGGGAATCTGATGAAAGCGCGGGAGTGGGGGTTCAATGTTCCGCCTTACATGGAGGTGTGTCATACTCTGGACGAAGTGTTGGATTTTATACATAAATGGGATGTCGACCGGAAGAATCTGCCGGTGCCGATAGACGGTATCGTGATTAAGGTAAACAGTATCAAGCAACAGATGCAATTGGGCTACACGGCGAAGTCGCCCCGTTGGGCAGTGGCGTACAAGTTTAAGGCTGAACGGGTGGAAACCCGCTTGTTGAGCGTGGATTACCAAGTAGGACGTACCGGATCAATCACCCCGGTGGCTAATTTGGAACCCGTGCATATCGCAGGTACCACGGTGAAGCGTGCTTCATTGCACAACGAGGATATTATCCGGGAACTGGATTTGCATTTGCACGATATGGTGTACGTGGAGAAGGGCGGGGAGATTATTCCCAAGATTGTCGGGGTTGACGTGGAGAAAAGATTGCCGGATGCACCCGCGATTGAATTTATTACCCGTTGTCCGGAATGTGGCACGGAATTGATTCGGAACGAGGGGGAGGCGAATCATTATTGCCCGAACGAGGATCATTGCCCGCCGCAGATAGCCGGGAAACTGGAGCATTTCGTGAGCCGGAAAGCGATGGATATAGAGGGGATGGGAAGCGAAACGATTGATTTGCTGCTCACGAAAGGGTTTATTAGGGATATCGCGGATATTTATACGCTACCTGCCAAACGGGCAGAATTGATCGGGTTGGAAAAGATTCTGTACCCGGAGAGTTACGTGATGACGAGTATACCGCTGTCAAGGGTGATATACGCTTTCGAGATCGGGGTGAAGAATATTTCGGCAAAGAACGCGGAGGTGTTGGCGGGACGTTTCGGGGGGCTTCCGGGATTGGCTTCCGCCACGAAAGAGGAGTTGCTGGCGTTGACGGACTTGCAGTTCCCCGGGGACAGGGAAAAGAATATCAACAAGATACTGGAATATTTCCGGATGCCTTTTAACGAGCCGCTGGAGCGGTTGAAGCAAGCGGGAGAGGTCGATATGATACCGTTGGATACGGTGATCTACGCGCTGGATATACCGGGAATAGATTTCCACGAGTCTGAATTGCTGTCTGTTAAGTTTGATTATATCTACCGGCTTTACACGGCAACCGCGGACGAAATAGCGGAAACTGACGAATTGTCACGTGAGGATGCCGAGCGTGTTTATCGTTTTTTACAGGGGAAAGATAAGTTTATTCGGAAGATAAACACGTTAAGCGTGTATCGTTTGCAGGAAAAATCGGTGGATAATTTGATTGCCGGGATCGAGAAATCGAAGCAACGGAATTTGCCGGAATTTATTAATTCTCTTGGAATTAGGTATATCGGGGAAACGGCTTCCCGTAATCTGGCTCGGCATTTTAAAGACCTGCGGGTGCTGATGGATGCTACGTTCGAACAGTTGACGGAAGTGGAAGATATCGGCGATCAGATGGCGGGAAGCGTGGTTCGCTATTTCGAGAAAAACGAGAACCGTGAGATGATGGAACGCTTTTTGCAATATGGTATTAGCGGAATGATACAGGAAGAAGAGGGAGAGTCCGATCAATTGGCGGGCATGACGTTCGTGATCACGGGAACTCTTTCTTTGCCGCGGGAACATTACAAGGCTGTTATTCTGAAAGCGGGCGGGAAAGTCAGTGATTCTGTTTCAAGTAAGACCACGTACCTGCTCGCCGGGGAAAATGCCGGGAGCAAAATGCAAAAAGCACAGAAGTTAAATGTAACTATTTTGAACGAAAAAGAGTTTAACACATTAATGAGTTCATAAGGTTCATAAAGTTTATAAGGTTCATAAGGTTTGAAGGGGACACGAGGGGAGGAGTTACTTTACAAACTTTATAAACTCTAGTTTGGAGATTGAATGATAAATAGTACCTTTACGAGATTAAAATTGTAATAAGTGAGGACCGTGAAAGGCGGTATAAGAATATGGGAAAAGAAGATACAAGACGACTAAAACAGATCATGACTTCGGCAGGTGAAGAAGCGAAGCGGCTGGGTAATTCGAAGATTTACCCGGAGCATTTGTTTCTGGGCTTATTGAAGTTGAGAAGTGGAAGGGCGGTTGATATATTGATGTCTTTAGGGTTGGATTTTTACGAGGTGAAAGATAAGATAGAGCAACGTCTGGATGGTAAACGCTATAAGTCGGACAAGGTGGAAGAATTGGATTTCACGTTGGCGGCGAATAGCGTGCTGAAGCGTGTTTCAGAGGAAGCATGGGATTTGGGAGATGATGAATTGGATTCGGAACACGTGATGCTGGCTATTTTGAAGAATCAAGCCGGGTTCGTGACGAAGCTGTTTAAATCAATGGATATTGACTATGACACTTTCAAGGAGGCGGTCTTGAAAGAAAAGATGCGGATGCAGTCCGAGTTTAACGACGAGGGGGATGACCCGGAAGACGGGGATGATGATGCATCCATGTATAACCCGTATCGCCAAGGTGGTCCGGTATCGTCGAAATCCGACACTCCGGTATTGGATAATTTCGGTATCGACATCACGAAGGCGGCAGAAGAGGGGACGCTTGACCCTATCGTGGGGCGTGACCGGGAGATCGAACGGCTGGCCCAGATATTGAGCCGTCGGAAGAAAAACAATCCGGTATTGATTGGTGACCCGGGTGTCGGCAAATCGGCTATCGCCGAGGGACTGGCTTTGCGTATCATCCAAAAGAAAGTGTCCCGCGTGCTGTTTGACAAGCGGGTGATCTCGTTGGATATCGCTTCTATCGTGGCGGGTACCAAGTACCGCGGACAGTTCGAGGAGAGAATGAAGGCGATACTGGCGGAGTTGGCGAAGAACCGGAATATTATCCTGTTTATCGACGAGATTCACACGATCGTGGGTGCCGGGGGCTCCGGAGGTAGTCTGGATGCAGCCAATATGCTGAAACCCGCATTGGCTCGCGGGGAGATACAATGTATCGGTGCGACGACTTTGGACGAGTACCGTCAGAATATTGAGAAGGACGGGGCTTTGGAACGTCGTTTCCAGAAAGTACTGGTAGAGCCGACCTCTGTCGAGGAAACCGTGGAGATTTTGAATAATATCAAGTCCCGTTACGAGGATCATCATAACGTGCGCTACACGGACGATGCCATCAAGGCTTGCGTGAAGTTGACCATGAGATATATTTCCGATCGGGCTTTGCCTGACAAGGCGATTGACGCTTTGGACGAGGCGGGTTCGAGAGTACATATTTCCAATATTAATGTCCCCCCGATTATCGAGCGGTTGGAGAAGGACGTGGAAGAGGTGAAGGAGAAGAAGAAGGACGCCGTGAAACAACAGAATTTCGAGGTGGCTGCCGCTTTCCGGGATAAGGAGCGTCAGTTGTTGAAGCAATTGGAGGACGAGAAAGTGAATTGGGAACGTGATCTGGAAGAAAACCGGGTAACCGTGACCGAGGAGCATATTGCCGAAGTGGTTGCCATGATGACGGGAGTTCCGGTACAGCGTATTGCCAAGACGGAGGGGATGAAGTTGTTGCAGATGCACGACGAGTTGGAGGATAGTGTTGTCGGGCAGAAAGAGGCTATCGAGAAGATCGTGAAAGCTATTCACCGGAATCGTGCGGGGTTGAAAGACCCGAATCGTCCGATAGGTTCCTTTATATTCTTGGGACCGACCGGTGTCGGTAAAACCCAGTTGGCGAAGGTGTTGGCCCGTTACTTGTTTGATTCGGAGGACGCGTTGATTCGTATCGATATGAGCGAGTACATGGAGAAGTTTGCCGTTTCCCGATTGGTCGGGGCGCCTCCGGGATACGTGGGATACGAGGAAGGAGGTCAGTTGACTGAAAAAGTACGGCGGAAACCGTATTCAGTGGTATTGCTGGACGAGATCGAGAAGGCTCACCCGGACGTGTACAATATCTTGTTGCAGATGTTGGATGACGGACAATTGACGGACAGTTTGGGACGAAAGATTGATTTCAAGAACACGATCGTTATCATGACGTCCAATATCGGAAGCCGGCAGTTGAAAGATTTCGGCCGCGGAATAGGTTTCGGTTCTCAAGATATGACCGAGAATAGCGATTACGCTAAAGGTATCGTGCAGAAGGCCTTGAAGAACGCATTCTCCCCGGAGTTCTTGAATCGTATTGACGATATTATCATGTTCAACTCTTTGACGAAAGAGGATATTTACAAGATTATCGATATCGAGTTGAAAGGCTTGTTCAAACGGGTAAACGATTTAGGATTGGTGATCACGATCTCGAAAGAGGCGAAAGATTTTATTATCGAGAAAGGTTACGATCCGCAATACGGTGCCCGCCCGTTGAAACGTGCTATCCAGAAATACCTTGAAGATGAACTGGCAGAGGTTATCATCAAAGGCGTGGCAGAAGGTACGGAGCTTGACGTGGAATACGACAAGGCGGAAGATAAGATTGTAATTAAGGAAAAGAAATAGGTTTGCAGAAAGATAAATTAGATGAAGAGGGGGTGTCAAAACATCTCCTCTTTTTTCGTGTATGATTCTGGGTGGTAGGTGATAGTGATACATGAATATTGTTTAAGATAGGTGGTTAAATCTAAAAAAAGTGTGTGAAATGAGTAAATAAATAAGGAGTTTTGTTATTTTAGCCCCGAAAATAAGGTTGGTCATAAAAATGGGAAACAACGAGGAGATATTATTGTTATTTAGAAAGAATGAGCAGCAAGGATTTCGTTTGTTGTATGCTTCATTTTATGATCCGTTAATTTTGTTTGCTACTCAATTGTTGGGGGATGCCGAGGAGGCTGCGGATGTTGTTCAAGAGTGTTTTGTTGATTTCTGGGCTAACAGGCGTTTTAATAGTTTGCGCGGTAGTTTGGAGAACTATCTTTATTCTGCTGTGAAGCACGGTTGTTTGAATTATTTGCGGAACACGAGGCGACGGGAGGATAAACATGATGTGATTCGGGAGGAGCTGTATGATGAAGAGGAAGGGGTGGATCCGGAATTGGTGGAGAAGTTGTATCGTTCGATGGAAGCCTTGCCGGAAGAGCGTAGACGCATATTGCATATGGTGTGTATGGAAGGTATGAAATATCAAGAAGTGGCAGATCAATTAGGTGTTAGCATTAACACGGTGAAAACTCAGATGGGGAGGTCTTTGCAATTTTTGCGTAAAGCGTTAAAAACGGATGATTATTTGACGTTGTTATTTTTTTTAGGAAAAAAATAATATCTGCTGTCACCCGAAATCAATAGTTAGGTTCCTTTAGTGAAAAGGAATTAATATGAATGATAGAATCAGTGAAATAATAGCAGCTTATTTGTCCGGTGAAGTCTTGTCGGAAAGTGAGCGGCAAGAGGTGGAGGCTTGGTTGCGAGAGCATGATGGGGAGAAGGAGGTGGAAGTGTTGCGGGGGATGTTTCGAAGTGCCCGGTTGGTAAAAGAGGCTCCGGGGACGAGGGGAGCGTCCGTTATGAAAAAGATAGAGGCGAAGGTGGTATCCAGACGTGCCGGCAGGAAGTTGAAAATTCGATGGAGTTATTCCGTGGCGGCTGCAATAGCTGTTTTGTTGTGTAGTGTGTTGTTGTACAGGTGGCTGGGGACGAATCAGGAAAATCAAGTTGTTCCGCGAGATGTGCGACAGAACGTGAACACGAGTATAGCTCATTTGAAGTTGAACACGGGAGAGGTAGTGGAGCTTGAGAAGTATGATGGAAAGTTTATTCGTGAGGATAGCGTGCAAATCGCGAATGAGAATGCGACTTTGAGGTATACGTCAACGGATTCTGTGGCTCCCGAAAAGGTGGAGTTCAATACATTGGTTATTCCCCGGGGCTCGGAGTACAATATCGTTCTGGCGGATGGGACGAAAGTGTTTTTGAATGCGGGGTCGGAAATTAGTTATCCGGTTGTTTTTGCGGGAGATAAGCGGGAGGTTAAGTTGAAAGGAGAGGCTTATTTTGAAGTTCGGAAAGATGAGCGACGTCCTTTTTTCGTGCAGGCAGGTGATGTGCAGATTCAGGTCTTGGGAACTTCTTTTAACGTGACGGCTTATCCGGGACGCGGGAGAATAGAAACGACATTGGAAGAGGGGAAAATTCAGTTGACGGATGGAAGGGAGTCTGTGGAGGTGAGCCCGGGGAAACAGGCAATTTATGATATAGAGGATGGTAGGTTCGAGGTTAAACAGGTGGATACAAAATTGTACACGGCGTGGAAAGATGGATATTACAAGTTTGACCAGATGACGCTGGAGGATATTATGGAGACGTTAGCGTTGTGGTATGATTTGAATGTTTTTTATCGGAACCCGGGTGTTAAATCATTGGAATTTACGGGACGTTTGAGACGGTATGATGAGGTGGTGAGTTTGTTTGAAAAGCTCGAACAGACCGGGTTGGTGGTGTTTGAAGTAAATGGAAAGAATGTAATTATTAAAGAAAAATGAAAGTTGGGGATTCCCCAATCCCCAACTTTAGATAAAGTACAACAAATGCGTGTTAGGTAGTTGTTGTACATGGTATAATCTTAAAAAACAAAAGTATGCAAAAAAGTCGAATTCGAATAAGGGCTTTGTGCAAGATTCCTGTTCGGAAAATGTTAATCTTTATGAAATTGTTTTGTCTTTTTCAGTTTGTTTTTTTCATCTCGGTGCAAGCGAATGTTTATTCACAGCAAACCGTGATTAATCTGGAGATGGAGAATGTTTCGTTGAAGACTGTTTTTACGGAACTCGGTCAACAGTCCGGTTGTGATTTTCTGTATAATAATCAGATGATACAACAAAAAGGGAAGGTGAGTTTGAAGGTGGAAAACAAGTCTTTGGATGAGGTGTTGAAGGAATGGTTGCCTTCGTTAGGTTTGACTTTCTCTTATGATGATAACGTGGTAATTATTCGTGCGGCTGCGGATGATAATAAGAAAAAGACGTATATCATCAAGGGGCAGGTGGTTGACGAGAAGAATGTGCCTATGCCCGGGGTTACCGTGATGCTGGATAGTACTCAAGTGGGAACGGCAACGGATACGGCAGGACGTTTTGTATTGCCGTTACCCAAAGAAAAAGGGTATCTCGTGTTTTCTTTTATCGGGTTTAAGACCCAGAAAGTGGCTTACACTGCAGATAAGTTGTTGGTTGTGAAGATGCAGGAGGATATATCCGGGTTGGATGAGGTGCAGGTGGTTGCTTACGGTTCCCAGAAGAAACGTACGGTGGTTAGTGCCATATCTTCCGTGAAGGGGGATGATTTGAAGGAATTGCCGACGCATAGTCTGGAGAATTTGCTGCAGGGGCACATGGCGGGTGTCGAGGTAAATAATATTTCCGGTTCTCCCGGTGGTGGTGGTGCGATTGTGGCGATTAGAGGTTACAATTCGTTGTTTGTGGATGGAGAAGGATCAGACAGGGGCTACGGTACTCCTTTGTACGTGATTGACGGAATCCCGATGCAATCCTTTACTTCGGCTGTTACCGGGGCAAATACACTGTCTGATTTGGATCCTTCGATGATTGAGTCTATTGAGGTGTTGAAGGATGCGGCTTCCGCGGCAATTTACGGTTCTCGTGCCGGTAACGGGGTAATTTTGATTACCACGAAGAAGGGGCGTGCCGGTAGAGCCCAGTTTAACGTGAATGTATCGTATTCCGCATCTTGGTTGCCTAAAGCACCCGTGCAGTACGGGGGAAGTTACGAGAGAATGTACCATTTGAATGCTTTGCGCAATACGGTATTGCCTTATAAGACTGCCGATGGAAAGTGGAAGATGCCGACTTCTTATGAAGAGGTATTGAGTCTTCGAAAACCGAATGGTCCGATGTACGATTGGTTCTGGGGTAACGCATCCACTCGTCAGGATGCAATTGTTTTACAGGATAGTTTGAATGCCTTTTATAATAATTCAACTCATTGGTATCGGTTGAATTATCAAACCGCTAACGTGGTTAATGCCAATATACAGGCCTCCGGTGGTAACGATAATGTACGTTATATTGTGGGTGCCGGTTATTATGATGAGGAGGGGATTGTTATTAATACCGGATTTACGCGTTTTAATGTGATTTCCAATTTGACGGCGTATCCGACTAAACGTCTGCGTATGGATACGCAGTTGGGACTTACGTATAGTGACCGTAGTCGAGGCTCTAATGCCGGACATGGTGCTCAAAAAATAGAGAGCGTTAGTTCTGACCCGAAAAAGACATCGACTTTGTTGCCGGGAGGAGGTGCTTTCGGGGAAAGTATGGCCAAGAAGTTGAATGAGGTTTCGGAGAAAAATCAGAGTTATTCTTTGCGTTATAATATGGTTTTTGATTACGAATTGATTCGTAATTTGCATTTGAAGGTTTCAGCGGGAGTTGATTATAACCAGCAGAATCAAAATACTTTTAAACCAGCCAGTTTAGATGCTTATACTCATTTTTCGGAATCAAAAGGAACAATCTCGAGAGATTTGTCGATATTGAACGAGAATTTATTGACTTATTCCTTTAGTTATTTGAATAAGCATAATTTTAATGTTATGTTAGGGTTGTCGTTCCAAAAAGATCAGTCTTTTAATAATAAGGGAGCCGGGAAAAACGGTCCCAATGATAAAATACATTACGTGGGAACCGGATGGGGTGGTAATTACGGGTTGAATAACACGAATGTGTCAGGAGAGGGAGAGCCTTTTTACGAGTCTGCGTTTGAGTATGAATCTTCTTTTTCGGAGGAGCGTATGAATAGTTATTTCGGGCGTTTGACATATAATTTCAAAGAGAAGTATATGTTTGAGGCGACTATTCGTCGGGATGGTTCTTCTGTCTTCGGGGAGAATGTGCGTTGGGCAACCTTTCCCGCTTTTGCTATCGGTTGGACATTTTCGGATGAGGCATTCATGCAATCGTGTTATTGGTTGAGTTTCGGTAAAATTCGAGCTAGCTGGGGTACTTCCGGGCAAAAGTTCGGGCAACGTTACTTGTCGCAAGGATTATTAATGGCAAGTGGAACGTTCCATGGCTCAGCCGGTATTGTTCCCGATATTAATGGAGGGGTTATCAATAAGAAATTAAGTTGGGAAGAGACGGATCAATATGATTTAGGGTTGGATTTGAGTTTCTTCGATTACCGTTTGCGTTTGGTTTTGGATTATTATTATCGCTACACGACAGGTCAATTAAATCGGATAGAGTTGCCGGGAAATATTTATTTCCATGGTTTTCAGTGGCAAAACGGGATGGCGATTTCGAATCAAGGTATAGAATTGGAATTGGAAGCCGATATTTTGAGAAATACGGCGGTGAAATGGAGAATGAAGTATAATCTTTCACGGAACTGGAATCGTTTTGAGAAGAGTGCGGACGGTTTTGATTTCGAAAATCAAGTGATAGGTAAACCCTTGAATCAGCTGAAAGTGTATAAAACGGATGGTTTTTACAGTTCGTTTGATGAAGTGCCTGTTTATTATAATGCACAAAGAGAGCCTCAACCGTTATATGGGAATGCTATGTATGCTGTGTTTACACCGGGTAGTCGACGGATTCTCGATTTGAATGGAGATGGAAGAATCGGACAGGATGTAGATATGTATTATGCAGCTAGTCCGCTACCTATAGCTCATGGCGGTTGGATAAACGAGTTGCGTTGGAAAAACTTTGATTTGAATATATTCTTTAATTACTCTTTGGGGCGTCACGTGTTGAAACTTTATGATGACGTGGCGTTAGAGCCTTCCAAAGCGGGAAGACCGTTGTTTGTTGATATGAATGACGTGAATATTTGGAACGGGGCAGATTCTAAAAAAGCGGATTATCCTAAAGCACAGTATTATTACGAACCGAATCAATATAGTGGTTTGTATGATTGTGATATAGAGAATGTAAGCTTTATACGTTTGAAACAATTGACATTAGGTTATAATTTACACCAGAATATTGCGAAGAAAATCGGTATATCCGGGGCGCGTGTTTTTATCACGGGAGAGAATTTGTTTACGTTGACTAACTATTCGGGGTTGGATCCGGAATTGATAGATCTTAAGACTGGAAAAGATAATTTGAATTCTTACCCGTTACCTCGGAAATTTACTATTGGATTAACGGTTAATTTTTAAAATGTAGCCCAATGAAGAAATTATTAATATTATTATTGTTTATTCCATTGCTTTCATGTAATGATTGGTTGACGGTTGAGCCGGAAGATTCGGTGACTTTCGTTAATTATTTCAAGAACGAGAGTGAAGTTGAAGCGATGTATAATGGCATCTTGGCTTCCATGAAGTCGGTTTGTATGGGAACTCAACCCTATTTTTATATTTCGATTGATGCGGATAATGTCGGGATGTATTACGAGGGATTCCGCACGTTGGATCCATTTACTTATTTGGATGACGAGAGCATGGTGTTGGATATAGAGTGGGGGGAATTTTATAACGTGATTTACTTGGCAAATGTGATGCTGGAAAACGAATACCGCTTTGAAAATATTTCAAAAGAGCGCACGGAGTTTTGGTTAGGGCAAGCTCATTTCGCTAAAGCTCTTGCTTATTTTCGATTAGCTCAAATCTGGGGGGATGCTCCTATAGCCAAAAGTTCGGAATCCATTGAACCGGAAGGTAAGAAACCGGCGTTGGAAGTTTTGAACGAAGCGTTGAGAGAGGCAAAATTGGCTTTGACGCTTCCTACTCATGATAAATTGATTAATGCTAACGGGAGTAAGATTACTTCCAAGCAATACGCAAGTCTTGGAACGGTAAATACGTTATTGGCGAATATTTATGCTTGGTTAGGAGGCTTGACTCATGAAAGAGAGTACTGGGAGGAAGCGGAACGGTATGCGTCGGAAGTGATTGACGGTAAATGCGGTGTGTACGAGTTGGAGAGCATGGATGGCTTGGTTTCAAACGTGTTCGGTGCGAATCGGAATAGCAGGGAAACGATTTTTTGTATTGATAATGATCCTTTGGATGTTGATCGCAAATGGTGGTCAGAATTGAAGACCGAGTTGCCGGGACAGATGTTGATGAGTTATCCTTACACGACGACAGACGAAGCGGCGATTGCTAATATTGTAAATGATAGTTGGGATGAATATGTAAAGATTACTGTGGAGACGGTTAAAAGCATTTATCCGGAAGAGGTGGATGCCCGTCGGAGAGAATTCTGGTTCGAGTTGGGAGAATTGACTTATCCTGTGTATGAGTATGATGAGGAAACTGAGGAAGAGATCGAGGTGGGACGTGAGGTAACCCCTTATGCGCATATTGCCAAGTGGAGGGACGTGATTAAGCAGACGAGTGAGGAGGTGACATCGTGGGCTGGTGAAGTCGTTATCGCGACGGATGGCGATTGGGTCATTTGGCGATTGGCCGATTTGATCTTGTTGAGAGCGGAGTGTCGCGTGAATCTGGAGATGGTAACGGCTGTAAATGATTTAAATACGGTTCGATATCGTGCGGAGTTGGGAGATTACACGGGTTCCAAAGATAAAGAATCTTTGCGTCGGGAAATTTTTGATGAACGGAGACGCGAGCTTTTCGGTGAAGGGCAATATTATTTCGATATTGTTCGTAACGGTTATTGGAAAGAGGTGTTGTATGGTAATTTCACGACTCTAACAGATCAAGATGTGAAAAATGGAGCGTTGTACGCACCGGTTGGCGTGGGTGCGTTTACTAAAAATACGTTGATGACTCAAAATACTTATTGGCAATGGCAAAATTAATATATTTATTAAAAGGGGTTGCATTGATCGTGTTATTGGGATCGTGCACGAAGTGGAATTATCATGAAGGCGAGTTGGCGAATGGTGTTCATGATTGTTCGATGTGGGAATATTTACATATACAACCTTGGGATTGGGATTCCACGATTATCATGATTGAACATGCCGGATTGAAAGATTTGTTCGAAGGAAAAGGTGAGCACGAGCAAATTACTTTTTTGGGTGTGACTAATTACACTATCCGTTTGTATATGATAGAAAATGGATATGAAAAAGTGACCGATATTCCGGTGGAATTTTGTCAAAATACACTTTCGAAGTTGATTATACCTCAACGTGTTATGCTAGCAGATGTGCCCCGGGGAAAGAGGGATGAGTATACGGGAGAGGAGAGTGACGGTATCGAGTATCGAACGCTGGGAGGACGCTTGTTCATGTGGACTTATCAACAACCTTTCGAGGGAGTGCCGGATATGGGTGAAATTTCTTTACATTTTTTCGCTCGTGGGGGAACGGCGGTTAATAGGATTTATTCGACTGATATACAAACGAATAATGGCGTTGTTCAGGCTTTGGGGTATAGTTTTCAGTTTAAGTACATTTAAAATGAATAGAGATGATAAGAGGACTATTATATTTTGTCATGTTGTTCATGGCGTTGGCATTCATGAGGTGTAGCGATGTTGCTGTTGGTTTTTTGTTCACGGATGATGCATCTTATACGCAAGATACGTTGAGAATTACTCGTTTCTCGAACCTTGATGAAGAGGATATTGATGTGACAATCCCATGGGTGACTTCCCAAGTAGAGCAACTTTTGGGTACAGAACCATTGACTTATTCACTTGCAGGAGTGAAGAGCTCTAATGGACAGGAGGCCGCAGAGGATTTTACCAAATATCTGACTGTGATCGGTGGTGGACGGATGTACGTTGATGCAAAAGTCGATTCGCCCGAGGGGTGTTACACGGTTTCTTTGAAAGTTGAAAATGAAGGTCATTCGGCTATTCTGACGGATATATTCACGTTCGTGTTGGAATAGTTTTAACAAAATAGGAGAGAGAAGATTGTCTTCTTTCTCCTTCTAAATATTTAATAGCAATGAGATATATAAAATTTAGTTTGGTGATCCTGTTTTTAGGATTGCTTGGGACGGTTTCTGCCCAAATTACTTTTTTCGAGGGGACATTTGAGGACGCTATGGCGAAAGCTAAAAAGGAGAAGAAAGGGCTTTTTGTCGATTTTTATGCCGATTGGTGTCAACCGTGTAAATTGATGGCAAGTGAGGTTTTTACTTTGCCGGAAGTGGGGGAGTATTTCAATACGAACTTTGTATCTATTCAGATGAATGTGGAGGCTCCGGAGAATAAGACGCTCGTGCAGAAGTATAAAGTGGAAGTACTTCCCACGCTGTTGTTTATAAACGGGAAAGGAGAAGTGGTCCGCACGATTAACGGGGTGATGGAGCCGGGGGCTTTGTTACACGAGGCAAAAGTTGTACGAGGTGATGCTTTGAGTTTTGAGAAGTTGTACGAGAAAGTAAAGAAAGAGAAAAAAAATCTGGATTTGCGACAAGAGTTGCTTTTGCAGGCTCCTGTATTTATAGGTACTCAAGAAGGGTATAATCGTGAAAAATGGGTTGTACGTATAGAGTCCCTTTTTGACGAGTACGTGAATAGCAAGAAACTGGAGAATATGGCAAACGAGGAGGATTTTTCTTTGTTGGTGATGTTCCATGCCAAGAAGGCGAAGAATGATTTTATTTTTGACGGGTTGGTGGCGAATTATGAGCAATATGTAGAGAAAGTTGGTAAAAGTGAGGTGGATAATTATATTATAACGTTGTTTAATGGGTATATTATTTCTCTTTGCCGGGAGGGAAAGGCTGAGTATAAGCAGGAATTAGAGCGATTGAACGGGGATTTGAATGCTGTTTACGGGAGCATTCCGTTTGGAAAGTTGTCGGCGTTCGAGGCGATTAATTTGTTGGCAGACGGGTATTATAATTTGAACCGGAAAAATACGGATGTTTTTTTCGAGAAGATGAATCAATATTTTGATGGGGCGGATACTGTTTTAACCGTGAATAATTACACGATGCCTGTTGAGGATTTGTTTACACTTTATCAAGGACGTTTACCGGAAGGCGCTTACCCACGGGTAATACCATGGTTGGAGAGAGCGTTGGCTTTCCCTTCGATAACCCCACAGTTGAAAACCCGGGTGTTGTGTATTTTAGCGGATTGTTATAAAGAAACCGGGGATTTGTCAAAGGCAAAGCAATGTTTTAATCAGGCATTTATCGTGAGCGCGGAAATTGATAACGAGCAGATGAGATTGCAGTTACAGAAAATGATCCAGAGTAGATTGAATACATTATGAAGCGTGTAATAGTATTATTTTTGTTCCTTTCATGTTCTTGGGCTTTTGCTTTAGCCCAAGACAGTTCTTCTGTGTTTCGTCATGGAAAGTTGGAAAACGGGTTGACTTATTATATACGCCACACGGGAACGCAACCCGGATGTGCTGATTTTTATCTGATACAGAATGTCGGTTCGTTGATGGAAGAGGAGGATCAGAACGGGTTGGCACATGTGTTGGAGCATATGGCTTTTCACGCCACGGAAAGTTTTCCCGATGGAGTACCTGCTTTTTTGAAACGTAACGGGATTGCACTTTTTAATGCCAAGACGGGGTACGATGAAACGGTGTATAATATAAAGAATGTCCCCACGGCTTCCCCGGGATTGCTTGATTCGTGCGTGTTAGTATTGCGGGATTGGTCGGGGTTTTTGACGTTGAAACCGGAAGATATGGATCAGGAACGCAAGGTGATCCGGGAGGAGCGCCGCACGAGAATGACGGTGAGCAAAAGAGTGCAGAAAATGTCCGATCCTTATATGTACAATGGAAGTAAATACGCGACACATGATATTATCGGTTCGGTGGATGTTGTCCAGAATTTTACACCGGAGAAGTTGAAGGAGTATTATAAGGATTTTTATCGTCCGGATTTGCAGGCGGTGGTGATACTGGGAGATATTGACGTGAGCGGGATGGAGGCTGAAGTGAAGCGGTTGTTTAATCCTATTCCGAAAAGGAAGAACCCGAAAACTCGTGTCGTTTACGGGATAGAGGATAATGATGAACCTTTGTACGCGAAGTTGATAGACAAGGAAATTCCCAATAATTCGGTGATGCTGGTGAAGCGGATTCGGAAAGAGCCAGAGAGTACATTGGAAGCGATGTCGCGAGAGAGGTTGTTGCGTGATTTTTACAATCGGATTATGCGCGGTGCTCTTGCCGAGTACTTGCAGGTTGGGGATTCCTATATTTTAAATGCCGGTGTCGGTGTTTTTAATATGCAACGGAATTATGACGGGCTGAATATCGCCTTGACATCGTTGCCCGGGAAAGAGAAAGAGGCTTTACGGCAACTTTTGGACCAGATGGAATATGTACATCGCTTGGGTTTCACGGATGAGGTGTTGAAGCCAGCATTCGAGAGTTACCGGAGAGAAGTAAGGGCAAGCATGAATCAGGAGAATAATATCCCTAATGATGTGTTTCTTCAGATTTATAAAGATCATTTTTTGCTCGGGAAGCCGCTGTGCAGTGTGGATGAAAAATTGGCAGCCTTATCGGGGGTTCTTGATACGCTGTCGGCTAAAACTTTTCAAGCATGGATATCCAAGTGGGATGATGGTAAAAATTGGGTTTTCCTGATGCAAGGTAGCGATTCCACGTATACTTTTCCGAGTGTGGCGGAGATAAAGGGAATGATTGCCCAATCCCATTCGCTTGAAATGGAAGAGAATCGAGTTGAATTGCAGGTGATGGATGGCAATACCGAGTTGGTTGATTTTGAAATTCAAGGCGGACGAGTTGTAAAAGAGAGGAAATTGAAGGATTTGGATGCGGAAGAGTGGGTTTTGAATAATGGGGCAAAAGTGTATTATAAGTATACAGACGGGGATAGGGGAACTTTTAACCTATTGGCTGGAAGTGTCGGCGGGCGTTCTTTGCTGGCGGCAGAGGATTTGCCTTCGGCGGACGCTTTGTCCGCGTTAGTTTTAGAGTCCGGTTTGTACAAGTATGATATGCAGACGCTAAAATATTTGATGAAGGATCACACGGTAAATATGAACGTGTCTTTGGATGAACGTGCTGAAAGTATTAGTGTTTCGGCGGTATTGAAAGATGCTGATTTCGCTTTTCAGTTGTTTTATTTGGCAATGGAGCACCCGAGATTCGACCGGATAGTTTTTGAGCGTTTTGTAACGGTTGGTCAAATGACTCAATCTAACGCTCGTCGAACGATGAATGATACGATCCGAGAGGTGCTTGGTGCAATCCGGCGAGTGGAATCACCGCGTCTTTGGAAAAAGGATTCGATTTACTATGCCGCGATGGATTATGACCGAATGATTCGGATTTATCAAGATCGTTTCCGGGATGCATCCGATTTCGTATTTTATCTGGTGGGAGATATCAAACGGGAAGAGGCTCAAGAATTAGTGGCTAAATACATCGGGGCACTCCCGTCTATTTACCGGAAAGAGAAAGCGGTGGATTATAATTATAATCGTCTGGGGAATATTACCGAGGACGTGGAGGTTGATATGCCCGATGAAAAATATATGGTAAGTATAGAGTTTCAGAATACATTAAAAATTCGTCCGATAGATGAAGTGTGTATGCATGTACTGAAATTGTATTTCCAATATTCGTTGCAGGATAAAATCCGGGGTGAGCAAGGGGCTGCTTATGGTGTTCAAGTTTTAGGAGGAACGACGACTTCTCCCCATTGTTTGCAAGAATTATTTATCCGCTTTGCGACTTCATTGGATAAAGGACCGCAGATGAGGGCACTTGTTCATGAACAGGTTCGGGAATTTCTGGAAAAAGGGCTGTCGGAAGAAGCTGTGGAAGATTTTGTTCTAGCTATAAAGAAAGAGAAGAAGGCTGCGGATGATGCCGTTTATAACACGATTGCTTTCTGGACGGAGAATCTTCAGTTTTATAATAAAACAGGGAAAAGAATGGATTCACCTTATTATTTTGAATCGTTTATTGATAGAATAAAAGCTAAAGATGTGTTGTCTTTTGCCCGTAAGTTTTTTGGTAGTGCACAGTGTGTTGATTTAGTCATTAAGTCGAGAAAGTGAGTAGAGAGGTCGCCCGAGTACGTTTTTTCCCGTTCGGGCGGCATTCTTTATTTGTTTTTTAAATGTTTCCGGAGAAATTTCAATCCCCTGCTTTTTTGGACTTTTACCGTGTTTATGCTGATTCCTAGCTTTGCGGCAATCTCTTTGCCGGATAGTCCGGCGATACTCAGTTCTATGATTCTTTTTTGCATGGGTGGCAGTTTTTCTATATACGCGTGCAAATGTCTGATGATTTCGATTTGAACGGTTTTAAGTAAGAAATCCAGCGGAAACTCTTCCGGGTAGTGTTCTTGTTTCATTTTGTTTAAAATATGGTTTTGATTTCTCTTGTCACGAATGAAAATCAGTGAATTACGATATGTTGACTTGTAGAGATAACTTAATAATTCCCGAGAGGTAGGGAAGCGGGTATCTGTATACCATATATTAATGAAGAGGTCTTGTACAATATCTTTTGCGTCGTCAAAGTTGTTGACGATCGTTTCCGAATAGGTACATAACGCTTTGTAACAGATGGTATAGAGTTGTTTCCAACTCTTTTCTTCCCTATTATTTATCCCCTCTAAAATCAAATCAAGTTCTTCCATCACAAATTTGTCGCATCCGATAAAAGAATATACTATACCACGGAAGTGGAAAGGTCATTCTTGTGCATAATAAATTTAGATATAATGATTCGGGAAAGAGTGGCTTATTTGGAGTATTTTCCGACGGGGAAGGGGTGTTGTTCGTAACCTTATGGGGGATGGTTCTGGCTAGCGTAACTTTATATGTTCGCCTTCGGCGAGTTGCAGGTTACAAGTTGCATTTGCCTTCGGCAAGTTGCAGGTTGCTTCTCTAACATTTAAGACGGTATTTCAACTCTCCCTCTGTTTATAGAGGGAGTACGGCGAAGCCGGGAGGGAGTTTTTGAATTTAGTGATTCAATGATTGCCGATTCCGTGATTAACGAAGTGTTGTTCGTGCGGCTGGAATCATTGAATCTAAAATCACTCAATCACTTAATTAATAAACTCCTCCGTCACTTCGTGCTACCTCCTCTATAAACAGAGGAGGAGCTGGAATACAGTCTTGAACGCAAGAAATATGGCTTGTAACCTGCAACTTGCCGAAGGCAAATGTAACTTGCAACTTGTAACTCGCCGAAGGCGATTTAGAGTTTATTTCTTTATCGCTTTTTGTAAAGCGTGTACCAGAGGTTCCACGCTTAGAGGGCTGCCCGTGGCTTGGATCATCCATTCGTTCGGGGTGAGGCGTCCCAAACGATAGATGCGGTCTACTTCTTGGGCAAAGTTTTTGCCGTTAAGATAGTCTTCCAATTGAAATTCGATGATTTGTCCGAAAGCGTAGGCGGATAGATACAGCGGGTAGCTGATCATGTGCGAATAGATTGCCAGTACGGTTTCGTCTTTTTTACCGAAGACGGGAGCGTAGTATTTATTCCATATCTCTTTTGATAGTGTGATTGTGGCTTCTTTGAGTTGTTCCGCCGTGGCGTCGGGATGGGCGTACATCCATTCCCACACGGAGATGTCGAGCATGGAAACACCCATGATCTCGTACAGGCTCCAGAACTTGTCGAGGATGTCCAGTTTGTCTTTCTCCGGATCGTTGTTCTCGATGCCAAGAAGTTGTAAATCCCGTTTCTGGAATACGAAAGCGAGGGCTTCCGTGAAAGCCGTGTTGGGGACTCCTGCCATCATGAAATTGTCCACGTTATACATGGAGATCGTTTGCTCCACGTTATGCCCGAACTCGTGTACGGCGATGTTGTATCCCTTGTAGTTCATTCCCTCGGAAGGAATACGGGAGCGGAGATGGGATTGTTGACCTTTCATGGCGGCTCCCCACGCGTGACCGGAGCCGCGGGCTGCATCCACGGCAATCTTGTCGCATATCTCGTTCGCCCGCTCCGGGGTAAAGCCCAAATGGATTAACAGAGAGGGAAGTCCTGCCTTGAATGCCCCGGCATCGGGATACAGTTTTTGTATTTGTGCGTCCAGTTTGGTTTCATCCAGATTGCTGCGGGGTTTAAAACCGTCGTACCATATATCATAGGCTTCCAACTTTCTTCCCAAACGTTTGGAGATAATTTTGCCGACCTCTTTTAATTCCGGGGAGGTGAGAAATTGATTGAACAGAGCTTTCACGTCTTCCACGGAAACCTCCATTTCTCCGGAGAATTTACGGTCGATAAAGTTCTTTCCGGCGTAAGGATCGATGGCTTGCATGGCGTGGAAGTTATTCAACATCCGTTGGTAACGCTCCGTGTCTTCCGGTGTCCCGGTGGCGGATTGCCCGTTTTGAGCGAGAGTGTTCGTGTAAGGATTCCAGTCGTAAGCACCGGAATTGATCACTTGTGTCGGGATTTCTTGGGATATGATACGCTTCATTACCTCGTACACCGTACGTTGTTTGTCCAGTCCCTCTTTTCCTTTGTTGTAATTGGCTTTGATTTCATCCCGTAAATTCCAGTGGGTAAGCAGTATTTTGTCTTCCGGGAATAGTTTTTGCCCTTTGGGATTCAACACGTGTCCCATGTAGATGTTATAGCTGGAAATATAGACGTCGGCGTCGCTTTCCGCTTTGGCTCCTGCTTGCAGTAGTTCGGCGGGTACTCTCTCCGTGAACACGTCACCCAGACGGGCGTATGCCCATGCCGTGCGGTCTGTACCCAGTTTCTCCTTGTCTTGCAAGGGAACTTCCGGGAAGTTGAGGGCGATGATGAACCCGATCTTGTTGTTGTAAAAATCGTTGATGAGGTGTGCCCCCGGACTGTATGCCCCGAACATGGGGTCGATGTCATGAAGAGGGCCGTTATCTTGGTGCAGGTTCAACTGCAACTGGAGCGATATCTCGTTGAAATGTCCCCAGAGGGCTTCAAAATAATGACTTACTTTTTGGAATACTTGTTCCTTTTCCGCCGCGGTAGTGATGTAGTTATTCACGCAAAACTCTTGAAATTCTGTATCCGTCCCGTCTTGCGTCTGCCAAAGGTGCGCCGTTTGACGCACTCCGGCTTCGATGAGAGTTTTATCGGTACCGCCTTTGGTTTGAATGGCGTTGATTGTGGCTTGTATTGTTTTCTCCGGAATCTCGGCTTTTGCGATAAGCCCTGTAAATAAACATACCAATAATAAAGAGTGTTTCATGATAATGGGTTTATAAGGTTTGTAAAGTTTATAAGGTTCATAAAGTGTTTTTCTTGACTTTATAAACTTTAGCTCCCGCAAGGGATACTTTATGAACTTTATAAACTAAGAGAGGCTGTCATAAACAGCCTCTCGTCTGGTTTATTGATTTAATAGTTGGAAATATACAATATCTTCCCACCCGTTACCCCGGCGCAGCCAGTTTTTGCGGTAACCGGTTTGCACGAAACCGAGTTTCTCGAACAGTTTCCGGCTGCCGATGTTGCCACTGGGCACGCTACTGTATATCTGGTTCAGTCCCAGCGTTTCGAAACAGTAGTCTATCATCAGGCGGATAGCAGAAGTAGCGAATCCTTGTTTTTGGTTTTCGCTGTCGTGAATCATGATACCGATACCTGCACGTTGGTGATAAGGATCGAAGTCGTAAAGATCGACTAATCCTACACGTGTTTGAGGTTCAATCCGTTCCACCATCAAGCGCAATTGCTTGGTGGTATAGATATCCAGATGGCACGTTTCAATGTATTTTTTTAACGTGAATATAGAGAATGGGGTGAGTGTATCACTGACTTCCCATAAATCCATATCGTTCTCCCATTTGTACAAGTATTCCAAGTCCTCCGGTTCAAGGGCTCTCAAGCGAATAGTGTCATCCTTTACCATAGTTGTTGTATAATTTTCGTGTATAAGTTCATTTTATCGCTTCCAAATATAGCAATTTCCCGCTTTGGTTGTTGTTAAATCAAGGAATAAATTAAAAAATATTACCTTTGTCAAGTTAAGAATCAAGAATTGTAATAGCTCGTAGTTCATGTATAATTTATTATCTATCGTGGGAGCGACCGCAACGGGGAAAACAGCTTTGGCTGTACGGTTGGCGGCGGAATTGAAGGGAGAAATCATATCGGCGGATTCCCGGCAGATTTACCGGGGAATGGATATCGGTACGGGTAAGGATTTGGGAGAATATGTTTACGAGGGGCAGCCGGTGCCTTTCCATCTGATTGATATCGCGGATGCGGGTTTCCGTTTCAATCTTTTCATGTACCAGCAGGAATTTCTAAAGGTGTGGAATGATTGCCGGAGTCGGGGAGTGTTTCCCGTGATGTGCGGGGGAAGCGGCTTGTACGTGGAGTCGATATTGAAAGCGTATCGCATGACTCCGGTTCCGGAGAATCCGGAATTACGGGCACGTTTGTCCGGGAAGTCTTTACCGGAGTTGGCAGAATTACTGGCGTCTTATCGCGAACTGCATAACACGACGGATACCGATACCGCCAAACGGGCTATCCGGGCTATAGAGATCGCGGAGTATTATAAAACACATGAACCGGTGAAAGGCGAGTTCCCCGAAATTCAATCGCTGGTTGTCGGGGTGTTGTTCGACCGGGAAAGTCGCCGTCAACGAATCACGGAGCGGCTGCACGCGCGTTTGCAATCCGGCATGGTGGAGGAAGTGAAAGGATTACTGGATAGCGGTATTAAACCGGAGGATTTGATTTATTACGGTTTGGAATACAAATATCTCACTCTTTATCTTACCGGAGAATTGAGTTATGACGATATGGTGGAGCAATTGAATATCGCTATTCACCAATTTGCCAAACGCCAGATGACTTGGTTTCGCAAGATGGAACGCGACGGTTTTGATATTAAATGGCTCGACGGCAATATGCCGATTGACGAGAAAGTCGGGCAGGTGATGGAGTGGATGAATCAGTGCCCGTCGCAACCGCAATGGTGATCATGGTGGTGATGGTCGTCATTCTCGTCCTCTTCTTCATCGTCGTGGCGAAGTAGTTCTTCGAGATGCAGGAGCGTGTCTTCCAGCAGGAAATTCTTGTTTTCATCGCTGTTTGTTTGGAGGCGTTTGATGGCGATATGTATTTTTTCTTCGGGGATTTTACCACCTAGATTTTCGATTACGGTGGAGGCTTCCAGTGCCGTGATAAAGTCTTCGTTTAATAACATATCCACGAATACATCGAGGTATTCAGAGAAATCAATGGCGGATTCCCAACAAATACGCAGGAGGTTTGCTTTCCCCGACTCGCTTGTCGCGTTGATAAGTTTGTCCATCAAAATGGTTTTGAAGTCGGAATCTTTCACGTCTGAAAGTAATGACGTGATGTTTGTTATTACGGTTGTATCTTGACTGCGTAATAGAATATCCAGCAATTCCGACGCGATAGAGATATCGCCTTCTTGTTTGATTTGCTCGATGGCACTTTTCACGACTTCCATGTCGCTATCTGCCAACTGCTTTAGTATATCTTGTTTGTTTTCCATGTTGTCCTTATATATAAAAATGTATCCGATACCCGAAAGTATCGGATACAAATATAAGGATCATTTACGGGATTTCTTCGCTCTGGGGTGGAAATTTGTAACCGTGTCCCGGGTGAAGTTGTTATCCAAATGCGTGTAAATTTCTGTTGTTAAAATAGATTCGTGTCCCAACATATCCTGCACCGTACGAATGTCCGCACCGCCGTTCACGAGGTGGGATGCAAACGAGTGACGGAAGGTATGGGGAGATACGACCTTGCTCAATCCTGCACGGCGAGCCGTTTCTTTGATGATATTGAAGATCATCACACGGGAGAGGGCTTTCCCCATCTTGTTCAAGAATAGGATGTCCTCGTGTCCTCTCGCTTTTTTCATTTTATCCCGGTCTTTCTTTAGATAGCAACGAATCTCGTCTTTAGCTCTTGCTCCCAGCGGAACAATCCGTTCCTTGTTGCCTTTTCCCTCGATTTTGATGTATCCGGTGCGGAAATTGATCTGGGAGAGTTTCAAATTCACGAGTTCGGATACTCGCAAGCCGCAAGAATAAAGAGTTTCCAGAATTGCTTTATTGCGTTGACCTTCTTGTTTGTTCATGTCGATACTGTCGATCATCGCTTCGATTTCCTCAACGCTTAGTATGCTTGGAAGCGAACGTCCGATTTTCGGGGAGTCCAAAGAAGTTGCCGGGTTAAGTCCGATAGTCCCGTCGTACAGCAAGTATTTGAAGAAAGATTTTATACTCGAAATACTTCGCGCTTGCGTGCGAGGGGTAACCCCGGTATCTTTCAATACCATGAGAAATTCGTTCAATACATTATAAGACGCCTCTTTTGGATCTAATGGAGGAGTCAATTTTTCGCAATAAGCTGCTAACTTTCTGATGTCGTTCAGATAGGCCTCTACCGAATTTGGAGATAGCGATTTTTCTAAGACCAAATATGTCCGAAAACTATCTATCGTTTCGTTCCAAGTCATGTTTAACCGTGTTACAATATAAATAATACAAATTCTAATTCACCACTTTCACCTATATAAAGAGAACTATATAAGTTTTCGCCAGCTAAAGATAGAAGTTTTTTTCGTGACTTGTAACACTTTTGTCGAGTTTAACGTAAAAAAAATCCATGAAGGCTTTTGTAATAAAAATTTAATTGCCGAAATGCGGCACGCGGAATCCCCGTTCGTCGTTTTTTTGTTAATTTCGCGAAAGATTAAAAACAAATGTTATGAAGGTATTGATTTTAAATGGACCGAATCTCAATTTGTTGGGTGTCAGAGAAAAAAGTATTTATGGAGAAACTTCTTTCGATGATTATCTGGCGGGGTTGAGAGAGTTTTACAAGATGGTGGAGATCGATTATTACCAGTCTAACGTGGAGGGGGAGTTGATTAATAAAATTCATGAGGTAGGCTTCGCGTGTGACGGTATTATTCTCAATGCAGGGGCTTACACGCATACTTCGATAGCTATCGCGGACGCTATTTCGGCTATTTCATGCCCCGTGATCGAGGTGCATATCTCGAATACTGCGAAACGGGAGCCTTTCCGGCACGTTTCTTACTTGACGGCTGTTTGCCGGGGGGTGATTGCCGGATTCGGTTTGAAATCTTACGAGTTGGCGTTGCAGGCTTTATTGGACGAATGATTTTTTAGATTTATAATATAAAATATGAAGAAGACAAAGATTGTGGCTACCATATCCGACAAAAGATGTGATGTGGAGTTTTTGGAGAGTTTATACCGCGCGGGCATGAATGTCGTGCGGTTGAATACCGCTCACCAAGATATCGAGCAGGCGTTGAAGGTAGTGGAAAACGTTCGGAAAGTTTCTGACGATATAGCCATATTGATCGATACGAAGGGACCGGAAGTACGCACCATGTTGATGGACGAACCCATGCACGTGGACCGGGGAGAAACGGTTTACCTGACCGGTGATCCGGAGTTGAAGATGGAAGGTAAATTAATTCATGTTTCCTACCCGTATTTCGCGGAAGATATAAAGGTGGGGGACAAGGTGCTGATTGACGACGGGGACGTGGAACTTGTGGTCGTGGAAAAACATCACCATAGTTTACAGATGATGGCGACGAACGAGGCTACAATCAAGAACCGGAAAAGCGTGAACGTGCCGGGGGCTTCGTTGAAATTACAATCTTTAAGTGATAAAGACCGGGCTTTTATTGATTTTGCGGTGGATAATCATTTGGATTTTATCGCCCACTCTTTCGTGCGCAACAAGGAAGACGTGATGGCTGTACAGGCGATACTGGATGCCCGTGACAGTAAAATCAAGGTGATTGCCAAAATAGAGAATCAGGACGGAGTGGATAATATAGACGAGATTCTGGATTATGCCTATGGGGTAATGGTTGCCCGCGGGGATTTGGGAATCGAGATCGAGGCGGAGAAGATACCGAAGATTCAGCGATATATCGTGAAGAAGTGTATCGAGAGCAAGAAACCCGTGATTATCGCCACGCAGATGTTGCACACGATGATCGAGCATCCCAGACCTACGCGGGCGGAGATCAGTGATATCGCCAACGCTGTCTACATGGGTACCGATGCTATCATGTTGAGCGGTGAAACGGCTTACGGGGCATATCCGGTGGAGGCGGTGACCGTGATGCGGGAAGTGGCGGAGGAGAACGAGGGTACTGTGCCGCCGGATGCCGGGAGAAGTTTGGTACGTATCAATAATGAGATTACCGCGGCGTTAGCCCGTTCTGCCGTGAAAACGGCTTTGATGCTGCCCATTAAGGCTATCGTGGTGGATACTTTGTCCGGTCGTACGGCACGTTACCTGTCGGCTTTCCGGAGTGATCTGCCCGTGTATGCCCGTTGCTATAACGAGCGGGTGATGCGGGAATTGGCATTGTCTTTCGGTATATATCCTTATTACACGGAAAAACCGATGTCCCGTGACGAGTTTATGAACGACCTTCCCGAAATGTTGATGAAGCAGGGTATCAAGGACGACGATTATGTCGTGGTTGTCGGCGGTAGTTTCGGACGGGGAAAGGGAGCTTCGTTTATTGAAGTTTGTAAGATTGGAGAAATAAGATAAGACAAAAAGAGAGCCGGCTTTTTTAAGCCGGCTCTCTTTTTGTCTTATTTCTTTTCTTTCAGTATATCTCTGATTTCGGTTAGTAATGTTTCTTCTTTCGTGGGGGCGGGAGGTGCCGCGGGGGCTTCTTCTTTCTTTGTCCGTAGATTATTCATGAACTTGATGGCGATAAAGATGGAGAAAGCGATGATCAAAAAATCGAGCGTTGTCTGTATAAAATTACCATAATTAACGGTGACAGCCTCGATCATTTTCCCGGTCGCCTCGTCCGTGTGGGCGTGTTTTAGCACGATGTGCAGGTTCGTGAAGTTAATACCGCCGATCAACATACCCACGAGAGGCATGATGATATCACTGACAAGAGAGGATACAATTTTCCCGAAAGCACCACCGATAATGATACCGACTGCCATATCCACTACGTTCCCTTTCAGGGCAAATGCTTTGAATTCATCCAAGAGTTTCATATTTCGATATTTTTTTGGTTATATAATTTGTGTATTTGAACGGTTAAACTTTCAAAATGTTGTAAAACTACATGAATTATTTTTATCCGCGTAGAAATGAAGGGAGAATTTTGCATTATTATTGTAATTTTGTGAGGGTAAAAATGGATGTAATGGAAGAGAAAAATAGGGAAAAGCAAATATATAGGGTCACTATTGTCGGTTCGATAGCGAATTTTGGGCTTTTGGTTTTCAAGTTCGTGGCGGGGATACTCGGGAAGAGTAGCGCCATGATTGCCGATGCCGTGCATTCCCTTTCCGATTTCATCACGGATATTATTGTTCTGGTATTTGTCAAAGTTTCCGCCAAACCGAAGGATACCGGACACGATTACGGGCACGGGAAGTATGAAACGCTTGCCACGGCAATCATCGGTTTGGTGCTGTTAATGGTCGGGACTGGGATTTTCTGGAGTGGATTGAGCAAGATTATTGCCGTTTCAAAAGGTGAGGAGATCGGGAGTCCCGATATGATCGCTCTCATCGCGGCAATTGTTTCAATCGTGGTAAAGGAGGTGCTTTATCGCTATACCGCGATTGCGGGGCGGCGGGTGCAGAGTCAGGCGGTGGTGGCCAACGCGTGGCATCATCGTTCGGATGCTTTCTCTTCGATTGGTACGGCTTTAGGTATTGCCGGGGCTATCTTTCTGGGGAAGGATTGGCATATTCTTGACCCGATAGCGGCGGTGATCGTGAGTGTTTTTATCGTGAAAGTATCCATCCAATTGCTGATTCCCTGTATGAATGATCTGCTGGAACGTTCGTTACCGGAGGAAGTAGAGAAAGAAATTATTACTATTATAAATAAAGATCCACAGGTGAAAGATCCGCACAACTTGCGTACTCGTCGTATCGGTAATGATTTTGCAATCGAGGTGCATATCCGGGTTCAGCCGGATATGACGGTTCGGGAGGCACACGTGGTGGCCACGGGCATCGAGAACCGTTTGCGTGAAAGGTACGGGAAGCGTACTCATGTGGCGGTACACGTGGAACCTGTGAAAAATGGAAAGATTGAAGAATGAGAAGAATCGTGTGGTGGTATGCCGCGGTGTGTTGTGCGGCGGTATTATTCGGGGCTTGTAAGGAGGAACAGAAAAGCAAACGCCCCTTCGTGTATTTCACAAATTATCAGCGTACTTTTAATGATCTGAATGATCGGCATCTGTCCTCGGCAAAACGCTTGGGGATAACTCCCTTGACTTCATCGGGGGAGTTGAGTAAAGCCGACAGGACGCTGAAAGAGATAAAGACTTGTAGCTTGTTCAAAGTCGACAAGCTCACGCACTCCGAGCCTTATCTGGTGCCGGAGGCTTGTGAGTTGCTGGGAACGATAGCCCGTAATTTTAAAGATTCGCTTTACCAAAAGGGCTTGCCCGCGCATAGTATTGTCGTGACCAGCGTGTTGCGCACGGGGTCGAGCGTGAAGAATCTGCGGAAAAAGAACATTAACGCCAGTGCCAACTCTGCCCACGTGTACGGTACCACGTTTGACATCGCGTATGCCCGTTTTGAAAAGGACGGACGCAAAGGTGCCCCCGGGGATAAGTTGAAGAGCGTGCTGGCAGACGTGTTGCAGGATTTGCGCTTGCAGAAGAAATGCTACGTCCGTTACGAGTATAAGCAGGGGTGTTTCCATATCACGGTACGATGAGGTTTGAATGTTAATATTACTTATTTCTGCATTAAGACAGTCACACGATCTTTGAAAATTTCGTATGACTTCTGTTTATAAAAGGAAGTGTATGAAAAAGAGTCTTGTTGCTTTGGCATTCGGAACCTTAGGGTTGGGTATTGCCGAGTTCGTGATGATGGGAATATTGCCCGATATCGCCGCCGATATGCATATTAGCATCGCTACTGCCGGTCATTTGATATCCGCGTACGCGTTAGGTGTTTGCGTGGGTGCGCCCGTGCTGATACTGGCACGGAAATACCCGTTGAAACATATATTACTGGGATTGGTGGTAATGATTATGCTGGGAAATACTTGCGCGGCCTTGGCTCCCAATTATTGGGTGATGTTGTTTGCCCGCTTTCTGTCCGGGTTGCCTCACGGGGCTTATTTCGGGGTGGCTTCTATCGTGGCGGAGAAACTTGCCGACAAGGGGAGAGGCTCGGAAGCGGTTTCTATCATGATCGCGGGTATGACCATCGCGAATCTGTTCGGGGTCCCTCTCGGAACGGCGTTGAGTGCATCCATTTCATGGCGGTTGACGTTCGGGCTTGTCGGTTTTTGGGGAATACTTATTTTGTATTTTATATGGCGCTGGGTGCCGCAAGTGGAAGGTGTACCGGATACCGGGCTGCGGGGACAATTCCGTTTTCTGAAAACTACCGCCCCTTGGTTACTGTTGGGAGCGACGTTGTTAGGCAACGGTGGTACTTTCGCGTGGTATAGTTATGTCACCCCTCTCTTGACACACGAGGCGGGCTTCCCCGCTCACACGATTACATTTCTGATGATATTGGCAGGATTTGGCATGGTCATCGGGAATCTCACGGGCGGGCGACTTGCCGACCGCTACACGCCGGGAAGGGTGGCTGCCGTCGCGCAGGGCACGATTGGGTTAAGTTTGCTGTTAATCTTTTTCTTTGCCGGGATATCATGGGTGACTGTGATACTCATGTGCGTGTGTACGGCTTGTTTGTTTGCCGTGTCTAGTCCGCAACAGGTATTGCTGATTCGTTACTCGAAAGGAGGCGAGATGTTGGGTGCTGCCAGTGCGCAAGTCGCTTTCAACTTGGGAAACGCCATCGGGGCATACGCCGGGGGCTTGCCGTTGCAGGCAGGACTCGATTATCGCTATCCCGCTTTGGTCGGGGTTCCTTTTGCCGTGGTAGGTTGTCTTCTTCTTGTGATATTCTCCCGGAAATTCGAGCGGCATTCTTGAATGTTATATTATCTTTGTGGGATAATATAAATCACGGAATATGAAAGTAGGAATTATTCGTTGTCAGCAGACGGAGGATCTTTGTCCCGCCACCACTTGTATCAAGTGTGCTTCGGGAGGAAAATTGGCGTTCGAGGGTGTAGGGTCTTCCGAGATCGTGGGTATCGTATCTTGTGGCGGTTGTCCCGGTAAACGGGCGGTGAGTCGCGCGAAGATGTTGGTTGACAGGGGGGCTGAGGTGATCGCTTTGGCGTCATGTATTTTTAAAGGAACACCCATCGGGTTCCCGTGTCCCCATGCTGCACAGATGAAAGCGGCTATCGTGCGGAAGGTGGGGGAGAACATTCAAGTGCTGGATTACACGCATTGAGAATGAGCTCCGCGGCACTCAAGCGTTGACTTTCCATGTCCCTATATTCCGTTCGGTAGCAATAAATTCCACGCCCACTTTCACGAGTTCACGTCCGTCAGCAGAGTAAGGAATAAGATACCCCCGGTCGTCTATTTGCGCGAGGGCTTCCTCTACCGTGCCATCGAGTTTGAACTCGAACACGTAAATATATTTTGGCGTTTTCACCACGGCGTCTGCCCGTCCTTTGGCACTCCGTACTTCTGCATCTGTGAATTGTCCCATTAACTTGAACACGAGGTAGAACACTACTTGGTAATGTCGTTCCGTCCGCTCGTTCAACTCGTAAGGGAAGTCCGCGAAGAATGCACGTAAGCGGGTCATGAAGGCATCGACTTGCCCTTTTTCCAATTCCTGCACGAACTTGCCTATGTGAAACCCTTTTTCTTCGTCCGGAATGGAGGTGTAGAAAGGTACGAGAAAATTAATGAAACCATATTTAACTTCTTCATTCGGGAAAGCAAGCAGGTAATTCTTGAACTCTGCATCAAACTCTTTTATTGTCAAGTATCCGCTTTGGTAAATCAATGGAATCGGATTA